>JBBREC010000047.1:0-22432 GCA_038203295.1 Caulobacterales bacterium
TCGGCCGGTCACGGCCATCCGCCGCCGGAGGGGTCGCGGCTCGCCGACTGGCTGGCCCGCGCCAACGCCCGGCCTTCGGTCACGCAGACCGTCGCCGAGGTGCTGGCCATGGTGAAGGCCTCGGCTATGGCTAACGTCGCCGAGCTGGTCGAGAAGGGCCTCTTCAAGCGCGAGTATCGCGATCATCGCCTCGAATGGATGATCAAGTCCGGCGGCGTCGAGGTGGTGCTGAAGGGCCTGGAGCGCGACAATATCCGCTTCGCCCCGGAGTTCACCTGATGACCGCCGAGTTCATCCTGCACCACTACGACACCTCGCCCTTCTCGGAGAAGGCGCGGGTGATGTTCGGCATCAAGGGCCTGGCCTGGCGCTCGGTGATCCAGCCAGTGATCATGCCGAAGCCCGACCTGATACCGCTTACCGGCGGCTACCGGCGCATCCCGGTTATGCAGATCGGCGCCGACGTCTATTGCGACACCCAGGTGATCCTCGCCGAGATCGAGGCTCGCGCGCCGACGCCGGCCTTGATCCGCGGCGCAGACTGGGCGGTCAATCTCTGGGCCGACCGCCTGTTCTTCCAGGCGACGGTGGCTGTGGTGTTCGGTGAAATCGGCGACCGCGTGCCGAAGGATTTCATCGAGGACCGGGAGAAGCTCTCCGGCCGTCCGTTTGACGTGTCGGCGATGAAGGCTGCGGCGGGGCCGATGAAGTCCCAGTGGCGCGCCCAGGCGGCCTGGATCGAGCTGGGCCTTGCCGATTGCGATTATCTGGGCGGCTCAGCACCTTCTCTGGCTGACGTCGCAGCCTACATGAACGTCTGGTGGCTTGGAAAAGCCGCCGGGCGCGTGGTTGAGGCGCTGCTCACCGGCCTGCCGAGGACCATCGCCTGGCGGGACCGAATGGCGGCGTTCGGCCAAGGGCGCCGCAGCGAGATGACGGGGGCCGAAGCCCTGCAGGTCGCCATGGCCGCCACGCCCGGTCCCGCCCCCGCCAGTGATCCGGTCGAAGCGCTGAAGCCTGGCGACGCGGTGAGCGTCCGCGCCGACGATTACGGACGCGATCCCGTGTCCGGGCGTCTTGTCTCGGTCACCCCTGACCGTATCGTCGTCGCGCGGGAGTGCGGCGAACTCAACCTGATCAACGTGCATTTTCCCCGCGTCGGCTACGTGCTGGGCGCGGCCTGATGGAGGGTTTGTGATGAACGACCGCGTGACGGTGGACATCCAGGGCGGCGTCGCCGACGTCCGCCTGGTGCGGGTCGACAAGATGAACGCGCTGGATGACGCCATGTTCTCGGCCTTGATCGAGACCGGAGAGCGGCTGAAGAACGAGAAGGGCCTGCGCGCTGTCGTGCTCTCAGGCGAGGGCCGTGCGTTCTGCGCCGGGCTCGACATGGGCAGTTTCGCGGCCATGGCGTCCGGCGCACGGAGCGGGAGCGGCGGCGGCGAGGAGCCCGCGAACGCGCTGCTCACCCGCAAGCGCACCCAGGGCGGCTCCAACCGCGCCCAGCACGCCTGCATGGTCTGGCGCGAGATTCCCGTGCCGGTTATCGCCGCCGTGCACGGCGTGGCCTTCGGCGGAGGCTTCCAGCTCGCGCTGGGCGCCGACCTTCGTTTCGTCGCCGCCGACGTGAAGATGGCCGTGTTGGAGATCAAGTGGGGCCTTGTGCCCGACATGGCCGGCATGGTGCTGATGCGCGGCCTGGTGCGCGACGACGTCATGCGCGAGCTCACCTGGACGGGCCGTATCTTTGGCGGTGAGGAGGCGGTGGCCATGGGCCTCGCTACGCGCGTCTGCGCGGATCCGCTGGCCGACGCCATGGCGCTGGCCCACGAGATCGCCTTGAAGAACCCAGACGCGATCCGCGGCGGCAAGCGGCTGCTAAATCTGATCGGCGACGCCGACCAGCACGCGATACTGCTCGCCGAGAGCCACGAGCAGGGCGCGCTGATCGGGTCCGCCAATCAGATCGAGGCGGTCACCGCCAATATGCAGAAGCGCGAACCGCAGTTCACGGACTGACGCCGGGTTCTAGCGAACCGCCATGCGGGTGGGCTTGGCCATGTCGGCCAGCGCGGGAACCTTAGCGACCGCCACATTCACCGACTTGCGCACGCAGTCTGCGTAGGCGCCGATAAGAAAGGTGGCGCTCAGCATCTCGCGGCTGCAGAGCGTCTCTGCCGCCCGGGTGATTTCAGCATGGAGCTGATCGGGCGACTTGCCGGTGGTGGAAATGCGGATGGAGTCGGTTTGTGCACTCGCGGGGAGGGCGATGAGTGCCGCGGCGACGGCCGCGAGGGTGGCGATGCGGATCATGTGTCTCGGTTCCGGATTGAGGATGCTTCCAACCCCTTTCGCAGCGTTCCTCTAGGCGGTGGTCGGATACTGACGTCGACCTGAGCGCCTGACCACAAGGTGTCAGGCCATTTGAAAGTGACCAACGGTTACATTGCACTGCAAAAGGAATTTGCCGCGATGCACAAAATCCTGGCGGAGGTAGGCGCTATGGCGGCAATCCAGCCTAGCCGCGCCCGATAAAGGGCATCTCCGTCGCCATCACGGTCATGAACTGGACGTTGGCCTCCAGGGGCAGGCCGGCCATGTAGAGCACGGCGTCGGCCACCGCGCCCACGTCCATCACCGGCTCGGCGGCCATGGATCCGTCGGCCTGCATGACGCCCTTGCTCATGGCCCGGGTCATCTCAGTTCCGGCGTTGCCAATGTCGATCTGGCCGCAGGCGAGGCCGTAGGCGCGGCCATCCAGCGACGTCGAGCGGGTGAGGCCGGTGATCGCATGCTTGGTGGCGGTATAGGCGACCGAGCGCGGGCGCGGGACATGGGCCGAGATCGAGCCATTGTTGACGATCCGTCCGCCGCGCGGGTCCTGCGTCTTCATGAGGCGGAACGCCGCCTGGGTGCAGAGGAAGGCGCCGGTCAGATTGATGTCCACGACCCGCCGCCAATGCTCGATCGAGAGCTCTTCCAGAGGCACGGGCGGCGCGCCGGTTCCGGCGTTGTTGAACAGCAGGTCCAGCCGCCCGAACTGCTCGCGCACTGCGTCGAACAGCGCGGCGACCGATGCCGGGTCGGACACGTCGGCGGCGTGGGGCAGGGCCCGGGCCCCGGCTTCGCCCGCCAGCGCGGCGGTCTCCTCCAGCAACTCGCCCCTGCGCCCCGCCAGGCCCACCGACCAGCCCGCCCGCAGTAGCGCCAGGGACACAGCCCGACCGATACCGCTGCCGGCTCCGGTCACGATAGCCACCTTGGCTGTTGCGCTGCGCATGGCGGCTGGATAGCCCTATCGCCCGCCGATGCCCAGCATCCCCGATATTCAAAAGAGCACAGCATGCCCGTAACGCCGCCGCCGCCCGCCAGTGTCGAGGTCGTCGTCGTCTATCCGCCGAGGCTTGCGCCGCTGGGCGGCGAGGCGGCGTTCAGCGCCGTGCAGATCGGCCCGGAAATCCTGAAGGGGACGCCGCGCCTCGACGAAGCGCTGAAACAGGCGCCGGGCGTGTCGCTGTTTCGCCGCACAGGTTCGGCCGGCGCCAACCCGACCACCCAGGGCCTGTCGCTGCGCTCGATCGCCCCGTCGGGTGCAGGCCGCGCGCTGGTGACGCTGGATGGGGCGCCGGTGAACGATCCCTTCGGCGGCTGGGTGATCTGGACGGCGCTGCCTACCGAGGGCCTCGAAGGCGCGACCATCGTACGCGGCGCGGGCGCGGGCCCCTACGGTGCGGGCGCTTTGACCGGGGTCGTGGCTTTGCAGGAGCGCGGCGCGCGCGCGGGTCTGGCGGCGCTGGACATCTCGGCGGCCGAGCGGAACGGCTACCGTATCGCCGCCTCGGGCGGTGGACCGGGCCTGCTGGTCACCGCGTCCGCCGAGAGCAACGACGGCTACGTTCCGGTCCGCGGCGCCCGCGCGGGGGCTGCGGACCGCAAGACCGATCTCGTGGCCCAGTCGTTCGCCTTCCGGGTCCAGCACGACGTCGACGGCGTCCAGGCCGCCGCCCGCCTGGGCGTGTTCAACGAGCGCCGCGGCGCAGGTCTGCTGGGCGCCCGCTCCACTGCCTCCGGCGCGTCGGCGACGCTGACCCTGGCCAAGCCCGCCGGCGAGGGCGTCGGCGGCTGGCGTCTGCAGGCCTGGGCCCGCGCCAGCGACCTGGCCAACAGCTCCGTCGCCGTGGCCGCCAGCCGCGCCACGGTCACCCCCGCCAATCTCCAATACTCCACGCCGGCTCAAGGGTACGGCGTCAACGCCGCCCTGCAGGGCCGCTGGGGCGTCGCAACGTGGGAGCTTGGCGCCGACGCCCGCGCCACCGACGGCACGGAGCACGAGCGATTCCGGGTGGTCTCGAACCTCTTCACCATGGGTCGCGACGCCGGCGGCAAGACCTTCGTGGGCGGGGTTTATCTGGAAACCGCCTACGATCAGGGCCCTTGGATCGTCACCGGCGGAGTCCGGGCCGACCATTGGTCGTCCACCGGCGCCCAGCGCCGCGAATATGTGCTCGCCACCGGCGTCACCACGCTGAACGCCCCGGCCGCCGACGCCGACGGGACCCTGCCGACCGGGCGCATCGGCGTGCGCTACAGCCTGTCGGACAGCCTCTGGCTCCGCTCGGCCGCCTATGCGGGTTTCCGCGCCCCGACCCTCAACGAGCTGCACCGGCCATTCCGGGTCGGCAATGACATCACCGAGGCCAATCCGCTGCTGAAACCCGAGAAACTTCGGGGCTTCGAGGCCGGCATCGGCGGCGACGGCCCGGTGCGCTGGCAGACCACGGCCTTTTACAACCTGCTGAAGGATCCCATCGCGAACGTGACCATCGGCATCGGTCCGGGGACCTTCCCGACGGCGGGCTTCGTCCCGGCGGGCGGCACCCTTCGCCGGCGGCAGAACACCGGCGAAATCAGGGCCTGGGGCCTGGAGGGCGAGGCGTCGGGCGCCCTTGGCGAGGCGCTGACTGTTCGCGCGGCCTATGCCTACACCCACGCCCGCGTCGACGGCGGCGCGACCGCGCGCCAGCTCACCGGCCTGCGGCCCGCCCAGACCCCGAAGCTCACGGTGACCGGCGGGTTCGACTGGCAGGCGAGCGACAAGCTCAACGTCTCAGGCGACCTGCGCTACGAGAGCGCCCGTTTCGAAGACGACCTCAACAGCCGCGTTCTGGCGGCGGGCGTCAGCGTCGATGCGCGCGCAGCCTGGTCGGTGGGGCCTGGCTCGGAGGTCTATGTGGCCGCCGAGAATCTGGGCGGTGCGAAGATCGAGGTCGGCGAGACGGCGGACGGCGTCGAGAGCTTCGCCGCGCCGCGCACCTTCCGCGTGGGCTTCGCCTATCGCCGCTGAGGCGCGGACGGCCCTTCCGGGCGCGGTTTCGGCGTGACTGCGATGGCCGGTGTCCGCGGAGCCGCACGGATCAGCCTTGCGGGCTTGCGGGCATCGGAGAACGCCGGCGCGCCGAAGAGCTCCTCGTGACGCGCAACGATCCGCGGCCACAGGTCAGCGGCTTCGGGGACATCGAGGCCGAACTCGCGGCTCAGCACCCGCACCAGATCGTCGGCCGAGGCCAGGACGCGCTCGCGTTTCCGGTCCGGCCGCACGGAACGCAGAACCCGGCCGTGAAGCTGAAGGATCTCTTGGCCGGTGAACCGCTGAACGATGAGGTTCATCACGAAGCTCGATTCCGGCGCGGTCTGCTGCCACTCGCAATGGGCGGCCAACACGCCTGGCAGGGTCGGCTCCGGGATGAAGTCGAACGAGCGCGAGCCGCTCTGCGGGTGGTTCTGGAACCGCCACCACATGCGGTCCAGCCGCGACAGGCCGAAGCGGAAGCCCTCGACCGAAAACGCGCTGGCCCGCAGGACGAACGGATCCAGGCTGCCGTCGCCAAACCCGACGTCGGCGATCCATGGTTGTTCGTCGACTTCGACCATCAGCACGAGGTGGTTGCCCAGCACGATGTCGCCCATCACCTCGCGCATCACGCCGCCGGCCATACGGGTGACTTTGAAGCCGATCTCTTCCAGAACTGCGGCGAAGAGGCCGTTCATTTCGTAGCACCAGCCGCCGCGGCCGCGGGTGACGATTTTTGCGAAGGCGGCCCTAGAATCGAGGCCGACGGGCCGGCCTAGCTGGACGTCCAGGTTCTCGTAAGGGATGGCCAGCAGGTGGGCGCGATGCAGGGCGTGCAAGGTCGTAAGGTCCGCGCGCGGGTCACCCACATAGCCAATCCGGCCGAAGTAAGCCTTGAGGTCCATTCTAAACCCGTCCGATCGAAGGCCTTCGGCCCTCGCGGCGACTTCGCGCCTACTGTGCAGTCTGTACGGGGATAAAGCCTGCGACACCGTTAAGGCCGAGCTTGTTGGCGTCCGGCCTCGGCAACCTAGCCGCCGACTTTCGGCGGTTCGGCCGCGCCGGTGATCATTGCGACGATCTCGGGGCGGATATTTTCGGCGCCCTTTTCCATCATGTGCTGGACGATGCGCGCGCCGACCGCGCCGCGAACCTCGGTGGTGAAGGCTTCCTTGTTCTCCTTCACCCAGCCGATTGAGGCCGTGCGGTTGTCGTTGAGGTTCTGGAATTTCGGAAAGACGTAGCGCGCCATCAACTCGTAGGACTTCTGTGTCGCGCCCCAGTTGGCCCAGTTGTGGGCCATGAACAGAAAGGCGCCGAAGCCGCCGCCGCTCTCATCGACCAGCTGCTGGATACGCGCCGCGGCGTCTTCCGGCGTGCCGATGACCGCCAAGCCCGTGTCGACCATCGCCTTCACCGGGTCGTCACCGTC
Organism: Caulobacterales bacterium; assembly: GCA_038203295.1. Classification (GTDB taxonomy): domain Bacteria; phylum Pseudomonadota; class Alphaproteobacteria; order Caulobacterales; family Caulobacteraceae; genus Phenylobacterium. The sequence continues at coordinate 6,786 of JBBREC010000047.1, forward strand.
CGGTACGATTGGCAGGTTGGCGATCTCGCGGAAGTAGTAGATCCACTTGTCGAGGCCAAAGCGAACGTCTTCCATTGCCTGTTCGCGGGTCTCGGCGATGTGCATGGGACCGACCAGGCGCCAGGCGTTGCGGTCCATGGTCTTGCCGTACTGGGCGGCCTGTTCCTCGGCGATCGCCCAGTTCGACTTCAACGCATTGAAGCCGCCAGTGGACGTTGCGCCCAGCGAGAGCAGGCCGACCCCGTGCTGTCCCGCCGCCCGCGCGCCGGTAGGCGAGACCTGGCTGGCCACCGCAATCTCCACCGACGGCCGCGAGTAGGGCGTCATCTGAAGGCGCGCCTTGTCCAGTTCGAACCAGTCAGACTTGTGGGTGACCTCTTCGCCGCGCAGGAGGCGCACGATGCAGCCCAGGGCCTCGTCCATGCGGTCGCGCTGCTTTGCGACAGGGATGCCCATCATGAAGGCGTCTGAGACCAGGGCGCCGGGGCCGACCCCGAACATTACCCGGCCGCGGGTCATGTGGTCGAGCTGGTTGATCCGGTCGGCCAGCATCAGCGGGTGGTGGTAGGGCAGGGAGGAGACCCCGGTCCCCAGGCGGATATGCCTTGTCCGCTCGGCCGCGGCGGCGATGAACACCTCGGGGCTCGCGATCAGCTCGTAGGCGGCCGAGTGATGCTCGCCGATCCAGGCCTCGTCATAGCCCAGCTGGTCCAGCCACGAGACCAGTTCCAGGTCGCGCTGGATGGCCAGCGTCGGGTTCTCGTCGATGGGATGGAAGGGCGCGATGAAGGCGCCGAAGCGCAGCCGCTGCGGGAGCATGGTCCTTGTCCTCCGAAGGTCTGCGCGGTTCCCCCACGCCTCGTTGGCGGGAGATTAGGCGGCGGACGCCGCGGAAGGCTAGCTCGAGCGGTTTCCAGAAAACGCGGCGCCGCCGGTGCGAAGGCGCGCCCGTCGCCCCGCATCCTGAATGCCTTCCGCCTGTGCCGCGGCAACGTGATATGCGGAGCCGGGTTTCTGAGAGTCGACAGGTTGAACTATCGCCACGCCTTCCACGCCGGAAATTTCGCCGACCTGGTGAAGCACGCGGCGCTGCTGCGGCTCCTGGCCCGGGGCGGGACGGGGCCAGTCACCGTCATCGACACTCACGCCGGTCGCGGCCTGTACGACCTTGCGGGCGTCGAGGCGAAGAAGTCCGGCGAGGCCGAGGCCGGGATCGCCCGGTTGATGGCGGCGCGCGATGCGCCGGCCGCCTTCACGCCGCTGATCGCCGCCGTGAAGGCGCTCAACCCTTCTGGCGAGATCCGCCGCTACCCGGGTTCGCCCTGGCTGATCGCGGAGGCCCTGGGGCCGAGGGACAGCTACCTCGCCTGCGAGTTGCGCCCTGACGAGCATGCGGCCCTGCGCGAGCTGATGAAGGCGCGGTCCAGCGTCGCCACCCTCTGCGCAGACGGCTATGCCGCCGCCGTGGCCCGTACACCGCCGTCCGGCCGGGCGCTGGTGCTGATCGATCCGCCGTTCGAGCGCGCCGACGACTATCGCCAGATCGTCGAGACCTTGGCCGCCGTCCGCCGCCGCAACCGCGAGGCCCAGGCGCTGGTCTGGCTTCCGCTCAAGGATCTGGAGACGTTCGATGGCCTGCTGCGCGACCTGGAGGATGTGATCGAGGCGCCGGCGCTGATCGCCGAGACCCGCATACGCCCGCTGACCGATCCGATGAAGATGAACGGCTGCGCGCTGCTGCTGCTGGGCGCGCCTGAGGGTATGGCGGCCGATCTCGAGGCTCTCTGCGCATGGACGGCGGGGACCCTCGGCGAGGGCGGCTCGGCGCGGGTCTACGCCGTCTGAGAGGAACCGCGCGCGTGGCCTCGGGCTTTCCAGCCATGACGCGCAACAGCACCCTGGCGACGGCCGCGGTGATCCTCGGCCTCTTGGCGGGCGCCAGCTTCGGGATTGGCTGGGACTGGCAGGGCCTCTTCTAGGACGCCGGGCGCCCGTAAATCGGGCGGTCCACAAGATCACCGAAAGTTCACGAAGTTTCGCAGTTGCGAGATCGCGAGGCATGATATGCTGCGCCGCACAATCCGCAGCAGGAGACCTCGCCATGCCCATCGCCGGTGAGACCGAAATTTCCGCCATCACCAAGGACCCCCAGGCGCTGATCCGCGTCCCGGTCGGCGCGATGTCGCCGCTGTGGGGGCTGTTCGCCGGCGCGGCGGTCAGCGGCGCGGCCTGGTGGTGGATGACCCGCTGGGCCCGCCCCGCCAACCTCGAGGCGGTGTTCGGCGCGGCCGAGGCGGCCACCGTGGAGGTCGAAACCGCGGTGGAAGCCCTTGCGGCTCCGGTCGTCGAAGCCATCGAAGCGGCGCCCGCGGTGATCGAGGCGGCTGCCCAGCCGCGCTTGGACGTCATCGAAGAGGCGCCGGCCCTCATGGAAGCCGCCGCGGAGCCGGCGCTGGACGCGGTTGCCGAGGCGCCCGCCGCGATCGAGCCGGTGGTGGAAGCCGCCACGGAAACCGTCGAGGCTTTCGCTGAAGAGACCGTGCCCGCGCCGATCGCCGACGACCTGATCGACCTGGCGCCCGAGCCCGTCGGCGGCGAGTCCGCCCCGATATCGCCAGTGCTCGAAGCCATGTCGCCCGAGATCGTGGCGAAGGCTGCGCCGAAGCCGAAGAAGCCGACGCCGAAGAGCGCCCCCACCGCCGAGTGACTTGGCGCGGCCTTGGGGCTGCGCCTACAACCGACCCGCCGCCGCATGTCGCGCGGCGCGCGGGGGGAGCGGACTTGAAGCGGGCGATCGACATCGTCGCAGCCCTGGCGGGCCTCATCCTGCTGTCGCCGCTCTTCGCCTGGGCGGCGCTGGCGGTTGTGCTGGGCAGTCCCGGCCCGTCGCTGCACTGGTCGCGGCGGGTGGGGCGCAACGAGCGCCTATTCGCCATGCCGAAGTTCCGCACCATGCGCACCGACACGCCCCAGGTCGCCACCCACCTGCTGACCGACCCTGACCAGTGGGTGACGCCGATCGGCAGGTTCCTGCGGCGCACCAGCCTCGACGAACTGCCCCAGCTGTGGAGCATCCTGAAAGGCGACATGAGCCTGGTGGGACCGCGGCCGGCGCTGTTCAACCAGGATGATCTTGTGGCGCTGCGCCGGGCGGCCGGCGTCGCCGGACTGCGGCCCGGCCTGACTGGGTGGGCCCAGGTCAACGGGCGCGACGAGATCCCCATTCCCGAGAAGGTCCGGCTCGACGCGGAGTACCTGCAGCGGATGTCGCTGGCCTTCGACCTGCGGATCATCGCCAGGACAGCCCGGGCGGCGGTATCAGGGCGCGGCGTCACCCACTAGGGCGGACCCCTATCGCCGGTTCGCGCGTTGGTTCCCCCGTGACCTCAAATCGCGTTTCAGACAGCCGCTCACAGTCAGCCCGGCTGCGCCTGTTGTTCCGCAGGCCCAGCCGCAAGACGCTTGCCTGGTCGGGCGGCGTGCTGGCCATCCTGGCGGTGCTGGTCGCCATCCTCTTCGCCATCTGGGACTGGAACTGGTTCCGCGGACCGGTCGCCAGCATCGCTTCGGCCAGGATGCACCGCGAAGTGACGATCACCGGCGACCTCAACGCCAACCTGTGGTCCTGGCAGCCCAGCGCCACAGTGGATGGCGTCCATGTGGCCAATCCCACATGGGCGCCGAAGGACGGCCTGGCCGATATCGACCGGATCGCGGTGCGCATCCGTCTGCTGCCGCTGCTGATCGGCCACGTAGACCTGCCCCTGCTGCGCTTCGACCATCCGACTGTGCGCCTGTTCCGCGACGCGCAGGGCCGCATGACCTGGGACTTCTCGGACGGGACGAAGAAGGACCAGCCGCTGCGCCTGCCGCCGATCCGCGACTTCATCATCAATGACGGCAAGCTGACGTACGAGGACGCCAAGCGGAGCCTCCGGTTCTCGGGAACAATAAATGCGGCGGAACAGCAGGGCCTCGCCAACAAGGGCTTCCAGATCACCGGCTCCGGCACGCTGAACCGGCAGCCGTTCAATCTCGCCGTCACCGGTGGCCCGCTTCTCAACATCGACCGCAGAAAGCCCTATCCGTTCGACGTCGACCTGCGGGCCGGAGACACCTATGTCAGCGCCCGCGGCGCGGTGCCGAAGCCGTTCGATCTCAGCCAGTTCTATATGAACATCTCCGCGCGCGGGCCGGACCTGTCGGAGCTTTACGCCATCACCGGCATCGCCCTGCCGAATACGCCGCCCTATGCGCTGCATGGCCGGGTGTCGCGCGATGCTCAGGTCTGGCGCGTCGCCGGCCTCGGCGGCCGCGTCGGCGACAGCGACCTGGCCGGCGATGCCTCGGTGACGCTCGGCGGCGATCGGCCGCTGCTGAAGGCGGACCTCACCACGCGAAGCCTCGATTTCGACGACCTGGGCGCGATCTTTGGCGGCGCGCCTTCGACCAAGCCCGGCGAGACCGCCTCGGCCGACCAGAAGGTCGTGGCGCGGGACATGGCCCGCAAGCAGACGCTGATGCCGGACGCCACGCTCAACACCGACCGCTTCCGCTCCATCGACGCGGATGTGAGTTTCAAGGCGCTTTCGATCCGCGATGCGCCGATCCATCTGAAGGCCGCCTCGGCCAAGGTGAGCCTCACGGCCGGCCTGCTGCGGGCCGAGCCGCTGGCGCTCGACCTGCCGCAGGGGCGGGTGTCCGGCTACGTCCAGCTCGACGCCCGCAAGGCGCACCCGGTCACCGACCTCGACCTGCGCCTTGCTAACGGCCGACTGGAACAGCTCGTGCCGGTGACCTTCCAGGGTTCGACGCCCTACGCCGGTTCGCTGGTCGGCCGCGCCCGGCTGACCGCCACCGGCGATTCCGTTCACAAAGCGTTCGCCAACGCCAACGGCGAGGTGATGCTGGTGGCGCCCGGCGGCGAGATCCGCGAGTCCATCGCCCAGCTGATGGGCGTGAACGTCATCAAGGGCCTGGGCCTGCTGTTCAACAAGGATACGCAGACCGTGCCGATCCGCTGCGGCGTGGCGCGGTTCGAGGCGAAGAACGGCGTCCTCAACGCCAGCAACATCGTCTTCGACACCGGCCCGACCCTGGTCACCGGTCACGGTACGATCGACATGGACACCGAGCGGCTCAATTTCGCTCTGGAGGGCCATCCGAAGAAATTCCAGATCGTGCGGGTCGATCTGCCGATCACGGTCGGCGGGACGCTGCTGGCCCCCAAGATAGGCGTCCAGACCGGAAAGGCGATCGGCCAGGGCGGCGTTGGCCTCGCGCTGGCCGCCGTGCTGTCGCCGCTTGCTGTGATCCTGCCGTTCATCGACGCGGGCCTCGCCAAGAACGCCAACTGCCAGGCCCTGCTAGCCGAGGGCGCCGCCCAGGGCGCGCCGGTGGCCAGCGCGCGGCCGGTAAGGTCCAAGGCCCGTTGACGCCTCGCGGGTGAAACCGTCACAGTCGCGCTGCCGCCAGCTTGCGGTTTCCAGAAGAGGACGCTCGATGGCGCTCAACAAGTTCACCGCCGTTCTGGCGCTCACGGCGGGCCTCGCGCTCGCGGCCGGCGCCGCGCTCGCGCACGAGGGTCACGAGGGCGCGCCGCCCAAGTCTCCCGGCGGCAAGGCGGCCTGGGCGCGCCACGACAATTTCAAGGCCCAGGGTGCGGCCTTCAAGGCGATCAACGACGAGCTCAAGAAGGATGCGCCCGACAAGGCGCTGATCGCGAGCAACGCCCTCAAGATCAAGGCGTCGTCCACGGCCCTGCCCAGCTGGTTCCCTAAGGGCAGCGGTCCTGAGTCGGGCGTGAAGACCGACGCCAAGGCCGAGGTGTGGAGCGACGCGGCCGGCTTCGCCGCCGCCGCCAACAAGTTCCAGGTGGAAGCCTCCAAGTTCCAGCAGCTCGCCGCGGCTGGCGACATCGCGGCGATCAAGGCGCAGGTCCGCCCGGTCGGCGGCTCCTGCAAGGGCTGCCACGACAAGTATCGCGTGCCCGAGAAGAAGTAGGGCATGGCGGACGGCGGCGCGGCTTCGGGGAGCGCAGCCGTTCGCGCCCGGCTGTGGGACGCGCCCGTCCGCCTGGTTCATTGGGGGCTGGTCACCCTGATCGGCTTCTCCTGGTGGGCGGCGGAGTACGATCACCTCGAGTGGCACCGCTGGAGCGGCTACGGCGTGATGGGCCTCGTGGTCTTCCGGCTGATCTGGGGTTTCGCGGGCTCGGGCAACGTCCGGTTCGCCAGCTTCGTCAGGGGGCCGGCGGCCACATTCGCCTACCTGCGCGCCTTGCCGCACCGCGCCTCCGGCTTCACGCCGGGCCATAATCCGCTGGGCGCGTGGAGCGTGCTGGCGCTGCTGGCGGTGCTGGTCGTGCAGGTGGTCACCGGCCTCTTCGCCGTGGACGTCGATGCCTTCGAGGCCGGGCAGCTCTCCGATCGCGTCGATTTCGACACCGGCCGGCTGATCGCGGGGTGGCATGAGTGGAGTTTCACGGCCCTGCAGGTGCTGGTGGTCCTGCACCTTACCGCCGTGGCCTTCTATCTGGTCTACAAGCGTGACAATCTGATCGGACCGATGGTCACCGGCTGGAAGAAGGTCGCCAAGGACCCGGGTCTGGTCTTCGCCCCCCTGTGGCGCGCCGCCGTGGCGACCCTGGTGGCGGTCGGATTCGCCTGGTGGGTCTCCAAGGGCTTCAGGATGTAGTCGGGAGCGAAGCCTCGATACTGAAGACGGGAGCTCTCACGGCGGTGGAGGCGTTCTGGCGTTGATCAGCGCCAATCACTGCCCTGCAATGGACCATCCGTGGGTTCCGCAAGTACCTGAAGTCGATATAAATCAGCGCTCGGCGGCGTCGCGCAGGCATTTCAGCCAAGCGTCCTCGCGGGCCTTTTCGGCTTCGCGCAGCCTGACCTCGGCCTCCTGCACGCCGGCGTCATGCTTGCGCCATTCTGAGACCGCGCCCTCACGGGCCGAGCGGGCGGCCTCCAGTGTGGGGAAGCGGGCTAGGACAGCCCGGACGGAATAGGTGACCGGCGGGCCCACGGTGTCGCGGTCCGGATAAAAGCCTGAGATGGAGTCGGCGCTCTCGGTCTCGATGTGGAAGACGTCCGCCCAGCCGGCGTGATGGCGCATCAGAGCCCAGGGCCGTTCCATCCGCTCGCTCACCGTGTTCTCCTCAAAAGTCGTCGTCTCGAATCCGCCGCCGGCGGCTTGGAGGCATAACTAGCGCGGCCAGCGGCGCGCTCCAACGGCGCATGCCGGGATTTTGAGCTTCCGTTGCATCGCGGTTCGTTGGACAAGCTGCGCCATTGGTTTGAGTCATTTTACGAGAGAGCATTCCTTCGTGGCCAAGATCACGATCGCCCCGCAGTTTTGCGGGCCTCCGGATTCCGGAAATGGCGGCTATGTCTGCGGTGTCCTGGCGAAGGACTTCGAGGGCGCTGCAACCGCCATGCTGCGCGCCCGCGTGCCCCTGGGCCACCGCATGGACCTGCGCCTGGAAGAAGGAGCCATGCTGCTGACCGACGCCGATGGCGCCCTGGTCGGCAAGGGCGAGCCAGGCGATCCGGCCCTGCTGCCCAGTCCGCCGGAACCCCCGACGCTGAAGGCCGCCGAGATCGCGTCGGAGAACTACCTGGGCCACACCCAGCGAGTACACCCCACCTGCTTCTGCTGCGGTCCGGAGCGGACCGATGGCGATGGTCTGCGGGTGTTCGCGGGCCAGATCGCCGGAGCTCCGGCCGGCCATGTCGCCTGCGGGTGGACCCCGCACATGAATTTCGCCGATCCGCAGGGCCTGGTGCCGACGGAGGTGATCTGGGCCGCACTGGACTGTCCGGGCGTCTTCGCCTGGATCGCCAAGGAGGGCCGCCACGGTGCGCTGCTGGGCACCATGACCGGCGAGGTGCTCCGCCGGCCGCCCGCGGGCCACGAGTACATTATCACCGCCTGGCCGCTCGAACGCGAAGGCCGCAAGGAAACCGCCGGCGTCGCACTCTTCACCATGGACGGCGAACTGCTGGCCCGCGCCCATCAGGTGTGGATTATGATGGGGCCGCGCCCAGACGCGCAGGCTGCTACGCCGACATCCGCGTCCGCCTGAGGCTTGCGCCGGGCCGGGCTTCCGGTCCAACTCCAGGCCACAGTCCAGGAGGGGTCATGCGCGCGGCGTCGGTGTCGGACTTTCGGGAGCTTGCCCGCCGCAGGCTGCCGAACATCTTCTTCGAATACATCGACGGCGGCTCCTACGCCGAGGCGACGCTCGGCCGCAACGTGGCCGACATCGAGGCTATCGCGCTCCGACAGCGGGTGATGCGCGACATGTCCAAACTGGACATGAGCATCGAGACCCTCGGCCAGCAGATGGACATGCCCATCGGCCTCGCCCCTGTCGGCATGGCCGGTATGTACGCCCGCCGCGGCGAGGCGCAGGCCGCCCGCGCGGCCGCGGCGGCCGGCGTTCCGTTCTGCCTGTCGACGGTTGGGGTATGTTCGGTGGAGGAGGTCGCCGCGACCGGCGTCGCCCCGTGGTTCCAGCTCTACATGCTCGAGGACCGTGGCTACATGAAGAGCCTGCTGGAGCGGGCCAAGGCGATGGGTTGCCCCGTGCTGGTATTCACGGTCGACCTGCCGATCCCCGGCGCGCGATATCGCGACACGCGGTCCGGGTTCACGGGGTCCAGCGGCCTGCAGGGCGCGCTCAACACCGCCTGGGACGGCGTCACCCATCCGGCCTGGAGCTGGGACCTGATGGTCCATGGCCGGCCGCACACCCTGGGGTCGGTCGCGGGCGCGGTCACCGAAAGCCGCCGGGTGACCGATTTCCTGTCGTGGATTGCCAAGAATTTCGACCGCTCGGTCACCTGGGCCGATCTGGACTGGGTCCGGGAGGTCTGGGACGGACCGATTGTGGTCAAGGGCGTGCTGGATCGGCAGGACGCCAGGGACGCGCTGAAAGCCGGGGCGCAGGGGCTCATCGTCTCAAACCATGGCGGGCGCCAGCTCGACGGCGTGCGTTCGTCGATCTCGGCCCTGCCGGCGATCGTCGACGCGGTCGGCGCCGACCTGGAGGTCTATATGGACGGCGGCATCCGCTCGGGCCTCGACGTCCTGAAGGCGATGGCTTTGGGGGCGAAGGCCTGTTTCGTCGGCCGGGCCTGGGCCTATGCGCTGGGCGCGGGCGGGGAGGCTCAGGTCACGAAGATGCTGGGCATCCTGCGCTCGGAGCTGGCGGTGGCGATGATCCTCACAGGGTGCGCCACGGTGCGTGAGGCGAGCCGCGACCTGCTCGATCACGGCGCCTGAGCGAAGGACGTCGATCAAGAGCCGGGCGGTCACAGTCGGCCGGACCACATAGCTGATCACGTATGTGGCAACGCGGCGAAAATGTTGCGTCGCGGTGAAACCTCCTCGGTTCTTGCATGTTGAGCCGCCGTGGACGGAGTTTGTGCAATGCCGGAACAGTCGTCGCTCGCCTACTCGCTCAGCCAGGTGGAAACCGGATGGCGCTGGAGCGTCTATGACGAAGACGGCGTCACGGTAGCCGGCGGCGCCGATCCAAGCCGCGCGGCCGCGGAGGCCGAGGTGGAGCGCCTCCTTCGCGCCGCTCCGCGTGCGGAAGGGATCGCCAAGGCGATCTGAGCGCTATAGCCACGGGCGAGCCTCGCCTTGGGAGCGCCCGTGCTGAACCTTCTCCGCCGCATCGAAAGCCGCGCCCTGATCCTGGTGATCGGCCTGGCGGGCGCCCTTTGGGCCTTTTTCAACGTCGCCAGTGAAGTGGGCGAGGGGGATACGGCCGCTCTCGACCGGCAGGTGCTGCTCGCGCTGCGCAACCCCACCAATCCCGGGGATCCGATCGGCTCGCGATCGTTCGAGGAATCCATGCGCGACGTCACCGCGCTGGGTGGCTTTACGGTTGTGACCCTGGTGACGGTGGTGGCCGTCGCGGCTTTCCTGTTCCATGGCCGCAGGCGCCACGCCCTGGTTTTGGCGGCGACGGTCCTGCTGGCCAACATTTCCAGCGAAGTCGCCAAGAGCCTCTACGCCCGACCTCGGCCCGACCTCGTCCCGCACGGCAGCTACGTCTATTCCGCGAGCTTCCCGAGCGGGCATTCCACCCTGTCGGCGGCGACCTATCTGACGCTCGCCGTGCTGATTGCCAGCCTGGAGCCCAACCGCGGGACCAAGGTCATGGTTGTCGTTCTGGCCGGCATCCTGGTGTTCGCCATCGGCTTCAGCCGCGTCTACCTGGGCGTCCACTGGCCCAGCGACGTGCTGGCCGGCTGGTCGCTGGGCGGGGCCTGGGCGCTGGCGGCCTGGACGATGCTGCGGCGGATCGCCAAGCGGCCGCCGGCCGGCGGTGGTTAAGGCCGGACCGCCAGCACCTTCGCCACCACGGGGGCCAGACCCCTGGCGATGATCAGCACACCCTTTTCGTTGGGGTGGATCCCGTCGGGTTGCTTGAGCGCCGGATTCCTGCCCACGCCGGCCAGCAGGTCCGGGTAGAGCGCTACGCCATGCGCCCTCGCGAGATCGGCGAACACGGCGTCGAAGTCCTGCGCATAGCCGCGTCCGAGCTCCGGCGGCGCGTGGATACCGGCGATCACCACGCCCATGTGTCGCGCCGCCAGTCGGGTCAGGATGCGATCGAGGTTGGCCCGCGTGGTCCGCGTCTCCAGGCCTTGCAGCAGGTCGTTGCCGCCCAACGCCACCACCACGACGGCGCTGTCCGGGCGGATCGAGAAGTCCATACGCGCCGCGGCGCCGGCCGTGGTGTCGCCGGAGACGCCGGCGCCGCGCACGATGTTGGCCACGCCCCGCCTCGCCAGCGCCAGGTGCAGCTGGTTGGGCAGGGCGTCGCGGCCCGGCAGGCCAAGGCCCGCAGTGATCGAATCGCCCAGCAACGTCACCACCTTGCCGCGCGCCGCCAGCGCCCGAGCGGGCAGGACGGCGAGGCCGGCGGCGATCATCAGGCGGCGGGAAATCGAGGGGGTGGGTGTATCGGCCATGAGCCTATCCTATTTAGGGGATCGTCTGCCCCACTCAAACGCCCGAGGCCACGCTTGTCCGACGCCACCGCCGATCCGCTGGTCATGGAGAACGTCTCGCTGACCCTGCCGTCGGCCGCCGGACCGGTCGAAATCCTGCGCGGCCTTGATGTGCGTGTCGGTCAAGGCGAACGTGTGGCGCTGGTTGGCCCGTCAGGGTGCGGAAAATCCTCGCTCATCGCCGTCGCCGCCGGGCTGGAACAGCCCAGCGGCGGGCGCGTGCTCCTGTTCGGGCAGGACCTCGCCAAGCTGGACGAAGACCGTCGCGCGCGATTGCGCCGGGGACGGATCTCCCTGGTGTTCCAATCCTTCCACCTGTTGCCCAACATGACAGCCGAGGAAAACGTCGCCGCGCCGCTGGAGATCGACGGCAAGCGCGACGCCAGCGCCATCGCTCGGGACTGGCTGGAGCGCGTGGGCCTCTCGGGCCGCGCCCGGCACTATCCGCATCAGCTCTCCGGCGGCGAACAGCAGCGGGTTGCGCTGGCCCGCGCGCTTGCCCCACGCCCGGCCCTGCTGTTCGCCGACGAGCCTACGGGCAACCTCGACGCCGCCAACGCCGCCCATGTTGCGGACCTGATGTTCGACCTGGTCGCCCAGACGGGGGCGGCGCTCGTGCTGGTCACCCATGACGAGGTGCTGGCCGACCGCGCCGACCGGGCCGTACGGCTGCGCGACGGACGGGTCGCCCGGGAAAGCGTCCCCACCGCATGATCCCGCTCTCCCTGCGGTTCGCCGTGCGCGAGCTGCGCGCCGGCGTCCGCGGCTTCCGCATCTTCCTGGCCTGCCTGGCGCTGGGCGTTGCCGCCATCGCCGCGGCGGGCTCGACGGCCGAAGCCTTTCGCCAGGGACTCTCCAGCCAGGCCCGCGAGATCCTGGGCGGCGACCTCTCCATTTCCGTCCAGCAGCGCCGCTTCACGCCGGCGGAACGCGTGACCCTGCAGAAGACCGGCCGGGTGGTGTTCGCCGTCGCCTCCAAGGCGATGGCCGAAGCCCCCGCTGGGGACCGGCGCCTGGTCGAGCTGCGCGGCGTGGGTCCAGGATATCCGCTTGCCGGGAAGGTCACCCTTCAGGGCGCCGCCTCGGTCGACGAGGCGCTGGCCGTAAAGGACGGCATCGCCGGCGCGGTCGTCGAGCAGGCGCTGCTCGATCGCCTGCACATCAAACTGGGCGACCGGTTCCTGGCGGGTAACATGCCGTTGTCGGCCCGGGCCGTGCTGCTGGAAGAGCCTGATCGGCTGTCGCGCGGATTCGCGCTGGGACCGCGGGTGCTGACCAGTATCGGGGCGGTGGAGCAGGGTGGCTTCCTGGCGCCCGGATTGCCGTTCGGCGAGACGGCGCGGGTCGCGCTGCCGCCTGGCGCCGATCTGCAAAGATCGAAAGCCGTACTCCTTCAGGCCATCAAGGGCGCCGGCCGGATTCGGGATCGCGACGACGCGGCGCCCGGGATCCACCGCCTGATCGACCAGCTGGAATATTTCCTGGGCTTCATCGGTCTCGCCTCGCTCGTGGCGGGCGGCCTGGGGGTGTTCGGGGCGGTCAGCGCCTATCTGGAGGCCCGCAAGCCCGCCATCGCCACGCTGAAGGCGCTTGGCGCCGAAGGCGCGCTGGTGCGCGATGTCTACCTGATCCAGATCGGGTTTCTGGCCGCGCTGGGCGTGGCCCTCGGGCTCGCCGTCGGCGCCGCCGCGCCGCTTGTCCTCGGGGCGATGGTCAAGAACCAACTGCCGATCCCCGCGCTCTTTGCGGTCTATCCCTGGCCGCTGGCCAAGGCCGCCGCGTTCGGCCTGCTGTCCGCGGCGGCCTTTTCGCTCGCGCCGCTCGGCCGCGCACGTTCGACGCCGCCTGCCAGCCTGTTCCGCAGCGACCTTTCCGGCGTTCTGAAGATCGGGCCGGAGATCGTGGGCGCCGTGGTGGCCGCGATTGGCCTCGGGGCTATGGCCGTGGTCACCGCGCCAACGCCGCTGGCGGCAGGCATCATGATCGCCGGCGTGACGGTTTCGTTTGGCCTGCTGTGGGCGCTGGGCTGGGGGGCGGCGGTGGTCGCCGGACGAGCTCGCGCCGTCGCGCGCGGGCCGCTGCGCATCGGCCTCGCCAACCTGGCTGGCCCGCACTCGGCAGCCAGGACAGCGTCGCCGGCAATCGGCCTTGGCGTCGCTTTGCTTGCGGCGGTGGTGCTGATCCAGTCAAGCCTGCTGAAGCAGGTTTCCGAGGTCGCCCCGCAGACGGCTCCGGCCCTCGTGTTCACCGACCTTCCCGGAGACCGCGGCGCGGCTTTCGACACCGAGGTCGCCCGCGCGTTCGGCGCGCCGCTGACGCCCGGAATCTATCTGCGCGCGCCGTTCGTCACCGGCCGCATCGTAAGCGTGCGCGGTGAGCCGGTGGTTTTGGACCGGATTCCGAAATCGGCGCGATGGGCCTACGACAACGACGTCTCCATGTCGGCGCTGGGCCCCCAGCCGGCCAACGCCGGCATTGTCGAGGGCAGATGGTGGGCCGCCAGCTACTCAGGGCCGCCGCAGGTGGCCATGGATGTCGAGGTCGCCAGGGGCGGCGGCGTCAAGCTGGGAGACCTGGTCACCTTCCAGGTGCTGGGCCAGGAGATCGAGGCTCGGGTGGCAGTTCTGCGCAAGGTGGAGTTCGGGGGCTTCGGGGCGAGCTTTCCCCTGGTGCTCAATCCCTCGGCGTTCGAGGGCGCCAGCTTACGTCAGGTCGCCATCGCCAAGGCGAGCAAGGCCCAGGAGACCGCGGTCACCCGCGCGCTTGGCCGTGACTTCCCCGAAGTGAACGTGATCTCCGTGCGCGAGCAGCTGGAGGCCGCCACGGACCTCTTCGACCGCCTGGCGCTGGCTGTGCGCGGCGCGGCCGGGGTCGCGGCGTTGGCCGGCCTGCTGGTGTTGACCGGCGCCATCGCCGCCCGGGCGAGGGCGCGAACCCGCGAGGCGGCGATCCTGAAGGTGCTGGGCGCCTCCCGCATGCAGATTCTCAGCGCCTACGTGCTGGAATACGGCGCGGTCGGGATCATCGCGGGTCTTGCCGGCGTGGCCCTGGGCTATGCCGCCGCCTGGCCAGTGGTGGTCAAGGTCTTCGAGGCCAAATGGAGCGTCGACTGGACCGGCGTCGGCCTGCTGCTGGGCGGCGCGGCGGTAGTGGCCGGTCTCGGCGGCCTGCTCGCCGCCTTCCAGGCCCTTTCGAAGCGTCCCGCGCCGGCGCTGCGGGCGGAATAGGGGCTACTCGAACCCGCTCAGGTCGGGGCTCCTGCCATTCCAGCCGGAGATATTCTCGAACGCGGCGCCCAGCGCCACCACCATGGCCTCGTCGCGCGGCCGGCCGACGATCTGCAGGCCCGCTGGCAGGCCCTCCCGCGTCAGGCCGCACGGGACGCTGATGCCCGGCAGGTCAAGATAGTTGGCGGCGCGGGTCAGTCGGCTGAGTGGCGAGGTGGTTTCGTCGATGGTGTCCATGGGCGGCGCGGGGATCGGGCAGGTAGGCGTGGCCAGCCCGTCGTAGGCGGCGATCCAGTCGTGGAAGTGGGCCTGGTCCTTCGCCCGCTGGGCATGGACCTCCGCGAGCCGGTCGTCGCTGATCTCGCGCCCGGCCTCGAAGCGCCTCACGATCCACGGGTCCATGACGTCGCGGTGCTGTTCGATCCGCTCGCGCCACACCCGGTAGCCTTCGCCCGACATCAGGTAGCCGTTGGTGGTGAAGCTTTCCTCCATCGATTTCGGCGGCCGCACCATCTGCACGGTAACGCCGGCCTTGCGCAGCCGGTCGAGGCTGGCGAGGTAGAGCCGGCCAACGTCCTCGTCGACCTCGCCCAGGTGATCCAGCGGGATGGCCGCCAGCTTGGAGCCGGATATGTCCATCGCCAGCGCCGCCTCGGCGTCGAACGCCGGGCGGTCGGCCGCCGCGCCGTCGGGGCCGGAGATTGTCGCAAGCATCCGGGCCGCCGTCGCCACGTCGCGGGCCAACGTGCCAACCGTGTCCAGCGACGGGCTGAGAGGATGCACGCCTTTCAGGCTGACCAGGCCGCGCCCGGGCTTCAGCCCCACCACGCCGCAGACGCCTGAGGGAATGCGAACCGAGCCGCCGGTGTCGCTGCCAATCGCAGCGTCCACCAGGCCCGCCGCCACGGCCACCGCCGAGCCCGACGACGAGCCGCCCGGCGCGCGATGCACCTTCGCGTCCCAGGGATTCCATGGCGCGCCGACCGCGCGGTTGGTGCCCCACCCGCCGTACGCCAGTTCCACGGTGTGGGTCTTGCCCGCCGCCCGCCAGCCGGCACCCAGCAGACGCTGCACCACCTCCGCGTTGGCGGCCGGGTTTGCGGAGAGCGGCACGACCGCGCCGCCGCCTGTCGGTACGCCCTTTACGTCGAACAGGTCCTTGATGGCGAAGGTCGGCCCGTCGCCGTCCCCGAGAGCCTTATCGAAGACGCGCACAAAGGCGTTCAGGCGGCCGTTGTAGCGGCGGATACGGTCGAGCGCCTGATCGGGCGTCATGCGGCCTCCAGAATGATCGGGCTCGACTATCACCGGTAACCCCGCCGGAAACCAGATGACGTGGCCGTACGCCTATGGCTTTCCTTCAATCTGCATGACCCAGACC
>JBBREC010000048.1:0-22165 GCA_038203295.1 Caulobacterales bacterium
GCCGAACTGCGGCCCGACATCCTGATCGACCACTTCGACCAGCTGCCGAAGGCCTGCGTCCGGCTCCTGGGCGCTTGCGGGGCCTGAGGCTCCGGGCTATACGCCCATCCCTTCCTGCCCGGAGGATGCGTAGCTCAGCGGGAGAGCACCTCGTTCACACCGAGGGGGTCACAGGTTCAATCCCTGTCGCATCCACCATTCTTTTCCCCCCGTGCCGAGCCGGCCCGCGGCGCGCTCCGCCGCTACAGCCCCTTCGCTGGGTTGATCAGGTACTTCTCGCCCGTGGCGCGCTTGTTGTAGGCGGCGATGTTCGCCGGATCGAGCGCGTCGGCGAGCGAGATTTCCGCGGTGTAGTGGCTGGCGAAGGTGGTCTTCAGTTCATCGGCCACGCGCTGGCGCAGCTTCTGGCCTTCGACCGGGCCGATCTTCATCAGGAACGGCGTCAGCAGCCAGCCGCCCAGCGCCCAGGACATGCCGAAGGCGCGGTTGAGTTCGGTCGGGGCCGTCGACAGCCCGCCGTAGATGTAGACCTGCTTGAAGGTGGTCGAGCCGTAGCGGCTGTATTCCTTCATCCGCTTCACGGCCGCGGTCTCCATGGCGGTCAGGATCTGGCCGGCGAGCTTGCCGCCGCCGATGGCGTCGAAGGCGATCGTCGCGCCGGTCTCCACAAGCGCGGCGGTCAGGTCGTCCATGAAGGTCGGTGACGTGGAATCCACCACATGCTTGGCGCCGATATCGGTCAGGATCTTCGTCTGCTCGGCGCTACGCACGATGTTCACCAGCTCCACCCCGTCCTTGAGGCAGATCTTGTTGAGCATCTGGCCAAGGTTGGAGGCTGCAGCCGTGTGGACCAGGGCGGTGTGTCCCTCCAGGCGCATGGTCGCAACCATGCCCAGCGCGGTCAGCGGGTTGACAAAGCACGAGGCGCCGTCGGCCGGGGTCGCGTCAGGGTGCAGCAGCAGCACGTCGGCGGCTTTCAGGGTGCGGTACTGGCCGTACATGGCGCCGCCGAGGACGGCGACGGTCTTGCCCATCAGGGCCTGGGCGGCAGGGTCGGAGCCGGCGGCGATCACCACGCCCGCGCCCTCGTTGCCCACCGGCATGGACTCGTCGAGGCGGCCGGTCATCATTCGCATCAGGTGCGGCGGCACCGTGGCGGTCACCTTGGCCGCCGCGCCGGCGCCGGATGCCTTTGCCGTCGACATATCGGCGGCGCCCAGCAGCAGACCCAGGTCCGACGGGTTGATCGGCGCACCCTCGATGCGCACCAGGACTTCGCCAGCGGCGGGGGCAGCGACTGGCGTGTCGACCAGCGACAGTTCGAGCTCGCCGCTTGCCTTGATGATCGAGCGCAGCTGTAGGCCCGAGGTCGGAATAGCCATGTCGTTTCGTCCCATGTTTGTTTTGTGGTCTGGCACATGGTCGCTTTGCCCGCCGGGGGCAATGGCAAGCTCCGTCAGCAGGCAGTGTCAGAGGCCGCCAGCGCGCCAGAACGTCGAAAGTTCTGGCGTTTCGCAAGCTCCACCCTAGAATGCGAATAAAGATTCCGGATAGTGGGGAAATTCACAGATGCTCGGAAAGACGATCCTGGGGGCGCTTGCCGGCGTCCTGGCGCTTCTGGCCACGCCCGCCGCGGCCCAGTTGGCCGCCGCCCCGGCGCCCGGAGCCATCGATGGTCTGCGGGTCATCTTCTGCGGCACGTCAGGGCCGCTGCCCATCGTCGGCCGCGCCAAACCGTGCGTGGCGATCCAGGCGGGCGACAAGCTCTACCTCGTCGACGCCGGGCCGGAATCCACCGAGAATTTGATGCTGTGGCGGATGCCGATGGCCGACGCGCGCGCGCTGTTCGTCACCCATATGCACTCCGACCATATCGGCGACATAGGCGAGTTCAACCTGCAGAGCTGGGTCGCCGGACGCGCCGCGCCGCTGACCCTGGTCGGCCCGCCGGGGATCGAGAAGCTGGCGGCCGGCTTCAACCAGGTCTACGAACTGGATCACGGCTACCGGAAGGCCCACCACGAGCACGGGGCGTTCAAATTCTCGCTTGAGGCCGGGTTGCTGAAGGCCAGGCCGGTCGTGATGGCAAAGGACGCCAAGACCGCCGTCGCCTGGATCGACGGCCCCCTCACCGTCACCGCGATCCAGGTCAATCATGACCCGATCAAGCCCGCCTACGGCTACCGCTTCGACTACAAGGGCCGCTCTGTGGTGATCAGCGGCGACACCCGTAAATGGCCACCGCTGGCCGAGGCCGCCCGGGGCGCCGACGTGCTGATCCACGAGGCGCAGAACGACGGCATGACCAGGCAGCTGTCCTCGGGCCTGGCGATGATGGGCAACGCCCGCATGGCCTCGCTAATGACCGACACGCTGAGCTACCACACCACGCCCGTGGAGGCGGCTGACATCGCCCGCATGGCCGGCGTGAAACGGCTGGTGCTCTATCACCTGACCCAGGCCGGCCTGCCGTTCTACACGCCGGAAACCTTCACCCGGGGCATGGACGCGGGCGGACCGCTGGACTGGCGCCTGTCGAAGGACGGCATGACCATCGAGCTCCGGGCCGGGAGCAGCGAAATCAAGTTCGGGCAGTTTTAGGCGGCGATGGCTGCCCGGCGGCCAGTTGAACAGCGCTGAAAATGACGATGGCAGGCTGTAACACCCGCGCAACATGGCGGCAGAAGGACGCCCGCGCTAATCGCGCTTCTCGACGTTCATCAACGGCTGGTGTTCCTCGACCAGGTCGTCCTGCTCGGCCTTGCGGACCGCGCGGGTGACGTTCAGCCGGGTGAGGATCGAGGCGTCGCGCTCGGTCTCGCGCGCCTTCTCCAGCGCCTGGCGCCAGGTCTGATTGGCAAGATTGTCGGTTTCGCCGGCATAGATGACAGTGGCCCCGCCGTCCTTGCCCAGCTTGGCGATGACGAAGTTCGCGCCCGCCGGCGGCAGGAAACGCTCCTCCTGCATCGCCGTGTAGCGATAGCGGGCTCCGGACTTTCCGGCCAACTCGATCTGACGGCTCAACGCACTCTCCAACCCAAGACGACGCAACGCAGGCCCGCTTCCGGGGCCAGGCTCCTTGTTTGCCGGGGTGAGTTTGGCCAAATGTAGGCTCAGCTTTGCCGTAGCGATCACCTCTGCGCGAGAAAGCCTCAAGAGGCTATGGGCGGAACAACCGGCGCCATAAGGCGTTCGGCCGTTGCGCTGCCTCTGCTAGGATCACATCTCTCAAGGGAGCGCGACTCAAAAGCGGGACGCGCCCGATCAAACTGAACCCGCGAGACCGTCCCGCATGGAGAAACCTGCCGAGTTCAGCGTGAGAGGCGCCGCAGAGGGCGCCGCAGAGGGCGCAACCGTCGTGCTGTCCGGCGATTGGACGGCCAATAGTCTGGGCGATGCGCCGGCGAGGCTGGGCCGCGAACTGGGCGCGCGCGACGGCGCGCATTGGGACATCAGCAAGGTTCGCCGCCTCGACACCGCCGGCGCCTATGCCCTTATCCGCAGCGCCGGCGACGGCTTCGACCTGGCCAAGGTGACGGCGCGCCCGGAAAGCCAGCGCCTGCTGCAACTGGTCGCGGCCGCCACGCAGGTCGCGCCGGTGATCCGCGAGGAGCCGAAGGGCTTTCACGAGCTTACCGTGCGCATCGGCAAGGGCGTGATGAACCTCGCCGGCGAGGGCGTGGACACCATGGCGTTCCTCGGCCACCTGCTGGTGGTGCTGGGGCGCGCGATCGTCAACCCGCGGCGCATCCGCTGGGCAGCGGTTTTCTCGGTGATGGAACGCGCGGGCCTTGACGCCATCCCCATCGTGGCCGTCACCTCGTTCTTCATCGGCGCAGTCGTCGGACTGCTGGGCGCCAACATGCTGCAGCAGTTCGGCGCTGAGGTGTTCGCCGTCGAGCTGATTGGCGTGGCGGTGCTGCGCGAGTTTAACATCATCATTACCGCCATCCTGCTGGCCGGCCGCTCTGCCTCTGCCTTCGCGGCCGAGATCGGATCCATGAAGATGAACCAGGAAATCGACGCCATGCAGGTCATGGGCGTCGATCCCTACGAGGCGCTTGTCTTCCCGCGGTTCGCGGCCCTGCTGCTGACCATTCCGCTGCTCACCTTTGTGGCGACGCTGGCGGGCCTGTTCGGCGGCATGATCGTGGTCTGGACGGTGCTTGACCTGGGACCGTCGTTCTTCCTGCAGCGGATCATTGACAACGTCGGTGTGGTGCACTTCTGGGTCGGCCTGTCCAAGGCTCCTGTGATGGCCATGGTGATCGCCGGCATCGGCTGCCGCCAGGGCCTTGAGGTTGGCGGCGATGTGGAGTCCCTCGGCCGGCGGGTGACCGCCGCGGTGGTCCACGCCATCTTCGCGATCATCATGCTCGATGCCGTTTTTGCCCTTATGTATATGCAGCTGGACATATGAGCGACGCGCGCCCCGAGAGCGAACTCAGCGACGACGAGCTGCTCGACACTGACGGCCCGGCGCTGGAAGTCCACGGCCTGCGCTCGGCGTTCGGCGACAACATCATCCACGACAACCTCGACCTCAGCGTCAAGCGCGGGGAGGTCCTCGGCGTGGTCGGTGGATCCGGCTCGGGCAAATCGGTGCTCTTGAATACGATCATCGGGCTGAAGCGCCCCGCCGCCGGCGTGGTAAGCGTGTTCGGCCAGGATCTCGAGCACGCCTCCCGTCGCCGCTGGAGCGCCATCGAGCGGCGCTGGGGCGTCCTGTTCCAGCAGGGGGCGCTGTTCTCCAACCTGACCGTGAAGGAAAATGTAGCCGCTCCGCTCTTCGAGCACACCAAGCTGAGCCGAAGAGAGATCTACGATCTTGCAACCCTCAAGATCGCCCTCGTGGGCCTGGGGCCTGAGGCCGGCGAATTGAAGCCCGCCGAACTCTCCGGCGGCATGCGCAAGCGCGCGGGGCTGGCGCGCGCGCTGGCGCTCGACCCGGAGCTGCTGTTCCTGGATGAGCCGACCGCGGGCCTCGACCCGATCTCGGCGGCCGCCTTCGACGAGCTGATCAAGGATCTTTCCGACAGTCTCGACCTCACCGTGTTCATGATCACCCATGACCTCGACACGCTCTACGAGATCACCGACCGGGTAGCCGTGATCGCCGACAAGAAGGTGGTCGCTGTGGCGCCCGTCCGAGACCTCGAAAAATCCGACCACCCCTGGATCAAGGAATACTTCCTTGGACCGCGCGGCCGCGCCGCGGGGGCCAAGGCAAGGACGAAAGCCTGATGGAAAAAAACGCCAACTACGCCCTCGTCGGACTCTCGACGATGATTCTGCTGATCGGGCTGATCATCTTCGTCATCTGGCTGGCCCGCCTGAGGATCAACGCAGAATACGACCTCTATGACGTGGTCTTCCAGGGGCCGGTCCGCGGCCTGAGCCAGGGCGGCGAGGTCCACTTCAACGGCATCAAGGTTGGCGAGGTCACCAAGATCGCGCTCGACCGCACCAACCCCAGCCGGGTCATCGCCCGCGCACGGGTCAGCGCCGACGTGCCGATTCGCGTCGACAGCTACGCCACTCTGGAGCCGCAGGGGATCACCGGGGTAAACCTCGTCCAGATCACGTCCGGAACTGCGTCGAAAGCGCTGCTGAAGACCGTCGAAAAAGCCCGCTGCGAACGGATGGCGATCCGCGAGTGTGTGCCGATCCTGAAGAGCCAGCGCAGCGCGCTGTCCGACCTGCTGGAGGGTGGCGGCACGGTGCTGACCCGCACCATCGAGGCGCTTGACCGGATCAACCGGGTGCTCTCCGACCAGAACGTGAAGACCTTCTCCGCCGCGCTCT
Source organism: Caulobacterales bacterium (assembly GCA_038203295.1). GTDB lineage: Bacteria > Pseudomonadota > Alphaproteobacteria > Caulobacterales > Caulobacteraceae > Phenylobacterium. Next base: position 5,806 of record JBBREC010000048.1, read on the forward strand.
CCGACACCCAGGCAGTTACCGCTGAATTGCGGGAACGCAAGTCGATCATCGCCGACGGCCAAAAAGCGCTGCAGGACATCGACGGCGCCGCCCAGCAACTTACCAAGCTGGCCGCGTCCGGCCAGGATATGCTCGACGGCGATGGTCGCCGCACCCTGAAGAACGTCGCCGACGCCGCCGAGGAAGCCAAGGCCACGGCCAAGGACGCCCGCGCCATCATGGCCAAGCTGCAGGGCCCGACCAGCGAGTTCGCCACCACCGGCCTGCCGCAGATCACTGCCGCGGTGGTCGAACTGCAGACCGCCGCCGAGAGCCTGGAGCGGCTGGTCAATGATATCCAGACGAACCCGACCGGCGCCCTGGCCAAGCCGGCCGCCGCCGAACTGAAGGTGAAGCCATGATCCGCGCCGCCCTTCGCATCGCTGTGGTGGGCGCATGCGCCCTGGCGCTCAGCGGATGCATCTCGCTCCTGCCCAAAACCAAGCCGGCCCAGCTCTACCGGTTTGGCCAGCCGGTCGCTGAGGCCCTGCCGGTGGCCGCGGACAGCGTCGCTGTGCTGCTGGCCAACGGGCTCTTTCCGACCGAGGCGGCAGGCGACCGCATCCTGACAATCACCGATGGCAAGGCGGCCTATCTCGCCCAGAGCCGCTGGGTGGCGCCGGCCGCGCTGCTGTTCCGGCAGGCCGTCCTGGCCGCATTCGACTCAGACCCGGGCGTGCGGCTGGTCTCGCGCGGCCAGCAGGCCAAGAGCGACTATGTGATGCGCCTCGACGTGCGCAATTTCGAGGCCCGCTACGAAAATGGCCCCAAGGTCGCGCCGACGGTGGTCGTGCGCGTGCGGGCGGTCCTGACCCGGAACGACCTGTCGAAGACCGCCGAACAGATCTTCGAGACCAGGGTCCGGGCCAGCGACGACCGCGTCGGCGCCATCGTCGCGGCCTATGAAAAGGCGACTGCCGAGGCTCTGGGAAAGGTCATGGCCTGGACCAAGGCCAGCGCCGCCTAGACCGGGAGCGGGGCGGGCTCGGCCCCGGCCTGACGCCGCGCGGCGGTGACGGTGTTCTGCAGCAGGCAGGCGACGGTCATCAGGCCGACCCCGCCCGGTGCGGGCGTGACCCAGCCGGCGACCGCCATGGCCTCCTTGAAGTGGACATCGCCGACCACCTTGGTGCGGCCCGCCGCGGCCTTGATCGGATCGTCGAACGGCACGCGATTGATGCCGACGTCGATCACCGCGGCGCCCGGCTTGATCCAGTCGCCCCGGATCATCCGCGGGCGGCCCACGGCGGCCACCAGGATGTCGGCGTCGCGGCAGATGGCGGGCAGGTCCTGGGTTCGGGAATGGGCGATCGTGACGGTGCAGTCGGCCTGCAGCAGAAGCTGCGCGATCGGTCGGCCCACCAGCACCGAGCGGCCGACCACCACGGCGCGCTTGCCGGCCAGGTCGCCGACGGTCTCCCTCAGCAGGATCATGCAGCCCAGCGGCGTGCAGGGGGTCAGCGCGGGCATGCCGCTCGCCAGGCGCCCGGCATTGACCACATGCAGGCCGTCGACGTCCTTGTCCGGGTTGATCGCCGCCAGCACCGCGCGCTCGTCGAGCCCCTTGGGCAGCGGCAGCTGCACCAGGATGCCGTGGATCAGCGGATCGGCGTTGAGCTCGCCCACCAGCCGCAACAGGTCATGCTGAGCGGTGTCGGCCGGCAGGCGGTGGGTCACGGAGTGCATGCCCACGGCCAGGGAATGCTCGCCCTTGGAGCGCACATAGATCTCGCTCGCCGGGTCGGCCCCCACCAGCACCACCGCGAGTCCGGGCTGGACGCCGTGGCTGGCTTTCAGTTCGGCCACCTCCACCGCCACCTGCGCGCGAAGGCGATCGGCGTAAATCTTGCCGTCGATGAGCTGGGCCTGGGCCATGGAATCTCCCGGATTTGCCCTCGACTAGCCGCTGACGGCCTCGGGCGCTAGCGCTTGCGGCGCAGCCAGGCGGCGACCGCCCAGGCGTGGGCGTCGCGGTCGAGCAGGGCGATGGCCTCGTGGGGGTGGATCCAGGCAAGGAAGTGATCGGGCTCAATCTTGAGTTCGGCCGCCTCGCTGGCGACCCGGCCGGCGAAGAACGACCCCCGTGTGTTGCGCGGGCCTCCGATCCTTGGCGTGGCGAAGTGGTCGGCCCGGACGAAAGGTTCGGGCTCCAGGATCACGAGCAGTCCGGCCTCTTCGCCGCACTCGCGCACGGCCGCCTCCAGCTCCGTCTCGCCATCGTCCAGCCCGCCGCCCGGCAGGTCGAAATAGTCGTCGGCCCCGGCCTCCTCGACGCGCACCAGGGCGATAAGGCCGTCGCGCTCGATCACCCCGAACGCGGCGGGCCGGTCCGGATAGGTCAGCCCCGGCATCGGCTGGCCGAACTGGGGAATCGCCATCAGTCGACGCTGCTGTAGAGCGGCAGGTAGGGGTCGACCTTGCCAGCCAGGAGGTCCGCGACCGGGACCGGCTTCCAGCCGACGGACTGATAGCTGCTCGCCCGCCAGGCCTCGGCGACCATATCGCGCAGCTCCGACGCGCCGATCGCAAGCTGCTTCACCGCGAAAGCCGTCCCGCGCGGATCGCCAGACGCCATGCCGCCGGCCTTCTCCATCTCATAGAACGGGATCACCTGGGCGCCGGTCGCGGCGAGGTAGTCGGCGACGCGCCTGTCGAGCGGCCCGGCCACGGGGCGCGGCGGCGACATCCCCGCCGAGATCATCGCCCGGGTGACGCTCGCCTGCACAAGGTCGCCCTCGAAGGGCCCATGCAGCTTGGCGTTCGAATAGCCGTTCGGGTTGGGGAAATTGCCCCAGCCGTTGAAGTGGATCGTCACGTGCATCGGCTGGCTGCCGTCGCCGACGAAGTGGGAAAGCTGGCCGATGGCCAGCAGGATCTGACCTTCCCGGCGGCGGCGGTCGGCGGCGTACCAGGCGCGATGCGCCTTCCACTTCGGATCGGCCTCGGCGTATTTCAGCACGCGCCAGTAGGCGAGCTGGCGGGTCAGGGCCAGCTGCGAATCGAGGATGGCGTAGGGCAGGTAGCCCGCCTTCCAGCTGTCCTGGTTCACCGCGCGCAAGGCGGTGTCATAGTCCTGGCGGGTCGGCGGCAGGGCGCCAAGCGTCGGGCCATCGAGGATGCGGCCGTCGTCACCCAGGTCTACGAAGTGCGCCGGCGAATGATCGCTGTCGAACAGCTTGCCAACGCCCTTCAGCCGGTCGGGCTCTCGGGAATATTCACCGATGTCGACGCTGGCCTGGGGTGCGCGCAGGAAGGCTGGAAGGTCGGACGGGAACGCCCGGGCCGCGGCCTCACCCAGCATCCGGTGGCCGGAGTTGCCCCAGGCGAGCGCGGCGCCGGGCGCCGCGACAACGAGGGCGGCGAGCGCGAGACGTACAAGGCGTTTCATGCCCCGAGGTTTGCGACCCTGGGGCGCCCAAGGCAAGCGGTCAGGCGGGAATTTTCAACGCCGTCTCGACCCGCGCCACCCACGCCTGCACCCGCGGGTAATGCTCCAGGTCGAAGCCGCCGTCATGGGCTTCGCGCGTGTAGGCGACCAGCGCCACGTCGGCCAAGCTCAGCACCTCGCCCACCAGGAACGAGTTTCGCGCCAGAGCGTCCTCCATCCGCTGCAACGCCGCCCTGCCCCGTTCGACGATCCTGGGCTCCAGGTCCGCCATGGGCTTGCCCTGGAAGCGCACCTGGAAACGGGCGACCGCGATATAGGGCTCGTGGCTGTACTGCTCCCAGAACATCCATTCGAGCATGCGCGCGCGCTCATAGGCCCCCGCGGGGATCAGGTTCGAGCCTTCGGCCAGATGCAGGATAATCGCGTTCGACTGGGCCAGCGGGCGGCCGTCATCGAGGATCACGGCCGGCACCTGACCCGCCGGATTCATCGCCAGGAACTCGGGCGTACGACTCGCGCCGACCAGCACGCTCGTCTCGAGCCAGTCGTAGGAAAGCCCGAGAAGATCGGCGACCCACCTCACCTTCAGGCAGTTTCCGGAGATGGAATCCCCATAGATTTTCATGACCAGGGCTCCAAGCTTGGCCGCGATCCATGACGGTCTTTCGCCTCGGTGCGCAAGCGATGCTGTCTAACGGGAGCTGTCAGATATACTCACAGTCCAGGTCGTCGCCGCCCGACTCGGGTTGTCCGACGCCCGGAGTCCCTATAAGAATCCACCCGCTACCAGTTCAACGACGAAGGAGGACGCCGTCCATGCGACGCCGCCTCGCCGCCCTGGCAACCCTCTCCCTGATCGCCATCGCTTCCAACGCGCAAGCCGCGTCGAGCGATCCTGTCGGCGATCTGATTACCTCGGTCGTGACCGGCTCGCTGCCGTCGGGCGCCGGCTGGAACCTGAAGGCCACGCTCTACCATGCCGGCGCCAAGGGCGTTGGCGCGCTGGACAGCCTTGGCTGCAAGGTCGTGGCCATGCGCACCGTGGCCATCGACAAGAACCTGATCCCCAAGCGCAGTGTCCTGTTCATCAAGGAAACCGTCGGCCTGATGATGCCCGACGGCAGCGCCCACGACGGCTACTGGTACGCCTCCGACACGGGCGGCGCGATCAAGGGCCAGCGCATCGACCTTTACACCGGCACGGGCGCCCGCTCGATGAGCCAGGCCCGAGCGCTGAATCTCGCCAGCCTGACCGCCGTCAAGGTCGGCGACTTCAAGGGCTGCCCGCCGAACTGATCCTCACCCAGCGCGAAGCGCGATTGAGGGGGAGGTGGATCGCGGCGCGGCTGCGAGACGGAGGGGGTTACAGCCCACTCCCCGCCTTCAAGAATTGATCGACCGCGCGCAGCCGCGCTCGAGGTGGGCTGCAACCCCCTCCGTCCTGACGCTTGCGCGTCAGGCCACCTCCCCTGGTCGGCCGTTGGCCTGGGGGAGGATCGCGCGTCTCAGCTTGTCGGGAAAACCCATGATTGATAAGCCGAATTTCTTCGTATTCACCGGAGGGCCGGGAGTGGGCAAGACCACCCTGCTCCACCATCTGCGCGACCTGGGCGAGACTGTCGTCGAGGAGAGTGCGCGCGCCGTGATCCGCGAACAGGTCGAGAGCGGCGGCGGCGCCGTCCCCTGGCTGGACAATCAGGCCTTTGCCGACCGGACCGGCGAGCGCGACACCAAGATCTTCGACAGCCTTGAGCGGGAGACCGGCCGGATCTTCTTCGACCGCGGCATCTGCGACAGCTACCGGGCCAATGGCGCCGAGCCGTCGGCGACCCTGCTCGAGGCTATCGCGACGCGGCGCTACAACCGCCGGGTCTTCGTCTTCCCGCGCTGGCGCGAGATCTACGAGACCGACGACGCGCGCAAACAGGACTGGATCGAGGCTGAGGCGACCTTCGGCAAGATCCTCGGCGTCCTGCCGGAACTGGGATACGAGCCCGTGGTTGTGCCCAAGGCCGACGTCGCCACGCGGGCTGCGTTCGTGCTGGGTCGCGCCGTCTAGGTCTCGACGAAGGCCTTCTCGATCACGAAATCGCCGGGGCTGGCGATTGAGCCTTCCTCAAAGCCGCGGTCGAGCAGCAGTTGCTTGAGGTCGGCCAGCACGGCCGGGCCGCCGCAAACCATCAGCCGGTCCACGGCAGGGTCCAGCGGCGGGAAGCCCAGGTCCTCGAAGAGTTTGCCCGACGCGATCAGGTCGGTGATCCGGCCCTTGGTCTTGAACGGCTCGCGGGTCACCGTCGGATAGTAGCGCAGCTTGCCCGCCACCAACTCGCCCAGGATCTCGTCGTTGGGCAGGTCGTGCTCGAGCAGGTCTCGGTAATTGAGGTCGGCCACCCGGCGCACCGTGTGGGTGACGATCACCTCATCGAAGCGCTCATAGACCTCCGGGTCGCGGGCCAACGACAGCCAGGGCGCGAGGCCCGTGCCGGTGCCCAGCATGTAGAGTCGCTTGCCGGGCCGGAGACCGTCCAGCACCAGGGTGCCGGTGGGCTTGCGGCCGATCAGCACCTGATCGCCCACCTTGATGTTCTGCAGGCGCGAGGTCAGCGGGCCGTCCGGCACCTTGATCGAATAGAACTCGAGCTCGTCGTGCCATGCCGGCGAGGCGATGGAATAGGCGCGCACCAGCGGCTTGCCGTCCTCCTTGATCAGCCCGACCATGACGAACTGGCCGGACGAGAAGCGCAGCGACGGGTCGCGGGTGGTGCGGAACGAGAACAGGCTGTCGGTCCAGTGCTGGACCCAGGTCACCGTCTCGGTGAAGAAGGCGCCGCCGGCTTTCACGGGCGCAGCGGCAGTGGCGGCGACGTCATTCATCGGTGATCAACGCTCAGATATCGCCGCCGACATTGGCGACCGCGCCCGGAGCGCGGGCCAGATGTATGCCGCATTCGGTCTTTTGCGAACCCGCCCAGCGCCCGGCGCGGGCGTCCTGCCCGTCTTCCACCGGCTTGGTGCAGGGCCAGCAGCCGATCGACGGGAAGCCCTGGGCCACCAGCGGGTGGGCCGGCAGATCGTTCTCGGCCACATAGGCGTCGAGATCGGCCTTGGTCCAGTTGGCGAGCGGGTTGAACTTGATCTGATGATCGGCCTGCTCGACCACCGGCAGCGCGAGCCGCGCGCCGCCCTGGAAGCGCTTGCGGCCGGTGATCCAGGCGTCGAACGGACCCAGCGCGCGCGCCAGCGGCACGACCTTTCGCACCTCGCAGCAGGCGTCGGTGTCGGTCTGCCAGAGCCTGGCCTCGGGGTCGGCGACGGCCAGGTCCTGATAGAGAGGGCGCAGGTCGCGAACGGCGGTCAGGCCCAGCCTGTCGGCGAGCATCCGGCGGTAATCCAGTGTCTGGCCGAACAGCATGCCGGTGTCGAGGAAGAGGACGGGCATGTCCTTCTTCACCTTGGCCACCAGGTCGAGCAGGACGGCGGACTCGGCCCCGAAAGACGAGACCAGCGCCAGGCTGTCGCCGAAGGTCTCCACGGCCGCCTCCAGCACGGTGCGCGGGTGGGCGTGCCGCAGCTCGGCGTCGAGCCGCGCCGCCAGCGTCAGCGATGCGTCGGACGAGAGATCGTAGGCCATACTCACCCTCCCCGCTCCGCGAACGCCGGAGTGCGGCGGTCAGCCGAGCGTTGATAGACATGGCGGAAGCGGTGAACGGCCCTGGCCCAGTCTTCCGGGGTGGAGCCGTCTGCCGGCTCAAAGGCGTCGAAACCACAGCGGACCATGAAGCCCGCCTGTTCGCGCAGCGCGTCGCCGACGGCGCGCACCTCGCCCTGATAGCCGAGCCGTTCGCGAAGCAGCGCAGCGGAGGTGTAGGCGCGGCCGTCGCGGAACTTCGGGAAGTCCAGCGCCACAACCGCGATCCGCGGCAGGTCGTAGGCCAGCGCCTCGACCTCCTCGGCGACCTCGACGCGGACGCCGACCTTGCGGCCCTCGGAAAGCAGCCGGTCGCCTTCTGCCTGAAACCGCGTCAGCGAGATGATCACGTCACCCTGCGGGATCTGCAGGTCTTCGGCCACTGCGGTGAACGGGTCTTCCGCCAGCGAGAACTGGCCGTCGGCAAGCCTAATGAGCGTCGGCATAGACGGCCTCCTTGAAGGGGGCGACGCCGGTGCGCCGGAAGGTGTCGAGGAAGCGCTCCCCGTCCTGCCGCTCTCGCAGATAGGTCTCGACCAGCGTGTCGACCGCGCCGGCGACCTTGTCGTAGGGCAGCGCCGGACCTAGCGCCTGGCCCACCGCGGCGTCCTCCGCCCCCGAGCCGCCAAGGGTGAGCTGGTAGAACTCCTCGCCCTTCTTATCGACGCCCAGGATGCCGATGTGGCCGACGTGGTGGTGGCCGCAGGCGTTTATGCAGCCGGAGATCTTCACCTTCAGCTCGCCCACGTTCTCCGCGCGATCCGGGTCGGCGAACTTCTCGGCGATGTGCTGGGCGACGGATATCGCCCGGGCATTGGCCAGCGCGCAGTAGTCCAGACCCGGGCAGGCGATGATATCGCTGATCAGGTTGATGTTCGGCGAAGCCAGGCCCGCGGCGACCAGCGCGGTGTGCACAGCCGACAGGTCGTCAAGTCGGATATGCGGCAGCACCAGGTTCTGCTCGTGCGTCACCCGGATGTCGTTCTGGCCGTAACGCTCGGCGAGATCGGCCACGACCTCCATCTGGTCGGCGCTGGCGTCCCCGGGGGTCTCGCCGACCGTCTTCAGCGAAACCTCGACGATGGCGTAGCCGGGCTTCTTGTGCGGCTTGACGTTGTTGCGGACGAAACGGGCGAAGGCCGGGCTCTCGGCCTTGGCGATCTCGAAGGCTTGCGACTGCGCCGGCAGGGTCTCGAAGACCATGGGGGCGAAGGCGCCGCGGATGCGGGCGAGTTCGGTGTCGGGCAGGTCGGAGCCCGTCCCCACCTTTTCCCACTCGGCCTCGACCTGCCGGGCGAACTCCTCCGCGCCCAGGGCCGCGACCAGTATCTTGATCCGCGCCTTGTAGGAATTGTCGCGCCGGCCGTGGCGATTATAGACCCGCAGGATCGCCTCCAGGTACGAGAACAGGCGGTTGGCGGGCAGGAACTCGCGGATTGTCGGGCCGACGTAGGGGGTTCGTCCCAGGCCGCCGCCGACCATCACCTCGAAGCCCAGCGAGCCGTCGCGGGCGCGCTTCACCACCAGGCCGATGTCGTGGACCTTGGCAGCCGTGCGGTCCTTGGGCGCGGCGGTGATGGCGATCTTGAATTTGCGCGGCAGGAACGAGAATTCCGGGTGCAGGGTCGACCACTGGCGCATGGCCTCGGCCCAAACGCGCGGGTCGTCGATTTCTTCCGCGGTGGCCCCGGCGAACGGGTCCGCGGTGACGTTGCGGATGCAGTTGCCGCTGGTCTGAATGGCGTGCATGTCGACGCTGGCCAGATGATCCAGGATCTCAGGCGTGTCGGCCAGCTTGATCCAGTGAAACTGCAGGTTCTGGCGGGTCGTGAAGTGGCCGTAGCCCTTGTCGTAGGTGCGACCGATCCAGGCCAGCTTGCGCAGCTGGGCCGGGTTCAGCGAGCCATAGGGAATGGCGACGCGCAGCATGTAGGCGTGGAGCTGCAGGTAGAGACCGTTCATCAGCCGGATCGGCTTGAACTGGTCCTCGGTGATGTCGCCGGCCAGGCGCCGCTCGACCTGCTCACGGAACTCCGCGGAACGGTCGGCCAGGAATTCCCTGTCGAGGGTGTCGTACTGGTACATCGCGCCCTCACTTGCGCCGGATCAGGTCGACACGGCCCGTCGAGCGGGATGCGCCGTGGGCATGGCGCAGCGCGTCGATGGCCAAGCCACCCTCGGCCTGCTTGCCATGGTTCAGATTGGTCGGCCCCAACGCCCGGATGCGCTCGCGATAGCTGAGCGGCGCCCAAAGACCCTCGGATTCCACCAGGTCGATCAGATAGGCCTCGACCACCACGGTGGGCTGGTTCTTGCCGTGCGCCTCGGCGGCCTCGGCCGACGGATCGCCATCCTCAAAGAGGTCGCCGTCGGCGAAGCGCTCGACCCACTGGCCGGACGCCCAGAACACCACTTCGCCGTCGGCCAGGCGATTGGCGGTCAGGGCCCTCATGCTTGCGCCCTCTGAACAATGGCTTCGACGGCTTCGCTGGCCTGGGCCAGCGCCATGGCCTCGCCGACGATCAGCAGGGCGGGCCCGGATAGCGTTGCGGCCTCGCCAGCCAGGCCCGCGAGCGTGGTGACGATGCGGCGCTCGTTGGCGCGGCTGGCGTTCTCAACGATGAGGGCGGGTGTCGAGCCTGCCCGGCCGGCGCCCATCAGGCTCGCGGCGATCAGCGTGGCCATGGAAAGGCCCATGTAGATGACGACCGTGTGGTTGGTCCTGGCAAGGCTCGCCCAGTCCAGGTCCGGCTGACTGCCCCTGGCGGCATGACCGGTGACGAAGGTAACAGCCTGGGCCGCGCCGCGATGCGTGAGCGGCGCACCGGCGCTGGCGCTGGCGGCCAGGGCCGCAGTGACGCCGGGTACGACATGGCACTCAATGCCGGCCTCGCGGGCGGCCTTGAGCTCCTCGCCGCCGCGGCCGAAGATGAAGGGATCGCCGCCCTTCAGCCGGACCACCGTCAGGCCGTCGCGGGCGAAGGCCACCAGCATGCGGTTGATCTCGTCCTGACTGTAGGAATGGCGTGACTTGCGCTTGGCGACCGAAATCTGCCGCGCCGTGGCGGGCGACAGGCCGAGAATCTCGTCGGAAACCAGACCGTCATGAACCACCACGTCGGCCCGCTGCAGCACCTTCAGCGCCTTGACGGTCAACAGCTCCGGGTCGCCGGGGCCCGCGCCAACCAGCCAGATTGCGCCCGGCGCGCGGCCGCGCTTCCCGTCCAGCAGGACGAGACGTTGGGGGCGTCGGGACCGGGTGTCACCTTGCGGCATGGATAGGTTCTCTAAACGCTGATACCCGAAATCAGAACGGGACGGACTGACGCCCGCCCCGACCGATATCCACCGACGAAAAGGGCCAAGACACCGGCGGACGCTTGCAAATAGGTGGCGGCAAGCCCAACTCGCAAGCCAAGGACTTCTGCCGGGGTTGTCAGGAATTCTATGGAACGACCACAGGAACGCCGCCGCCTGCCTCCCCTCAACGCGCTGAGAGCGTTCGAGGCCGCGGCGCGGCATCTGAACTTCAGCCGCGCCGCCGACGAGCTGTCGGTCACCCCGGGCGCGGTCAGCCAGCAGATCCAGAACCTCGAGGATTATGTGGGCGCGGCGCTCTTCAAGCGCACGCCCAAGGGCCTGCTGTTGACGGACGCGGCGCAGACCGCCCTGCCGGCGCTGCGCGAAGCCTTCGACCGCCTGGCCGAGGCCGCCTCGCTATTGACCGCGGCCGTCGACGGCCGCCGCCTCACACTCACCGCGCCGCCGTCGTTCGCCGCCAAATGGCTGGTCCCCAGGCTGGGCGCCTTCGAGCGGGCCCATCCACAGGTCGATGTCTGGCTCTCGGCCGCCATCGAGCTCGTCGACCTGGGCGCGGGCGAGGTGGACGTGGCGATCCGCTATGGCGCCGGTCGATATCCCGGGCTGGAGGTGAAGCGCCTGTTCACCGAAACGGTGATCCCGGTTGCCTCGCCGGCGCACCTTGCCGAGCATCCGCTCAACACCCCTGGCGACCTCGCCAACCATATCCTGCTGCACGACGGCTCGCCGGACCTCGACGACAGCTGCCCCGACTGGTCCATGTGGCTGGCGGCGCGCGGGCTGAAGGGCGTCGACGGCATGCGCGGGCCGCGTTTCAACCAGTCGAGCCTGGTGATCGAAGCCGCCGTGAACGGGCGCGGCGTGGCGCTGGCCAAGCGCACGCTCGCCGCGGCCGACCTGGAGGCCGGGCGTCTCGTGGCCCCGCTGCAGATCGCCACGGCCGTGGACTTCGCCTACTATCTGGTCCACCCGAAGGCCAAGGGACGGTTGCCGCAGGTGAAGGCGTTCGTAAGCTGGATCGAGGCCGAAGCCCTGGCCCACGAGCAAGCTCTGCTGGCCATCGACAACGGCGCGGGCATCTAGCGAGTTTGGGTTCCGGATGAACTTCACCACCGACCAACGGCGCCTGCCCGCCGACTGCGACACCATGGCGGAGGTCCGCCAGGGCGTGGACGCCCTGGACCGCCTGCTGGTGGCCGTGCTGGCCGAGCGCCAGCGCTACATCGACGCCGCCGCCCGCATCAAGCCCGACCGCGCCGCCGTGCGCGACACCGCCCGCATCGAGGACGTGGTCGCCAAAGTGAAGGCCGCAGCCCGCAAGGTCGGTCTGTCCGAAGACATCGCCGAGCCAGTCTGGCGCCTGCTCATCGAACGCTGCATCGCCCATGAGCTCGGCGTCTGGGACGCCACCCGCACGGAAGCCTGAGGCGCGAGAGGCGGTCCCCGTCAGGCTCGAGGCCCGCCACGCCGCCCCAGGCTCAGTCCCGAGCCAGATAGGCGATGACGTCAACCACAGCAGCCTCAAGCCCGGCCCTGACGGCCGGCAGGCGGGACCCGCCGGCAGCCTCGGCCTGGTCACAGAGATCGCCCAGGGCGCCCGCTCCCACGCCCCGGGCCGCGCCCTTGAGGGTGTGGACCACATCGCGCCAGCCGGGCGCGTCCGCCTGCAAGGCCGGACCCCAGGTCTCGGCCTGCTGCAGGAACAGCCCCAGCACCTCGTTCACGATGGCCTTGTCGCCAGCCATGAAGCTTTCCAGATAGCCGAAATCGACCACGCCAACAGGCTCCTGCCCCGCCACTTCAACCCCCAGATTCACGCGCCTTGCCAAGACCGCGTTTTCGCGTATTTTCCGCGCCCTCGCCGCCAGGGCTGATCCTACTTCAGAATCAGACCGGGATCGACGGAGGGTGCTTAGCTCAGTTGGTAGAGCAGCTGACTCTTAATCAGCGGGTCGTGGGTTCGAATCCCCCAGCACCCACCATTTTTCCGGTGGCCTAACAATCCGGAACTCCCTGTTCGGCAATGCCCTGACGAGGTCGACATGAGACCTGTTGCAAAAGCTCATGGCAGCGCGCGATGCGCGACCAGGGATGAACGCATCGTGGTGGACAATCTTCTCTCCAGCACAGGCCTTTCGGCCCTCGCGAACCTGAGAAGATCGCGTCCTGCCCTGTGCCAAAAGCCCCTCTATGTCTGTGGTGATCCGATCTAAGGGGTGCTTACAGATGTGCGGGTCCGGCCCCTCCGCCCCAGGTTTGCATTATCTCAGGCTGGCGTTATCCGACCTCACCCCTGGCCCGCGTGACGGACCTGGCCGTTCGAAGTAGGAACCAGGGATGCGCCGCTTTGCGGATCACCCGAGTTCCGAAGAGATCCAGGGCCCTGCCCTGACGTTGGCCGTGATCGGCCACGTCAACCACGGCAAGACCGCCCTGGTCCGGGCGCTGACCGGCGTGGAGACCGACCGCCTTAAGGAGGAGGTCGAACGCGGGCTTTCCATCACCTTGGGTTTCGCCTGGCGTGACGGGTCGGGCGGGGACATGGACCTCATCGACGCGCCCGGGCACGAGGACTTCATCAGGGCCATGGTGAGCGGCGCGACCGGCGCGCGCGCCGTGCTGCTGGTGGTGTCGGCGACAGAAGGCTTCGGCCGCCAAACCCGTGAGCACCTGCAGATCGCCACGCTCCTGGGGATACGTACGGGTATCGTGGCCGTGACCAAGGCCGACCTTCTCGCGCCGCAGGACGAGGGCGCGGCCCTGGCCCGCATTGCCGCCGAACTTCGCGGGTCCATCCTCGAGGGCGAGCCGGTGATGCTGTGTTCCGCCATGTCGGGGCGCGGACTTACAGAGCTGCACACAGCCCTGGACTCTCTGAATGCCAGGACGCCGCGGTCGGAGCCACTGCCGGGAGCCTTCCTGCCGATAGACAGGGTCTTTACGATCACAGGCACGGGCACCGTGGTGACCGGCACGCTGCAGGGCGGCCCGCTCACCACGGGCGGCGAGGTTGTGTTGGAGCCTTCGGGTCGGAAAGCCAGTCTCCGCCAGATCCAGGTTCACGGACAAACGATGGAGGCCATGAAGCCTGGCGGTCGGGTCGCCGTTGGCCTGCGCGGCGTCCCGTCAGAGGGGATCAAGGCCGGCGAAGTGCTCTGCACGCCGGGCGCATTCAGCGCGGCGCAACAGGTTGACGCCGAAGTGACTCTGTCCGCAGCCGCCGCACGCCCCCTAAGACACATGGATCAGGTTCGCGTCCTGTGGGGCGCGCGCCACGATACGGCTATTGTGCGCCTGTTCGGCGGCAAGGCGATTCCGCCAGGCGGACGCGGCCTGGCCCAATTGAGATTCCTCTCGCCCATCATCGCTTACGCCGGGCAGCGCGCTGTGCTGCGCCGGCTGTCGCCAGCCGAGACCCTTGCCGGCGTAGTGGTGCTGGACCCGGAGGCCCCGGTATCGCGCAGCCGGCCCGACGACCGAATTCAGATCTTGGAAGCGGCGGTGGGCGCCGACCTCTATGGCCTTGCGGCTGGGCTCGTGGCGCGGGATGGCGGCGTGGTGTCACTGGCCGAGATCGGCCGGCTCTCGCGACGATCGAGGGACGACGTCGTCCAGTCGCTGGCGGCCGACTTCGTCGTGCTGGACGAAGGCAGGCTGGCGTTTAGGCGCGCCCTGGCCGCGACGCGAGAAGCCTATCTGGACCACCTGGCCGAAGCCCAGCGCCTGGCGCCTGAACGACCGGCAGCAGCGGTTGGGTCGATCCGGGATCGCCTGGCGCAGGACATACCCCGCGACCTCATCTCCCAGGTTGAGAGGGACCTGTCCGCCGCGGGTGAAATCCGCCTGCACGGCGGCGAGGTTTCCCTGCCAGGCCATGATCCCTTCGCCGCCCTGTCCTCCGAGGCCGCCCAGCGGCTGGCGGGCCTGGAAACCGACCTTCGCGCCGGCGGACACAACCCGCCCTCCCTGTCCGCTCTGGGGGTCGGTGGCTCGGACAATCGGAGCCTGTTGGACCTGCTCATCGCCTCCGGCCGGGCGGTTTCGCTCTACAACGGCGCGCTCCGCCAGACCTTGGTATTCCACCGTGAGGCCCTAGAGTGGGCCTTCAATGTATTGTGGACAGCCTTTCCTTACCCGCACGAATTCACGACCGGCGAGGCGCGGGCGACCCTGGAGACGACGAGGAAACACATCGTGCCGATGCTGGAATACTTCGATGCCCAGGGCCTCACGATGCGCCGGGGGGACGTCCGCCAGGTGATCGAAACAAACTAACCGCCGGCGGCGGTTCGCACCGAGATCACCAGGTCCGGCAGCTCTGCGTCCGTGACCGTGCGCATATCGAGCAGGAGCCGGTCGCGTTCGATTCGGCCGAGCACCGGGGTCGTTCCGACCCGCAGCCTCCGCGCCAGGTCTTCCGTGCCGATCGCCGAACTCCGCAGCGCGACAGACCGGCTCGGCAGCGCGTGCATGGGCATGGCGCCGCCGCCCGCATAGCCAGTGGTCTCCACTACCTCGATGTCGAGCACCGATATGTCGATCAGCTGGGCGGCCAGGTCCTCGGCGCGCGCAGCCAGCACCGCAATGGGCTGGGTCAGCATGCGGAGCACTGGCACCCGTGCGACCGGATCGGCCGGCGGCCGGAACAGCCGCAGGGTCGCGGCAAGGGCCGCAAGCGACAGTTTGTCCAGCCGCAGGGCCCGCGCCAGCGGATGGGCGGTCAGCGCCCCAATCAGCTCGCGCCGACCAGCCAGGATCCCGGCCTGCGGACCACCCAATAGCTTGTCGCCGCTGAACACCACCAGGTCGGCGCCGGCGGCGACACTGTCCTGCACCATAGGTTCGCCGGAAATTCCGTAGGGAGCCAGATCGACGAGGGCTCCTCCCCCCAGGTCCTCTACGAGCAGAATTCCTTTGGCGTGCGCGAAATGGGCCAGGGCTTCCAGATCGGGCGCGCTGGTGAAGCCCGTCATCCGAAAATTGCTTGGATGAGTGCGAAGGATGACCCGCGCTTCGGGATGGTCGCGCACTGCCTGTTCGTAGTCCCGCAGATGAGTACGGTTGGTCGCCCCCACCTCAACCAGCCGCGCCCCGCTCTGGACCACGACGTCGGGAATACGGAATCCGCCGCCGATCTCGACCAGTTCGCCGCGCGAGACAATCACCGGCGCGCCCGGCGCGAGGGCCGCGAGCGCCAGAAGCACAGCCCCCGCACCGTTGTTGACCGCCAAGCCTGCCTGCGCCCCGGTGACGTCAGAGATCAACCGATCCAGGTGGTCCTGCCGCGATGACCGGCGGCCGGTCTCAAGGTCGAGTTCCAGATTGCCGTAGCCCGCTGCCGTGTGGAGGGCGGCCAGAGCCTCCGGCGCCAGCGGCGCGCGACCCAGGTTGGTGTGGATCACCACGCCGGTGGCGTTGATCACGCCAGACAGGGTCTCGCGCGTGATTTCCTCCAATCGGCGCGTCGCCGCCGCCAGCAGTTCGCCCGCGGCGGGCGTCCACTGCGGGTCTCGGGCGATGCGCGTCCGCGCGTCCGCGAGCGCTCCGCGCAGCGCGGCGGTCACCGCAGCCGCGCCGAACCGCGCGGCGAGTCCCCGCGCGTCCGGCTCGGCGGTGAGGACACCCACCGCCGGCAGGCGCCGGCGCGGGTCGCGGACTTCGGTCCTGTTCGATGGACGTGAAACGGTTGGCTCCGTGCAAAACGCAGGCTGACATTCGCACATCTGGCTCTACTGTCGATGGTTGGAGGTGACAGGAGTCTGGTGGCTTCCTCGGTCTTCAAAACCGGTGACACGTCCCAAAGGCGTGTGGTGGGTTCGATTCCCATCCACCTCCGCCAACCCCACGGCCCGCGCCCGGACCCAAAGGCAGACCGATGACCGCACCCCAGCCAGCTTTTGCGCTGAAGGCCATGACGGGCGAGG
>JBBREC010000049.1:0-21438 GCA_038203295.1 Caulobacterales bacterium
GCGTAGAAGGGCAGCAACGGGACGATGATCCCGAAGCCCAGCATGTTGATGAAGATGACGGCGATCAGCGACGGCGCGGCCCACGGGGACGGCGTCGGCGCGTCCCGCGGCGCTAAGTCGGACATTTGACCGGTGTTAAGCCTCGCCGCGCGGAGCGGCAAGGTTGGCGCCGCTATTTCGCCGCGGACTGTTGCCTGGCCAACTCAGCGCGGAAGGCGGCTTCGGATTCGGCGTAGAACGCCTTGCAGCCTTCGGGGTCAACGAAGGCGTCGGGTTTGCCGGCGTCGAGGGCCTTCTTCTTGGCGGCCAGGTTGAAGAACTGGGCGTGGCTGGCCAGGAACACCTCGCAGGGCAGCGATTTCCAGGTGGCGAAGCTCTTTTCGTAGTCGGCGCGCATGCCGGGATAGGTCTCGGCGCCGACCAGTTTGTAGCCCGGCAGCACGCTGGAGGAGCAGTGGACAAGCGCCTGGCGGACCTTGCCGGCCACCGTCACCGGAAAGGTCCAGGTGGTGCAGCCCCTGGTGTGGCCGCCGGTGACGTGGGCTGTGAGCGTCAAGCCGCCGAGGCTGACCTTTTGGCCGTCCTTCAGGATCACGTCGGGTTTCACTGGCGTATACTCGAAGCGGGCGCCCTTGAGGAACGGGTCGCCCCGACCGCCCGCGGCAATGATCGGGCCGTCGGCAGCGCTGGCGTAGAACCTCGCGCCCGAGGCCCGCCTGATTTCGGCGAGGCCGGCGGCGTGGTCGAAGTGCTGGTGGGTGTTGACGAGGATCTTCACCTTGGCCGGGTCGAAACCCAACGTCCGGATGTTGCCCACGATCTGGTGGCCGGTTGCCGCGTCGCCGCCGTCGATGACGATCAGGCCCGCCTTGGTGACGATCAGATAGGACGTGTAGTCCGACGAGCCGACGTAATAGAGCCCTTCGCCGATCCTGAACGGCGGGTAGGGCTGGTCGCCGCCGTCGGCGGCCGCTGAAAATGCGAAAGCGGCCGCCGTGATGGCGACCGCTCCCGAAATGCCGAAACTCTTGAGGCTCACTATCGGGGCGCCAGGATCATGATCATCTGGCGGCCCTCCATGCGCGGCTCATATTCGCACTTGGCGATCGGGTCGAAGTCCGCACGCACTTTTTGCAGCAGTTTCATGCCGAGCTCGGGGTGAGCCAGTTCGCGGCCGCGGAAGCGGAGCGTCACCTTTACCTTGTCGCCCTCTTCGAAGAAGCGGACCATCGAGCGCTGCTTGACCTCGTAGTCATGGGTGTCGATGTTCGGGCGGAGTTTGATCTCCTTGATTTCCTGAACCTTTTGCCGCTTCCGCGCCTCGTTCTTCTTCTTCTGCTCCTGGAATTTGAACTTGCCGTAGTCCAGGATCTTGCAAACGGGCGGATCCGCGTTCGGCACGATCTCGACCAGATCAAGACCCGCTTCTTCAGCGGCTTCCAGAGCGGACGACGTCGGCATCACGCCCTGCTTCTCGCCGGCTTGGTCGATCAGCAGAACCTTGGGGACGCGGATTTCATCATTGATGCGCAGCCCGTCCTTGACGGGGGGGGCGTTCATGGGACGGCGAATAGGCGAGGCTCCTAGGATTGTTTCAACGAAAAAGCGTCCGGTCGCGCCAAGGCGCGGTCCGGTCGGCTCCACCTGTATATGATCGCAGCCTAACGCGCTATCAAGCCGAGCCCGTGACCGTGGGGAGCAGAGAGGCGGCCGCCTGTGCCACCTTGGCAACAGAGAGCTCCGAGAGTTTGTCGGCCTGAAGCACCACCACCTTGCCCCTCGGCGCCGACAGGGCCGGATCCGAGGCGCCGGAGAACAGCACCACGGTCCGCGCGCCGGCCGCTGCAGCCAGATGCAGCGGCCCGGTGTCGTTGCCCACCGCCATGGAGGCCTTGGCGCCAAGCACGGCTATGCGGGCGAAGTCGGTGCGGCCGGTGAGGTCGCGGGCTCGGGGCACCTCGCGCTGGATCGCGTGCGCCAGCGAGGATTCCGCCGGTCCGCCGATGATCACCACGTCGAAGCCGCGGGCATAGAGTATGCGGGCCAGTTCGCCGTATTTCTCCACCGGCCAGCGCTTTTCCGGCCGGTGCTGCGATCCTCCGGGCACGAACATCACGTAGGGTTTGGCCTTGACCCCCGGGGTCGGCGGGCGGTCGCCGGGCGCCTGAGCCAGCACCCAGGAGAGGTCCGGCGGCGGCGCGGTCCCGGGTGCGGTGGGCGCGTCGGGCCAGATTCCGGCGTATAGCAACTGGTCGGCATGGCGCTCCAGGGTGTGCATCTGGTCGCGCAGCTTGTTCCTGTGCGGCAGGGAGCAGCCCAGCGCGATCCCCGACCAGGCCGGCGGATTGGGCCGCATGATCTGGAAGATGCGATTCGACCGGCTGGAGGTCTGCAGGTCGTAGACCCGGTCGTAGCCTGCCGCCCGCAGCCGCCGGCGCAGCGCGATCCATTCCGGGAAGCTCTCCGGACGCCCGTCGGTGTCGACGGCGTTGAAGTACGGGCTGGCCTTGGCGAGGGCCTCGAACGGCGGCGTGGTCAGCAGCGTGATGTGCGCCTTCGCGTGAGCCTCGCGGATTTTCTTCATCGCCGCCAGCGCCAGTACGAAGTCGCCGAGCGCCGAGAGCTTGATCACCAGGATCTTGGGGACGTTGCGCCGCGCCATCTAGGATCGCGCCTCCAGGACCTGTTCGTAGGCCGCCAGTGTCGCGGCGCACATGGCATCGACCCGGTAGAGCTGACGGGTGCGGTTCATGCCGAGCTGGCCCATCTCCGCCCGCTTGCCTGGGCCCAGGTCCATGGCCTTGATCATCGCCGCGGCCCAGGCGGGCGCGTCGCCCGGCGTGACCAGCCAGCCGCTGACGCCGTCGGCCACCGTCTCGACCGTTCCACCGTGGCTGGAGGCGATCACCGCGCGCGCCATGGCCTGGGGCTCGACGGCCGCGCGGCCGAAGCTCTCCGGCACAATGGTCGGCAGAATGGCCACATCAGCGACGAGATAGGCCGCGGGCATGTCGGAACAGTGTCCGACGATTCTGACCTGCCCGGTGAGGCTGGCGTCGGCGATGGCCCGGGCGAGTTCCTCGCCATATTCGGTGCGCCCCTGGTCGTCGCCGGCGAAGATCACCAGGAAGTCGGTTCGCCCCTCAGCCTTCATCCTGGCCGTGCCCTCGATGATCGTCAGGTGGCCCTTGATGCGGGTCAGGCGGCCGGCCAGCAGGAAAATCGTGCGGCGGTCGGAGGCGGCGATACCCCAGTCGGCGCGCAGTTTCTCCAGCCGGTCCGCGGTCACATAGGAGGGGTTGAATCTGTCGAGGTCCACGCCACGCGGGATGGTGACGATCTTCGCCGGGTCCAGGTGGTGCTCGGCCAGAACGTGGTCGCGGGTGTAGTCGGAATTGGCGATCACCAGGTCGCCGCGGGTCATCACGGCGTTGTACCAGCGCTTCACGCTGGACTTGGCCTTGTAGACCCCATGGTAGGTGGCCACGAACGGCGTCTTCGTCGCCTGAGCGGCCCAGAGCGCAGAGAAGGCCGGCGCGCGGGAGCGGGCGTGGACCAGGCTGACCTTTTCGCGGCGGATCAGGTCAACCAGGCGCGCAGCGTTACCCAGCATAACCAGTGGATTCTTCGACTGCACCGGCATCTGCGCGAGGCGCGCACCGTCGGCTTCCAGTCGCGCGGTCATCCGGCCGCCGCGGGTGGCGACCAGCGCGCGGCCGCCCGCGTCGATCACCGCGCGGGCGACGTCGAGGGTGGTCTGCTCGGCGCCGCCGGTTTCCAGCTCCGGGACGACCTGCAGAAGGGTGAAATCAGCGGGAAGCGGCACACCTCTGCATACCCCGAAACGGGGTGGCGTAAAGACCGCCGCGCGCTATGAGGCCCATATGACTGAAGCCGTTGGAAAGCTTGATTGCCCGGACGGGACGAAGCTGGCCTGGCGCCGTGTCGACGGCGGCGGTCCGACGGTGGTCTGGCTGGGCGGTTTCCGCTCCGATATGGCGGGAACGAAGGCGCAGGCCCTGGCCGACTGGGCGGAAGCCGAAGGCCGGGCCTATCTGCGGTTCGACTACTTCGGCCACGGCGAATCGGACGGCGATTTCGCACAGGGTACGATCACCCGCTGGCGGGCGGACGCGCTGGCCGTGATCGACGATCTGATCGAGGGCCAGGTGGTGCTGGTGGGCTCGTCCATGGGCGGCTGGATTGCCTGTCTAGCCGCCGCTGTTCGGGCCGCGCGCGTGAGGGCCATGGTGCTCGTCGCCCCCGCGCCGGACTTTACCGAGAAGCTGATCGCGCCGGCGATTCCTCCGGATGGCCGCAAGGCGCTCAGGGACGATGGGGTCTGGATGCGGCCCTCGGACTACGGCGATCCTTATCCGATCAGCGCCGCCCTGCTGGAAGACGGCGCCCGCTGGTCGATCCTGCCGGGGCCGGTCCCGATCGACATGCCGGTGCGCATCCTGCAGGGCAGCGCCGACCCGGACGTGCCTTGGCGCCACGCGCTGGAACTCGCCCAGGCCCTGAACGGCGAGGACGTGGTCTTCACGCTGATAAAGGACGGCGACCACCGCTTGTCGCGCCCGCAGGACATCGAACGGCTGATTGCGGCGGTGGCTGAGGTCTAGCCGCCGCCTTCAAGGATCGCGGTCAGGCCTTCGCGGTAGGTCGGGTATTGCGGCCGCCAGCCCAGCTCCGCCTTGGCCCGCGCGTTCGAGACGCGCTTGCTCTCGGCATAAAAGCGCATGCCGGCCGGAGAGACGCTTTCGAGGCCGGTTTCCGGTGGCGGCGACATGCCCAGCAGTCCGGCGGCGTAGCCCACCACGTCGGAGTTGGCCGCCGGCTCGTCGTCGCAGAGGTTGTAGATGCCGCCGGCGCGCGGCTGCGCCATCGAGGCCTCGAGCCCGGCGGCCAGATCGTCCACGTGGATGCGGGAGAACACCTGGCCGGGGGCGGCGATGCGGCGGGCCTGGCCGGCACGCAGGCGGTCGAAAGCTGAGCGCCCGGGGCCGTAGATGCCGGGCAGGCGGAAGACCTGCACGGTCAGACCCATGCCCTGGCCCACCTCCAGCCAGTCGCGCTCCGCGGCCACCCGGCGGGCCCCTTCCAGGGACTGCGCCGAGAGCCGGCTGGTCTCAAACACCCAACCGCCGCGCCGGTCGCCATAGACGCCGGTGGTGGAGAGGTAGCCGGTCCAGTCCGGGAAGGCGCCGGCCCGAGCCAGTGGCCCAGCCAGCGTCGGCAAGCCAGGACAGCCGGCGGCCCCGGGCGGCGCCGTGATCAGCAGCGCATTGGCGCCGACGAGCGCATCGGTCAGGCCCCGATCATCGTCGATCGCCACGCCGGCGACGCCTTCGGCGGCCAGCTGCCCTATGGCGGCCGGATCCCGGACGCTGGCGAAGACCTGCCAGCCTTTCGGCTTCAGCCGTCTGGCGAGCGCCCTGGCCGAGAAGCCATAACCGAAGACGAAGAGCCTCAAGGCTGCCTCCGGCCGGTCCGCTAGAGCAGGGCCAGGATGGCCGCCCGCGCGGCGTCGGCGAGGTCGGGGCGGGCCAGCGCAAAAGCGACGTTGGCGCGCAACAGGCCGATCTTGTCGCCGCAGTCGTAGGTGGTCCCCTCGTACTCAAGGGCGTGGAAGGCCTGCGCCTTCATCAGATGCGCCATCCCGTCGGTGAGCTGGATTTCTCCCCCCGCACCGCGCTCCTGGGTCTCCAGGATGTTGAAAATCTCCGGCTGCAGGATGTAGCGGCCCGAAATGAACAGGTTCGAAGGCTCGGTCCCCAAGGGGGGCTTCTCGACCATGCCGGTCATCCGGTTCAGCCGGCCGTGCTGACCGTCCAGCGCCACGATGCCGTATTTGTGGGTCTCGCCTTCGGGCGCGGGCTCGACGGCGACGATGTTGCCGCCGACCTTTTCATAGGCGTCGACGCATTGCGCCAGCGCGCCGCGGGGCGCGGTCATTAGCATGTCAGGCAGCATGACCGCGAAGGGCTCGTCGCCGATCACGTCGCGGGCGCACCAAACCGCATGACCGAGGCCCAACGGCGCCATCTGGCGGATAAAGCTCATCTGGCCGGGCTCGGGCAGGTCGCGGCGCACATCGGCCAGGATATCCAGCTTGCCCTTGGCCTGGAGGATACCCTCGACCTCGGGATTGGAGTCGAAGTAGTCCTCGATGGCGCCCTGGCCGCGGCCGACAATGAACACGAAATGCTCAATCCCGGCGGCGCGTGCTTCCTCGACCACATAGGACAGGATCGGCCGGTCGACGATGTTCAGGAGGTTCTTCGGCGTGGTCTTGGCGCCCGGCAGCACCCGGGTTCCCAGCCCCGCAACCGGCAGGACCGCCTTGCGCACACGCTTCGTCATCTAACCCCTCCAACTGCCTGCGCGGCCTATCGCACACACTGCGCAACGAAAAATCACGTCGAATGCATGATCACGATTTCGGGAATTCACGAAGCCGTGTAAGAGTCGCGCATTGTCGGAGGATAGTCCTCCAGGGGAGTCTCACCATGAACCTTCGTATCATCACTTCGGTTGCCGTCGCCGGCGCTCTGGCGCTCAGCATGTCCGCCTGCGCCAAGAAGGCCGAAGAAGCCGCTCCGGCTGCTGACGCTGCTGCTGCTGCTGCTCCGGCCGCCGCTGAAGCCGCTGCTCCGGCCGCCGCTGAAGCCGCTGCTCCGGCCGCCGCTATGGCCGCTGCTCCGGCCGCTGCTGAAGCCGCTGCTCCGGCCGCTGCCGCCATGGCCGCTGCTCCGGAAAAGAAGTAAGCCTGACGTAACAGTCAGACTGAGCGCGGCCGCCCCTCACGGGGCGGCCGTTTGCTTTTGCGGAACAGCCGCTCCTCCGGGAGCGGCTGTTTTGCTATGCGCTATTCGACGGTGACGGACTTGGCGAGGTTGCGCGGCTGATCCACGTCCGCGCCCTTCTGGACGGCGACGTGATAGGCGAGCAGCTGGATGGGCGCCGACATCACCAACGGCGCGATCAGGGGATCGCAGCGCGGCGCGGTCACCACGACCCGGGCGCCGGCGGGCGCGTGGCGTTCGCCGTCGGGATCGGTGATGAACACCACTTGCCCGCCCCGGGCCATGACCTCGCTCATGTTCGAGGCCGACTTTTCGAAATAGCTATCGAAGGGTGCGAGAATGACGATCGGCGTCTGCTCGTCGACCAGCGCGATCGGTCCGTGCTTCAGCTCGCCGGCGGCATAGCCCTCGGCGTGGATATAGCTGATCTCCTTGAGCTTAAGCGCGCCTTCGAGCGCCAACGGATACATCGGGCCGCGGCCAAGGAAGAGCACGTCACGGGCCTTTGCCACCTCGATGGCCACCAGGCGCACGGCCTCTTCCAGGTTGATGGACTCGGCCATCAGGCGGGGCGCTTCCAGCAGCACTCGAACGAGGCGTTGTTCCTCGGCCTCGTCGATCTTGCCCCGCGCCCGGGCGGCGGCCACGGCCAGCGTGGTCAGCAGGCTGACCTGGGCGGTGAAGGCCTTGGTGGAGGCGACGCCGATCTCCGGCCCGCAGTGAATCGGCCAGATCACATCGGCCTCCCGGGCGATCGTGGATTCCACAGTGTTCACCAGGGCGGCGCTCTTCATCCCCTTGGCCTGGCAATACCGTAGCGCGGCCAGGGTGTCGGCGGTCTCGCCGGACTGGGAGATGGCGATGGCCAGCGAACTCGCGCTGAGCGCCGGCTTCCGGTAGCGGAACTCCGAGGCCACCTCGACGTCAACCGGCAGGTCGGCGAGCTGTTCGATCAGATATTTGCCGACCATGCCGGCCAGGAAGGCCGTGCCGCAAGCGACGATCTGGATGCGTTCCAGCCCGGCGAAATCGATGTCACCGGGGATCTTCGTGCGGTCGGTGAGGGTGTCCACATAAGCCGCGATGGTGCGCTGACACCCCTCGGGCTGGTCGTGGATCTCCTTTTCCATAAAGTGGCGGTAGTTGCCCTTCTCGATGATGGCGGCCGACGCGGGCAGCACCTTGATAGGGCGGTCGGCAGGTAGGCCGGCGTCATCGAAGATCCGCGCCGAATGGTGGTCGATGATCACGTAGTCGCCGTCGTTAAGATAGGCGACGCGGTTGGTGAAGGGACCGAGCGCCAGACCGTCGGACCCGATAAACATCTCGCCGTCGCCATAGCCGACCGCCAGCGGCGGGCCGTTGCGCGCGCCCATGATCACCTCGCGGTCGCCGCCGACCAGCACCGCCAGGGCATAGGCGCCGCGCAGCTTGTCCAGGGTCGCCTTGAACGCCGCCTCGGGCGCCAGGCCATCGTTAAGCGCTTCGTCGAGCAGATGGGCGACGACCTCGGTGTCGGTGTCGCTGGTGAAGATCCGGCCGCGGGCCTGCAGCCCGGCCTTCAGCTCCGCGAAGTTCTCGATGATGCCATTGTGCACCACGGCTACGCGGCCGGCGATGTGCGGGTGGGCGTTGCGCTCGGTGGGCGCGCCATGGGTTGCCCAGCGGGTGTGGCCAATCCCGGTCTCGGCCACCAGGGGCTCGATGGCCACCACGGCCTCGAGTTCACGCAGTTTGCCCGCCGCCCGCCGGCGCTGCAGCCTGCCGTCGACCTGGGCGGCGATGCCGGCCGAATCGTAGCCGCGGTATTCCAGCCGCTTGAGGCTCTCGATGAGACGCTCGGAGACCGGTCTGGTCCCGACAATCCCGATAATGCCGCACATTGGGAGTGGCGTCCTTTGTGATAGAGCCTTGGGTGCTTCGACACGCGCCCGTGTGGGGCTTTACCATTCGTCATGGGCGCGTCGACTAAATCTGGGTTTCGGATCGTTTCGAGAACGTCTGATGAGCAAACGCGCCTATTTCGGGACTGACGGCATTCGTGGCGAAGCGAACCGCTTCCCTATGACCGCCGAGGTGGCTCTGCGCGTGGGCATGGCGGCCGGCAAGATATTCATGTCCAAGGACGAGCGCCGCCACCTTGTGGTGATCGGCAAGGATACGCGGCTGTCCGGCTACATGATCGAGCCGGCGCTGGTGGCGGGCTTCACGAGCGTGGGGATGGATGTTCGCCTGCTGGGCCCGATGCCGACGCCGGGCGTCGCCATGATGACCCGCTCGCTGCGCGCTGATCTTGGCGTGATGATTTCGGCCTCGCACAACGCCTATATCGACAACGGCATCAAGCTGTTCGGCCCCGACGGCTATAAGCTCTCTGACGCTCGCGAGATCGAGATCGAGGCCCTGATGGACCAGAGCTTGGCTGACGGCCTGGCAGGGCCGACCGCGCTGGGCCGCGTGGCCCGGGTGGACGATTCGCAGGCCCGCTATGTGGAGATCGCCAAGGCGACCTTCCCGCGCCGGCTCAGCCTCTCGGGCCTTCGCGTGGTCATCGATTGCGCCAACGGCGCCGCCTATAAGGTCGCTCCCGTCGTACTCTACGAACTGGGCGCCGAGATCGTGAAGGTCGGCGTCGAACCGAACGGCGCGAACATCAACGAGGAGTGCGGCTCCACCCACCCCGAGGCCATGGCCAAGGCGGTGAAGGAATACCGTGCCGACATCGGGATCGCGCTCGACGGTGACGCCGACCGGCTGGTGATCTGCGACGAGAAGGGCCAGGTCGTCGACGGGGACCAAATTATGGCCCTGATCGCCGACGACTGGGCGCGGCGCCAGAAGCTTCGAGGCAAAGGCGTCGTGGCGACAGTGATGTCCAACCTCGGCCTTGAGCGCTTCCTGGCCGCGCGCAAGCTAACGCTGGAGCGTACCCCGGTGGGCGACCGCGCGGTGATGGTCCGCATGCGCGAGGGCGGCTTCAACCTGGGCGGCGAACAGTCCGGCCACATCATCCTGTCGGACTTCTCCACCACCGGCGACGGCCTGCAGGCCGCCCTGCAGGTGATGGCGGTGCTGAAGGAGTCCGACAAGCCCATGAGCGCGCTGGCCCGTCAGTTCGATCCTGTGCCGCAGAAGCTGGAAAATGTGCGCTTCGCCGGCGGCAAGCCGCTGGAAGACGCGAGTGTCATGGACGCCATCGCCGACGGCGAGCAGCGCCTGAACGGGTCCGGCCGCCTTCTGGTGCGGGCGTCAGGCACCGAACCGCTGATCCGGGTCATGGCGGAAGGCGACGATGAGAAGCTGGTCAGCCAGGTCGTCAAGGACATCGTCGGCGCGGTGAAGAAGGCCGCGGCCTGACCGCCGGCCCGCAGATTCAACCCACGCGCGGAAACCCTACCCAAGCCTGAATCATTGTGACAGTCTCGTAATGTCCGAACCGCTCGACCGGTCCGGTGCGAAAAAGACTGGGAGAAGACAATGGCACGCAACCTCGCTTTTGGCGGCGCGCATCGGGTTCTGGGACGCAATACGAGTTCCATGGCCTGCTTGGCGTTCGTCGCGATTCTCGGCCTGGCCTTCTGGGCCGGCGCACTCTGGATCGGCCAGTTGCTTATGAGCCTTTCAGGACTCTAGGGCTCTGGGCCGCGCATTTCGATCTCGGAGCACCGAGAATTGCAGGCTGGACGCGATCACCGCGTCTCTAAGCGGCCAGAAGTCCTGTAAAATCCGGACCTCCGCTCCGGCCTGGGCCAGGGCGCCCAAAAGGTCGGTTTGGATCTCGACAGCCATCGGCGCCACGGCTGTTCGCGAGATCCAGTAGCCTGCGTCCGGGAGTACCTCATAAAACGTCGTGGCCGGCATCTCATAGATGTTGAGCTTGCAGGCCCGCACGCGGTCCAGCCAGTCCCGTTCGAACGCAACGACTCGCTCGGCGCTTCCCAGGAATCTCACCCGGTCCGTCTCGCTGGTGTCGGATCCCGCCCGGAACGTGATTCTCGGGCAGTCTCTTGGCGCCAGGTAATTCGCAAGGTGGCTCTCGGTCACGGCCCAGACCGCGTCACCGGTCACGCCCGCGCCGGGAGAAGGCGGAGGTCGCGGTTCGAACCGAGCGATCCCCGCCTTTTCGCTGACATGGAAGAGCCTGGGTTTCAGCAAGCGGCGTCAGCTTTCCAGGTCGCCCGCCCGGCGGCCGATCTTCTGGTCCGCGCCCGGCCGGCCAACGCTGGTGTAGGCAAAGCCGCGGGCGCGCATGTCGTCGGGCTTGTAGATGTTGCGCAGGTCGACAAGCACCGGCTTCTTCATCAGGAGCTTGATGCGATCCAGGTCGAGCGCCCGGAACTGATCCCACTCGGTAATGATCACCAGAACATCGGCGCCGGCAGCGACCGCGTAGGGGTCGTCCTTGAAGTCCACACCGGTGAGCAGCTTCTCCGCCTCGTGGCCCTCTGGATCGAAAGCCTGCACCTTCGCGCCCTTGTCGAGCAGGGCCGGGATGATCGCCAGCGAGGGCGAGTCGCGCATGTCGTCAGTGTTTGGCTTGAACGTCAGGCCAAGCACGCCGACGGTCTTTCCCTTTGCGTCGCCGCCGAGGGCCCGGATGACCTTGCGCGCCATGGCGCGCTTGCGTTCGTCGTTGATCTTCACCGTGGTCTCGACCAGTTCCACCGGCGAGCCGGCGTCACGGGCGGTCCGCACCAGGGCGATGGTGTCCTTCGGGAAGCATGAGCCGCCGTAGCCAGGGCCGGCGTTCAGGAACTTGCCGCCGATGCGGCCGTCGAGGCCGATGCCCTTGGCCACTTGCTGCACGTCGGCGCCGACGGCCTCGCAGAGATCGGCCATCTCGTTGATGTAGGTGATCTTCAGCGCCAGGAAGGCGTTGGCGGCATATTTGATCAGCTCGGAGGTGCGCCGGCTGGTGAAGACGATCGGCGTCTCGTTGAGATAGAGCGGCCGGTAGATCTCGCGCATCAAGGCCTGAGCGCGCGGGTCGTCGGTGCCCACCACCACGCGGTCTGGGCGCTTGAAGTCCTCGATCGCCGCGCCTTCGCGAAGGAATTCGGGGTTGGAGACGACGGCCACATCGGCGTCGGGCCGGACCTTCTTGAAGATGGCCTCGATCTCATCGCCGGTGCCCACGGGAACGGTGGACTTGGTGACCACGACAGTGAAGCCCTGCACCAGGCCCGCGATCTCCTCCGCCGCCGCGTAGACGTATGATAGGTCGGCATAGCCGTCGCCGCGACGTGAGGGCGTCCCCACCCCGATGAACACGGCGTCGGCGTCCCGGACCGCTTCGGCGGCGTCGGTGGAGAAAAACAGACGACCCGCCTTAACGTTCTGGGCGACCAGCAGGTCCAGTCCAGGCTCGTAGATCGGAATGCCACCCGACTTCAGGCGCTCGATCTTCGAGGCGTCCTTGTCGATGCAGGTCACGGTGTGCCCGAAGTCGGCGAAGCAGGCGCCGCTCACGAGGCCTACATAGCCCGTCCCGACCATCACTACGTGCATCGTCTATCCCCTCAATACCCGGGCCTTTCACCATGCGGCTTAGGCCAAGACAATATCTGCGCCGCCTCACGACAACACACTTGTGTTGCACTGCAGCAAGAACGGCGTCTCAGATTTCCTGATTGTAGGCGCCGACCTGGGGCCGTTTCGCCAGCCTCGGCTTCACCTCCTTGCGGAAGAGGTCGCGCATGTCGTCTTCGCTGCGGGTCGATTCGACGACGACGACGATCTCCGGCTTGTTGGACGAGGCACGGACCAGGACCCACGAGCCGTCCTCCAGCGCCACTCGAACGCCGTTGACGGTGATCAGGTCCACGATCTTACGGCCCAGAATCGTGCCGCCGGCGTCGCGCAGCGCGGTGTATTCGGCGACCACTTCGTCCACCAGACCATACTTCACCTCGTCGGCGACGTGCGGGCTCATGGTCAGCGAGGTGTAGGCGACCGGCAGCGCCTTCTTCAGGTCCGAGAGCTTCTTGTCCGGGTTGCGGTCCATCATGGACAGGATCGCCGCGGCGGCCACGATGCCGTCGTCGTAGCCTCGGCCAATGGGCGGGTTGAAGAAGAAGTGACCGGACTTCTCGAAGCCGGCCAGCGCGCCCAGCTCGGCGGTCTTGCGCTTGATGTAGGAGTGGCCGGTCTTCCAGTAGACGGTGGTCGCGCCATTGGCGTGCAGCACCTCGTCGGTCGCGTAGAGCCCGGTGGATTTTACGTCGACCACGAAGGTCGCGTTATTGTGCAGGTAGGAAAGGTCCCGGGCGAGCATCAGGCCGATCTTGTCGGCGAAGATCTCCTCGCCCTCGTCGTCCACCACGCCGCAGCGGTCCCCGTCGCCGTCGAAGCCCAACGCAAGGTCGGCGCCGAACTCGCGCACGGCCTGAGACATGGCGTGCAGCATGACACTGTCTTCCGGGTTCGGATTGTACTTCGGGAAGGTCCAGTCCAGCTTGCAGTCCATCTCATAGACCACCGCCACGCCCATGCGCTTCAGCGCCTCCGGCGCGAAGGCCCCGGCGGTGCCGTTGCCGCAGGCGCATACCACCTTGAGCGGGCGCCTGATGCTGGCGCGGCTGGCGGCGTCGGCGATGTAGCGCTCGGCGACGCCGGCGATGTGGGCCAGCGAGCCGCCGGGCCGCTGCTTCCAGGCCCCTGTCAGCACGATCTCCTTCAGGCGGCCCATTTCGTCGGGACCGAAGGTCAACGGACGTTGTGCGCCCATCTTCACGCCAGTCCAGCCGTTCTCGTTGTGACTGGCAGTGACCATGGCCACGCAGGGCGCATCCAGGTCGAACTGGGCGAAGTACGCCATCGGCGAGGTGGCAAGGCCAATGTCGATCACCTCGCAGCCCGCCGCGATCAGACCCAGCGTCAGGGCTTGTTTGATGGAGAGCGAATAGGAGCGGTAGTCGTGGGCGACCACGATGCGCGTCTGGCCAAGCTCGTGCATGTAGGTGCCGAGCCCCAGCCCGAGCGCCTGGATGCCGAGCAGGTTGATCTCCGGCCCGAACAGCCAGCGCGCGTCGTACTCCCGGAACCCGGTCGCCTTGACCAGCGGCTGAGTCTCGAAGTCCCAGCTGTTTTCGAGGATGTCGGCACGGGGAACGGACAGCATTGGAACTCCGGAGACTGCGGGGTTGCAGGAATATGCGCAGGAGATGACAGAAAGGTTCTTCCCGAACGTATACGGTCGAACCTGGTTACATGACGCCGGCGCGCAGGATGTCGTGAACGTGCAGGATGCCCACGGGGGTCCCGCCGTCGACGACGAACAGCACGGTCACCGCTGGCGCGGGGTCGCTCATCAGGGCGAGCGCCTGTGAGGCCAGCATGGTGGAGGGCACGGTCTTCTTCGGGCCCGGCGTCATCACCTCGCCGGCGGTATGGGTCAGAAGCCCGTCGATGTGGCGGCGTAGGTCGCCGTCCGTGATCGCGCCGGTCAGCTCTCCGTCCGCGTCCGTGACGCCGACGATTCCCCAGCGTTTCGCTGACATTACCAACAGGGCGTCGGGCATGGGCGTAGTGGCGGAGACTAACGGCAGCTCGTCCGCGCCATGCATCAGGTCGCCGACGGTGCGCAACATGGCGCCCAGCTTTCCGCCCGGGTGCAGCACCCGGAAATTCTCGGGCTTGAATCCGCGCCGCTCCAGTAGCGCCACGGCCAGCGCGTCGCCCATGGCGAGCTGCAGGGTCGTCGAGGTGGTGGGCGCGTTGAGCTCGTCGGCGGCCTCCGGCGCGTCGGGGATCGCCAGCAGGATGTCGGCGGCGCGACCGAGGGCGGAATTGGCGACCGCGGTGATGGCGATCAGGGGTATGGCGAAGCGCTTGGCGTAGGCAATGACGTCGGCGAGTTCTCGGGTCTCGCCAGTCTTGGAGAGCGCCAGGATCACGTCGTCCTGGCCGATCATGCCGAGGTCGCCGTGGCTCGCCTCGGTGGCGTGCACGAACATGGCGACCGAGCCGGTGGACGCCATGGTGGCGGCGATCTTTCGGCCGATATGGCCCGACTTGCCGATGCCGGTGCAGACGATGCGTCCCCTGGCGGTGAACAGCGTCTCAACGGCCCGGGTGAAGGAGCCGTCCAGCGCGGCGGAGAGCTGGGCGAGGCCTTCGGCTTCGGCGGCCAGCACCCGACGAGCCGTGGCAATCGCGTCGAAAGCGCTCATTGGGTGGGCGCAATCGCCTGGGTTTGCAGATCCCGGACCGCGTCGCGGGCCTGGTTCAGCCGGCGCTGCGCGGCCTCGGTCTCCCGCTGCATGGCAGCCTGCATGGCGGGGGTGCGCTGCACAGGCGTCGAGCCGAATGGATCGGGCGAACGGTCGCCAAGTCCCTGCGGCCAGACCATCGCCAGCGCCACGGCGCCGATCGCGAGCAGGCCCAGGACGGGCAGGTAGAGGCGGTCGAGCATGGCGCCGGTATAGCCGGTTCGCCGGCCGCTCACCAATCTCTTGAGGACGGTCATGCCGTTGCGCTCGGCCAAGGCGCAAGCTAACCCACGGCCCTCACCGAAGGAGCGTGTCCGTCTTGCCCAAGCTGATCCTGCTGCGCCACGGCCAGAGCCAGTGGAACCTCGAAGACCGCTTCACGGGCTGGGTGGACGTCGACCTGACCGCCGAGGGCGAGGCCCAGGCGACCAAAGGCGGTGAATTGATCAAGGCCGAGGGGCTGGCGATCGACCGCTGCTACACCTCCGTCCAGACCCGCGCGATCCGCACGTCCTGGCTGGCGCTCGCCGCGGCGGGCCAGGCCTTCGTTCCGGAAACCAAGGACTGGCGGCTCAACGAGCGCCACTACGGCGGCCTCACCGGCCTCAACAAGACCGAGACCGCAGCCAAGCACGGCGCCGAGCAGGTGACCCTCTGGCGGCGGTCCTACGACGTGCCGCCGCCGCCGCCGCCGGCGGGCGGCGAGTTCGACTTCGCGAAGGACCGCCGCTACGCTGGCGCCGTCCTGCCCGACACCGAAAGCCTGAAGACGACGCTCGAGCGCGTGCAGCCCTACTGGGAAGTGGAGATCGCACCGCATCTGAAGGCGGGCGAGACGCTGCTGATCGCCGCCCACGGCAATTCGCTGCGCGCCATCGTCAAGCTGCTGTTCGGGCTCAGCGCCGATGAGATCGTCCATGTGGAGATCCCCACGGGCAATCCGCTACTGATCGACCTGGACGCGAACCTGAAGCCCACCGCCGCGCGCTACCTCGATGCCGCACGGGCTCAGAATCTGCCGGCGATCTGATGCCCGACGCGACCTGGATGCGGCGGGCGATCAACCTGGCCAGCGCCCATGTGGGCCTGACTGACGACAACCCGTCCGTCGGTTGCGTCATCGTCAAAGGCGGCCGGGTGCTGGGGGAAGCCGTCACCGCCCCGGGCGGCCGGCCGCATGCGGAGGAACAGGCGCTCGAGATCGCCGGCGCAGCCGCGCTCGGGGCGACGGCCTACGTCACCCTGGAGCCCTGCGGCGAACGTTCATCCGGCGCGCCGTCCTGCTCGGAATTGCTGGTCGCGGCGGGGGTTGCGCGGGTGGTCGTGGCGAGCGCTGATACCTCGCCGCTGGCGTCGGGACGAGGTGTCCAGAGGCTGCTGCAGGCGGGCGTTTCCACCGAGCTTGGCGTGCTGGCTGACGAGGCCGCGATGCTCTATGCCGCGTATCGGCGGTAAGGCGTTGGAAATTCGCCGTTAATCCCGGGCGCGTAGCGTCGCCCGCGTCATGTCCGGATCAATCGCCGCCAATACGACCCGCCGCCTGAGCCAGCTCGAGCTCGAGCAGATCTGCGCCAAGCATGATCGGCTGTTCTCGTCCAAGCCCGGCGGCGCGCGCGCGGTCTTCGCCTGGATGGACCTCTCCGGCCTGAACCTGGCCGGCAAGAATCTCTGCGACGCGGACTTCTCTGGGGCGGTGCTGGCCGGCTGCAAGATGCGCGGCGCGCGGCTCGACAACGCCACCCTGTTCGGCGCAGACCTGCAGGACGCTGACCTTACCGAAGCCTCCATGCGCCGCTCTGACCTGCGCGGCGCCTGCCTGCGCAACGCCAACCTCACCGGCGCCGACCTGTTCGAGGCCGACCTGCGCGAGGGGGTGCTGGCCGCCGCCGACCCGCGCCTGGGTTTCCGCAAGCTCGAGGCGGGCGGCACGCCGCGCCAGGGCGACGTCCAGGGCGCCAAACTGGTGGGCGCAAACCTCGAACGCTCCAAACTCTCGGGCGTGGTCGCCGTGAGGGCCGACTTCAGCGACGCGATTCTCAAGGATGCGCGCCTGGTGCGCGCGAACCTTAAGCAGTGCTCGATGAAGGGCGCGGACCTATCCGGCGCCGATCTGTCGGGCGCGGATCTTGCCGGCGCTGACATGCGCGACGCCGTACTGGTGGGCGCGCGCACGACCTCGTGGAACGTCATGAACGCCAACATGACCGGCTGCCTGACCGACCGGGTGAGCGGCAAGGCCGCCGATATCCTGCCCTACCAGACCATGATCCGCGACCACGCCCGCTGGTGCGAGACCGGCGGCGCCCAAGGAAAGCCGAGCGTGTTTGACAATGCCGACCTTAGGAACCTGGAGTCTGTCAGCGGCTACAATCTGACGGCGCTCTCCGGCAAGGGCGCGGTCTTCTACGGCCTCGACATGGAGGGCGTGCAGTTGCAGGGCGCCCATCTCGAAGGCGCGGACCTGCGGAACTGCAACCTGCGGCGCGCCGACCTACGCGGCGCCAAGCTGGTGGGGGCCAAGCTCTCGGGCTCGGACCTGCGCGAGGCGCAGATGGGCCCGCTGCTGCTGGGGGCGGACCGGGTGCTGCCTTGCGACCTGACCCGGGCCGAGCTGAAGAACGCTGACCTCACCGCCGCAGACCTGCGCCAGGCGGTGTTCGTCGAGGCTGACGTCAGCCGCGCCAACTTTACCAGCGCCCTGCTGCGCCAGGCCAATTTCGCCGACGTCTCGCGCCACGGCGCCCGCGGCCTCGAAGACATCATCTAACGCGCACGAAAAAGGGCGACGCATCGCTGCGCCGCCCTTGACCCTTCCCGAGCCAGGCTCAGGGAGGGTGGCCGTTAAGTCTCGGAGGCGGTTCCCGCCCGGGGGGATCGGACGGGAACGCCGTCAACGATCCCTAGGCGGCCTTTTCGCCCTCGATCAGCGGGGCGGCCTGCGCCGTGCCGATCTCGATGCGGCGGGGCTTCAGCGCTTCCGGAAGCTCGCGCTTCAGGGAGATCGAGAGCAGGCCGTCGGCAAGATTGGCGTCCGTCACAACGACGTAGTCGGCCAGTTGAAAACGGCGGTCGAAGTTTCGCTCGGCCAGGCCGCGATGCAGGAAGCGGCGCGGCTCGTCGTTGGCGGCCTTGCGGCCGGTCACGGTCAGAAGGTTTTCCTTTACCTCGATCTCGAGCTCTTCGGGGCGGAAGCCGGCGACAGCGATGTCGACGCGGTAGGCGTTCTCGTCGGTGCGCTCGATATTGTAAGGCGGATAGCCGTTGGAGGCGGTCTCCGCCGTGGCGGTCTCAAGCAGGTCGGCCAGGCGGTCGAAGCCGACCACGGAGCGATAGAGGGGGGAGAAATCGATCGTACGCATTCGGTCACATCCTTCTTGCAAAGCAAGGTTGCGTTTCTGAGTGGATGACGCGGCCCGAACTGGCGCCGCGTCGCCCAGAAGGCCCGGATATCCAGCGCCTTCGATTCATGAGGTAGGAGGGCGTTTTCGCGGTTCAAGGCCTTGCACCCACGTGAGCCCGCCCTAGGCTGCGCGACAGATTCAGCCCTAGGGAACACCCATGATCCGCCCGGTCCTCGCCGCCGCCGCCGCCGCCATCGCCATGACGCTGGCCGCCCTGCCGGCCCAGGCCGCCGACACCGCGCTCAAGGCCGCGATCGCGGGGCCGCAGCGCACGACGGAAAACAGTGTCCGCGACGGCGCGCGTCACCCCGCCGAGACTCTGACGTTCTGGGGCCTGAAGCCGAAGCAGACGGTTATCGAGATCTCGCCGGGCTCCGGTTACTGGACCGAAATCCTGGCCCCTTACGCCAAGGCCACCGGCGGCCACTACATCGCCGGCGTCACCGACCTCGACAATCCGAAGGTCTCCGAAGGCGCCCGCAAGGGCCGCGCGGCTTTTGAGGCCAAGTACGCCGACGCCGGCAAGTACGGTTCGGTCGGCTATGCCAACTTCGGGATGGTCTCCAAGCCGCTGGGCGCACCGGGCTCCGCCGACATGGTCATTACCGCGCGCAACATCCACAACTGGATGTGGACGCCAGGCATGCTGGACAAAGCGTTCGCCGATTTCCACGCGGTGCTGAAGCCGGGCGGCGTGTTGGCCATCGAGGAACACCGCGCCGATTCGCGACCGCAGGTCGCCGAGGCGCGGGACGGCTATGTGGCCACCGTGAACGTCATCGCCGCCGCCGAGAAGGCCGGTTTTAAACTGGCCGGCAAGTCCGAGGTCAACGCCAACCCCAAGGACTCGAAGGACCACCCCTTCGGCGTCTGGACCCTGCCGCCCAGCCGCTGGTCGGGCCCTGGCGGCAAGCCGGATGCCGCCTTCGACCGCACCAGGTTCGACGCCGTCGGCGAAAGCGACCGTATGACCCTCAGGTTCGTCAAACCGGGTCCGGCGCAACCCTGACGGTTTACTTCGCACCCGCCAGAAGCGAAGCTCGCCGTGGCTTGGGAGAGTTCGGAATATGGCGACGCTGGAGGAGCTGACGGATCGCATCCGCCATGCCGCGGCGTCGGGCGCCAGGCTTGGCAAGTCCATCAAGCTCGATCTGAAGGGCGAGGGCTTCATCCATGTCGACGGCGGACAGGTTACCAACGACGACAAGCCGGCCGATCTTACCGTCACCGTCGCGCTGAAGGACCTGAAGGCGCTGGGCCGGGGCGAGCTCGATCCGACGCGGGCGATGATGAGCGGTCGGCTGAGGCTGTCCGACATGGGTCTGGCGATGAAGCTGCAGCCGGCCATTCAGTCTCTGTTTTCCAAGGCCACGTAAGGAGGGGTGATGCTTGACGCCGCACCCCTGATCGAAACCCCCGACGCTGTCGCTCCGCCAGGTGGCGAAGCCTCCTGGGTCAGAGGCGCGGGCGGGGCGCTGTTGCGCGCGGCGATGTTTCTGCCGCCGCCGGGTCGGGCTCGCGGCTCGATCATCCTGTCCGGCGGCCGCACCGAGCCGATCGAGAAATATTACGAGACCATCGCCGATTTGCTGGACCGTGGTTTTGTCGTGCTGGCCCACGACTGGCGCGGCCAGGGCCTGTCGCATCGGCACCAGGGCGACCGGCTGAAGGGCCACGCCAGCGGATACAAGGCGTTCCTTGACGATTTCACCCTGCTGCTGAACGCCTACGACGACCGTCTGCCGAAGCCATGGGTGGCGGTAGGCCATTCCATGGGCGGCTGCCTGACGCTGCTGGCCATGGCCCACGGCGAGAGCCGGATCGCCGGCGCGATCTTATCAGCCCCGATGCTGGGCGTGCTCACTGGAAACACGCCGACGCGGTTGGCCAAAGCGCTGGCCGCATTCCAGACGCTCCTTGGTCGCGGCGGCAGCTATGTTCGGGGCGATCCCGGCAAGCCGTTCGACGACGACTTCACCGCCAACCGCCTGACCCACGACGAGACGCGGTTCCTGCGCACCTGCGGCCTGGTGTCCAGCGAGCCGAAGCTCGGCCTGGGCGCGCCGACGT
Organism: Caulobacterales bacterium; assembly: GCA_038203295.1. Taxonomy (GTDB): domain Bacteria; phylum Pseudomonadota; class Alphaproteobacteria; order Caulobacterales; family Caulobacteraceae; genus Phenylobacterium. The sequence goes on from JBBREC010000049.1 coordinate 20,491, forward strand.
GGGGATGGCTGGACTTCGCATTTCGCGCCACCGCCTACCTTGCCCGTCCCGAACGGCTGAACGCCATCACCGTCCCGGTGGTGATCGTCTCGGCCGGGGACGACAAGCTTGTCGACAACGCCGCCCAGGAAGCGGCGGCCCGCCACCTGCCGCAGGGAAAGTTCATCTCGATCCCCGGCGCCTTCCACGAAATTCTGATGGAGACCGATCCCATGCGTAACATCTTCCTGAGGGCGCTTGACGCGCTCACTGGCCGGACTGCGCCGAAGCCCGCCGAGGCGCCCAAGCCTGCGCCCGCGCCGACCCCCGCACCCGCCGCCGCCGCGCCTGCGCCGGCCGCCGCGCCCTCATCGGCAAAGCCTGCGGTCGCCGCCGCCAAGCCGGCCGCGGCGAAGAAGCCCGCGGCGGCGAAAAGGCCGGCCGCTGCCAAGGCGCCGGCCGGGGCCAAGGCCCCCGCCGCCAAGACGGCCGCCGGGCCCAAGGCTAAACCGGCCGCCGCCAAGCCTGCCGTGGTGAAAAAGCCCGTAGCCGCCAAGGCGCCGGCCGCGAAGCCGGTTCCGGCCAAAAAGCCGGCCGCCGCCAAGATGCCTGCCGCTGCCAAGCCCGCCGCCGTCAAGCCCGCCGCCGTCAAGAAAGCCCCGGCCGCGAAAAAGCCGCCGGCGGCCAAGAAGCCTGCCGCCAAGCCGGTGGCCCAGCCCGCCGCCGGCAAGGCCGCCCCGAAAGCCGCCGCGAAAGCCGCCGCGAAACTTGCGGCCGCCAAGGCGCCCGCCGCCGCGAAAAAGCCGGCCGCGGCCAAGAAGCCTGCGGCCAAGAAGCCTGCAGCCAAGAAAGCCAGCGCCGCGAAGAAGCCGGCCGCGAAGAAATAGGGCTCAGGTCCCTTCCCACCGGGGGGAGGGAAGGCTCAGGCCGCTGAGGGCCTGAGGGCGGCCAGCGCCTCGTCGAGGCAGG
>JBBREC010000050.1:0-21414 GCA_038203295.1 Caulobacterales bacterium
GCGGCCTGCGCCCTGGAGTGCGTGCACGCCTACAGCCTGATCCACGACGATCTGCCCTGCATGGACGACGACGATGTGCGCCGGGGCCGGCCGACGGTGCACAGGGCCTATGACGAGGCGACGGCTGTGCTGGCCGGCGACGCCCTGCAGACCGCCGCCTTCGAGATCCTGGCGCACCCGGACACCCATTCCGACGGCAATATCCGCGCCGAACTGGTGATGAAGCTGGCTCAGGCTTCCGGCGCGCGCGGCATGGCCGGCGGTCAGATGATCGACATCCTGGGCGCCCGCGACGACCTGGGCGGCGTGGCGCGAATGCAGCGGCTGAAGACCGGCGCCCTGATCGCCTGCGCCTTCGAGCTGCCGCTTGTGCTGGCGCGGGCCAAGGACGCCCAGCGCCATGCCCTGCTGGCTTTCGCCCATGACCTGGGCCTTGCCTACCAGATCGTCGACGACCTGCTGGACGCCGAAGGCGACGCGGCGGCCGTGGGCAAGGCGGTCGGCAAGGACGCCGCCAAGGGCAAGGCCAACTTCGTCACATTGCTGGGCGTTGACGCCGCACGCGAGCGTCTGAGCTTGCTTTCTGGCCAGACCAAGGCCCACCTTGAGCCCTTCGGCGGCGCGGCTGAATTCCTGCGGGCCAGCGTCGATTTCGTGTTAGAGCGCCGCAACTAATGTCAGCACAGTCCAGTCCGCGTTAGCCCATGGCGCCCCCCGCAACACCGCTTCTCGATACCGTCTCGACGCCCGCCGACACGCGCGGGTTCTCGATTGCGCAGTTGCGCACGCTGGCTGACGAGCTGCGCGCCGAGACCATCGACGCCGTCTCCCAGACCGGCGGTCACCTGGGCGCGGGCCTTGGCGTGGTCGAGCTGACCGTCGCCCTGCACCACGTTTATGAGACACCCAAGGACATCCTGATCTGGGACGTCGGCCACCAGGCCTACCCGCACAAGATCCTAACCGGCCGCCGCGACCGGATCCGCACCCTGCGCCAGGGTGGCGGCCTTTCAGGCTTCACCAAACGCGCCGAGAGCGATTACGACCCGTTCGGGGCGGCGCACGCGGCCACCTCGATCTCGGCAGCGCTGGGCTTTGCCGCCGCCCGTGACCAGAAGGGCCAGGACAACAAGGTCGTGGCGGTGATCGGCGACGGCTCGATGAGCGCCGGCATGGCCTACGAGGCGATGAACAACGCCGCCGAGACCACCGGCCAGCTGACCGTCATCCTCAACGACAACGACATGTCGATCGCGCCCCCGGTTGGCGGGATGAGCGCCTATATGGCGCGGCTGGTTTCGGGCAGCGGCTATCGTTCGATCCGCAGCGCGGCCAAGGCGGTCTCCAAGGCCTTCCCGAAACCGCTGCAGGAAGCCGCCCGCAAGGCTGAGGAATTCGCCCGCGGCATGGTCACCGGCGGCACCTTTTTCGAGGAGCTGGGTTTCTACTACGTGGGTCCGATCGACGGCCACGACATGGACGCGCTGGTCCACGTGCTGCAGAACGCCCGGGCCATCCAGGACAAGCCCGTGCTGGTCCACGTGGTCACCCACAAGGGTAAGGGCTACGCGCCCGCCGAGGCCGCCGCCGACAAGCACCATGCGGTGGTCAAGTTCGACGTGGTCACCGGCCAGCAGGCCAAGGGTCAGGCCGTTGCGCCGAGCTACACCAAGACCTTCGCTCTGGAACTCATCAAGCGGGCCGAAATCGATCCGAAGATCGTCGCCGTGACGGCGGCGATGCCCTCCGGCACCGGCCTCGACCTGTTCGGCGAACGCTTCCCCGAGCGGATGTTCGACGTCGGTATCGCCGAGCAGCACGCGGTGACCTTCGCCGCCGGCATGGCGGCCGACGGGATGAAGCCGTTCGCGGCGATCTATTCGACCTTCCTGCAGCGCGGCTACGACCAGGTGGTGCACGACGTGGCGATCCAGCGCCTGCCGGTGCGCTTCGCCATGGACCGCGCGGGGCTCGTCGGCGCCGATGGACCGACCCACGCCGGCTCGTTCGACATCGGCTTCATGGGCGCGCTACCCGGCATGATCCTGATGGGTCCGGCCGACGAGGCTGAGCTGGCCCATGCCGTCGCCACCGCCGTCGCGATCGACGATCGGCCGTCCGCCTTTCGCTATCCGCGCGGCGAGGGCACGGGGGCGGTGATCCCATTGCTGGCCGAGCCCTATGAGATCGGCAGGGGCCGCATCGTGCGCGAGGGCACGGCGGTGGCCATCCTGTCGTTCGGCACGCGCCTGGCCGAGAGCTTGAAAGCCGCCGACATGCTGGCCGCCCGGGGGCTATCTGCCACCGTCGCCGACGCGCGCTTCGCCAAGCCGCTGGACGTGGACTTGATATTGAGACTCGCACGCGGGCACGAAGCGCTGATCACCGTCGAGGAGGGCTCGATTGGCGGGTTCGGGAGTTTCGTGCTCCAGACGCTGGCGGAACACGGCGCGCTGGATCGCGGGCTGAAGGTCCGAAGCCTGGTGTTGCCCGACATCTTCCAGGATCAGGACAAACCCGAGGCCATGTACGCCCAGGCCGGTCTCGACGCCGAGGGCATCGTCCGGGGCGCGCTCGCCGCGCTCGGCATCAGCAACGCGACCGCGGCGGGCCGCCGCGCCTAGCTAGCGCCGGCAGGCCGCGAGGAACTTCGCCGCCTTGTCCTGTTCCATCGGCAGCATCTGGCCGTGGCCGGAAGCAAAGACCATCAGGTCGCCCGTCTCGGCAAAGCGTCTCAGCACGGGGTCGGAGGCCTTTGTGGAGCCGGAAAGGATCGGTTCGTCCGCTGGTCCGAGGCCCGCTTCCATGATGTAGCGCGTCCGCTGGCCGTCGGAGGCCAGGGCGACCAGCGACATCCGGGCCGGCGGCGCGTGGAGGGTGATGTCCACCTCGCCCGAGTGCGGCTCGCAGGACAGCGACAGCAGGGTCGCGTCGCCGCGGGGCGTTCCAAACCTGAGCGCGGTCTCGCCCTCGGGCTGCCGGAGCGACCAAGCCATGCCGGCGTTGGCCTCGACGATAGGCTGGTGTGCGCAGGCCGCGAGTGCGGACGCGGCGAAAAGGCTTACGAGGATCTTGCGGTGCATGGAGCGCCTCCCGTTTCGCGAGAGTAGCCCCAATACGGCTAAGGCTTCGTTCGCCCCGGCGTAGATTTCCGGCTCAGAAGGGGGAGAAGCGCTCCACCAGCGACTGGCCGGCCGGGGTCTTTTGCACACGGCTGATGTCGCCACGCCCGCCGTAGCTGATGCGGGCCTCGGCGATCTGGGTGTGCTTGATGATGTTGGAGGACGAGATGTCCTCGGGGCGCACGATCCCCGACACGGTAAGCTGCCGCATCTCGGTGTTGGTGCGGACCTCCTGGGTGCCCTGGATCACCATGTTGCCGTTTGGCAGGACGCTGGTGACCACCGCGGCGATGGTCAGGCTGATCTTCTCCGCCCGGCTCACCGCGCCCGCCCCGGCGTTGGTGCTGTTGGAGTTGGTCTCGACGGCGTTTGCGGGATCGAAGCCGCCCGGCAGGATTTTCCCAAGGCTCGATTCCAGGCCAAGGAAATGCGGGACGCCCGCCTTAAGGCCCGATGTCCGGGAACTGGACGTGGAGTTGGTGGTCTTGGCGCTGTCGTCGATCTCGATCTGGACCGTCAGGATGTCGCCCACTTTGGCGGCGCGCTGGTCGATGAAGAAGGCGCGCGCGCCTGTGCGCCACAGCGAGTTGGCGCTGGCCGGGGTCGGCATGTCGCGCGCCGAGGCGAGGACAACTTGGTCGCGGGGCATGAGGGCGGAGGGATAGCCGATCGGGGCCAGCTCGGGCCCACGTACGGCTTCCTTGACGGTGGAGCAGGCGCCGAGCGGCAGGAGGGCGACGAGGGCGAGGACACGCAGGCGCATCTGGAATTCCTTCTTAGCGGGCAGCGTAGCGGGTGGAGCGGACGGACTTCAGATCATCGGCGGCGGGGCCGACGACGGCCTGGCCGGCGCCGGTCACCACGGCCTGGATGGACTTCTTCGAGGTGGTGTTGAGCACGGCGATGGTCTCGCCAACGCCGCCGGCGGCCATGGCCTTTCCCTGCAGCGAGAGGGAAATGCCCTCGGCTTCGTAGAGGACGGTGATGATCTCGCCAGCCTTGACGACCTGGGCGGCTCCGATGTCGCGGGCGGCGACGACGGCGCCGGCGCGCAGCGGGCGCTTGGCGGCCATGCCGATCACCGCGTCGGCGTCGGACGGGGCGTCGGCGGGAGCCGCGGCAGCCGTGCCCCAGACCACGTCGGCGGCCTGCACGATCTCGCCGGCGGCAAGATTGCGAGCGTAGGTCAGGACATCGACGTTTGTGCGCGTAGCGCCGGCCTGCGCGGAGACGCCGGTAACCGCGCCGCGGACCACGATCCGGCGGATGCCCTCGGCATTGGCCCAGTCGAGGCCAGCGCGGCGGGCGATCAGTTGCACGGCCGCCGCGTCAAGCACGACGCCAGCGCCTGGCTTGGCGGCGACCGCCACACGGCCCGCGGCGCCGGCGTTGTCGAAGAGGTCGCCCAGGGTGACCATGCCGTCGGTGTCGACAGTTTCGGCCTTCAGGGTGACGCCCTGGCCGGCGAGGGCAGGGCCGGCGAGGGCCATCGCGGCCGCGGCGAGGATCAGGAGCTTCCGCATGTCTTACGACTTCACCTGGTTGGCGACGCTCAGCATGCTGTCGGCGGTGGAGATGACCTTGGAGTTCATCTCATAGGCGCGCTGGGCGACGATCAGGGCGGTGATCTCCGCCACGGCGTCGACGTTGGAGGCTTCGGTGTAGCCCTGCAGCAGCGAGCCGAAGCCGACCGAGCCAGGCGTGCCTGTGGTGGGCGGCCCAGAGGCGCCGCTTTCCTTGAAGAGGTTGGCGCCCTGGGCCAGCAGGCCGCCTTCGTTGACGAAGGTCGCCAGTTCCAGGGTGCCGATGACGCTGGGCGTTCCGTTTGACTGGGTGACCTGCACCTGGCCGGACTTGGAGATCACCACGTCGAGCGCGTCGGCCGGGATCGAGATGGCCGGCTGGATCTGGTAGCCGTCCTGAGTGACGAGCTGGCCCTGGTCATTGACCGCCAGGTTGCCGGCCCGCGTGTAGGCGGTGTCGCCCTGCGGCGTCAGCACCTGGAAGTAGCCGCGGCCGTCGATGGCCATGTCGTACTTGTTGTCCGTGCGGGTGAGGGCGCCTTGGGTGGAGATACGGTAGACGCTGCCGGCCTTGACGCCCGCGCCAACCTGGACGCCGGTGGGCACGATGGTGCCCTGGTCCGAGGACTGGGCGCCGGCGGTTTCCAGCGTCTGATAGAGCAGATCCTGGAATTCGGCGCGCTGACGCTTGAACGCCACCGTGTTCATGTTGGCGATGTTGTTCGAGATGACCTCGACGTTCAGCTGCTGGGCAGCCATGCCGGTCGCGGCGGTGCGGAGGGCTTGCATTGCTCAGGTCGTCCTTACTGAATCCGGCCCATGCGCGTGATCGTGCTGCGCGAGAGTTCGGCTTGGGAATCCATCATGCGAGTGACTTGTTCGTAGGCCCGGCTGACCTCGATCATCCGGGTGATCTCCAGGATCGGCTTCACGTTGGAGCCTTCCAGCATGCCTTGGCGCACCTTGGAGTCGGTCGCCGGCGCGGGCTGGGCGTTGGAGGTGTTCTTCAGCAGGTTGTCACCGGTCTTCTCCAGCACCGAGAGGCTGTCGAACCTGTAGACGCCGACCTTGCCGACCCGCTCGGAGCCCTGGCTGACGGTGCCGTCGGTGGCGATGGTGATCTGGCCCTTCTGGAGGTCGAGCGGGATCTCGCCGCCGCCTTCGTCCAGCACCAGCTGGCCGGATTGGGTGGCCAGGCGGCCGGTGTCGTCGACGCGGAAGCCGCCGTCGCGGGTGAAGCGGTCGCCGTCCTTGGTCTGGACCTTGAAAAATCCCTCGCCCTCGATGGCCAGGTCCAGCGGCGCGTCGGTGCGGCGCAGGCCGCCCTGGCCGAAATCGCGGGCCACGCCGTCGGCGGCGACGAACTTGATCGGGCGCGGGCCCTGCAACGTGAAAGCCGGCGCGCCGGGCTTCTCTTCGCTGATCAGGGACTCGACCTTGAAGCCGGTGGTGTCGGCGTTGGCGATGTTGTTCGCCACGATGTCCATCTGGCGACGGAGCACCATCTGGCGCGACAGTCCGACGTAGAGGGCGTTGTCCATTAATTCCTTGCCTTGAAGAGGCGACACTTTCGACCTCAGGGGCTGCAAGCTTTGGGCCAACTGAAAAACCCAACGATTTCAGTAAATAAGAAAGTTAACGCCGGCGCGGCGGCGGAATCTGCCGGGCAGCCTCGGCCCCGTTAATGTCCGTTAAAAACCGGTTCTTAACCAAAGGGGCCGATTGAGGAGGCTACAGGTTTCTAAGGAACGCGCGCGTGGCCGAGGACAAGGTCAAGGAGGCTCCCGAAGGGGAAGCCGTCGAAGGCGAGGACGCTGAGGGCGCCAAGCCCAAGAAAAAGCTGTCCATGAAGATGATGCTGATCGCCGGCGCCGGCGCCCTCGTGGTGCTGGGCGGCGGCGGCGGCGCAGCGTTCATCTTCCTCAAGCCGAAGCCCGACGCGGCCCACGCCGAAAAGGGCGGCAAGGAAAAAAAGGCCAAGAAGGGCAAGGAAAAGAAGGGCGAGGAGAAGGGCAAGGAGGGCGCGAGCGCCGTCCGCGAGGGCCCCGACGGCGTCCTGTTCTACACCTTGCCCGACGTGGTCGTGAACATGCAGACGGCCGACGGCCGCGCGACTTTCCTGAAGCTGAAGCTGACCCTCGAGATGCCCGACCAGGAGACGGTCGACGCGCTGGAGCCGAACATGCCGAGGCTGCAGGACATGTTCCAGACCTTCCTGCGCGAGCTGCGCCCCGAGGACCTTTCCGGCAGCCAGGGCTCGTATCAGCTGCGCATGGAGATCCTGCGTCGCGTCAATCTGGTGATCGCTCCGTCCAAGGCGAACGCCGTCCTGATCGAGGAGATGCTGATCAACTGATGCTCGGCGAGCGTCAGTGACAGGCACACCCATGGCCGACGAACCCGAAAACGAAGCCGCAGCCGCCCCGGAAGGCGGCGCCCCCGCGGGCGCCGGCGAAGCTGGATGGGACGCCCAGACGGCTGCCAACCAGGCGCTTGCCGACGACCCCGGCGATGAGCGCATTCTCAATCAGGACGAGATCGACAGCCTGCTGGGCTTCGACCTCTCGGACGAGGAGGCGGGCGAGCGCACTGGCATCCGGGCGATCATCAACTCCGCACTGGTCTCCTACGAGCGCCTGCCGATGCTCGAGATCGTCTTCGACCGCCTGGTGCGGTTGATGACTACGAGCCTGCGGAATTTCACCTCCGACAACGTGGAAGTGAGCCTCGACAACATCTCATCGATCCGCTTCGGCGACTATCTGAACTCGATCCCGCTGCCGGCGATTCTGTCGGTGTTCCGGGCTGAGGAGCTCAACAATTACGGCCTGCTTACGGTCGATTCGAACCTGATCTATTCGATCGTCGACGTGCTGTTGGGCGGCCGCCGCGGCACCGCGGCGATGCGCATCGAGGGGCGGCCCTACACCACCATCGAGCGCGTTCTGGTCCAGCGCATGGTCGAGGTCGTGCTTGCCGACGCCCGCGAGGCGTTCGAGCCGCTGACGCCGGTGACATTCACCCTGGACCGCCTGGAGACCAACCCGCGGTTCGCCGTCATCGCGCGTCCCGCCAACGCGGCGATACTTGTGAAGTTGCGCATCGACATGGAAGACCGGGGCGGCCGCATCGAACTGCTGCTGCCCTACGCCACGCTCGAACCCATCCGCAAGATGCTGCTGCAGCAGTTCATGGGTGAGAAGTTCGGCCGCGACAACATCTGGGAGGGCCACCTGGCCACGGAACTCTGGACCACCCAGATGGAGGTCCGCGCCGTCCTGGACGAGCAGCAGCTTGGCCTGAAGCAGGTGCTCGACCTCAAGGTCGGCGACACCCTGATGCTGAACGCCACGCCCGACAGCCTGATCGAGCTGCGCGCCGGCGTCATCCCGCTGACCCGCGGCCGCATGGGCCGCCGCAACGCTCACATCGCCGTGCGCGTGGAGGCGCCCCTGACGCCCAGCGCCCGGCAAGCCGTGCAGAGGAACGCATGAGTATCATCGGCCTCGTCATGAACCTGCTGCTTGCGGGCCTGCTGCTGGCGGCACTGCTGATGGGCTGGCGGCTGAATGGCCGCCTGAAGGCGCTGCGCGACAGCCACGACGGCTTCGCGATCGCCGTGCGCGAGCTGAACTCCGCGGCCGCGCGCGCCGAACAGGGCCTCGCCGACCTGCGCGCCGCCACCGACGACGCCGTCGATGAGCTGGCCGACCGCATCGAGAAGGGCCGCGCGCTGGCGACCCGGCTGGAGCGCCTGATAGACAGCGCGCCGGCCGCGCCGCCCGAGGGTCGCCCCCGGGCGATGACCGAGGGCCTTGCCAGCGAAGACATCCGTGCCGCCGAACGCCGGCTGGGCGCCCTGCTCGCCGCCGCCCGCGAGGTACGTCCCGAGCGGCCGGACCGTGCCGCCGAGCGGGCGCCGGACCGCGCCATCTACCGCGAGGCGACCACTGCCGCCGCACCCCGCCGCCTGACCGTCGAGGACGATCTCTTCGAGGACGAGCCGCTGACCCTTGACGTGCTTCGAGGCGCCCGCCGATGAAAAACATGCCCCGCATCCTGCCGCTGGTCGGCGTCGCAATCGGTGGCGTTCTGGCGATCAACGCACTCGCCGGCGCCAAGGACCTGCCCAGCCTGCTGACGGGCGCCCGCGCCTACGCCGAGGAGGCCGCCGCCAAGACGACCAAGTCCGCGAAGGGCGAGAAGGCCGCCAAGCCTGGCGATCCCTCCGCCGTCGCCCCCACCGGCGAGGCTAAGGACGCGGTCGCCGCCGCGCTGCCGCCGCCGACGATCGTTCCCAGGGCTGCCTGTGCGCCGACCGCCGCGGAGCTGGCCAAGGAAGCCGGCCTCTCGCCCGCCGAACTGCAGGTGCTGCAGAGCCTGGGCTCCCGGCGCGGTGAACTGGACAAGCGCGAGGACGATCTCTCGACCCAACTGGCGCTGATGGCCGCCGCCGAAGCGAAACTGGACGCCAAGGTCAAGGCGATGACCGCGCTGAAGGCCGATGTGCAGGGCCTGCTGGCCCAGGCCGACGGCCGCGAGGCCACCGAAGTCGATCGCCTGGTCAAGGTGTTCGAAGGCATGAAAGCCAAGGACGCCGCCCCCCGAATGGTGCTTCTGGACGACAGTGTGCGATTGCCGATCGCAGCAAAGATGAAGGAGCGCGCGCTCTCGGCGATTATCGCCCAGATGCCGCCAACGGAAGCCAAGCGCCTGACGGAGTCACTGTCGCGCCGGTTCTCCGCCGCCCAGGCCCTGGGCCAGAAGGCCATCGCCCAGGCCGACCCGGCCGCCGCGCCGCCGGCGCCTGCCGCTGAGGCCAAGGCCCAGCCGGTGAAACAGGCTGCCGCCAAAAAGGCGCCGCCGCGCAAAAAGGCTCCGGCCTCCAAGCAGGCCGCCGTTGCGCCCGCCGCTGCGAGTCCGACCGCCGCCGCGCCGACCGCCGCCGCGCCGGCCGCCGCCGCGCCGGCCGCCGCCCCGCCCGCTCCGGCCAAGGCGGGCTAGCCCATGAGTCTGCGCCAGGCCCTGCGTTCCGGCGTCGCAGCGATCTCGATCGCCAGCGTCGTCGCGCCCGCAGGCGCCGCGCCGACGGCCCCTGCCGTGGCCAGGGCCTCGGTCAAGCCCACAGCGGTGAACGTGCACGTCGGCCAGGCTGCAACCTTCTCGCGTATCGAGTTCCGGGGCGCCGGCGCCGCGGCTCGGCGCAACGGCCAGACGGTCACCGTCAGCTTCAACCGTGACGACGACCCCGATATCGCCCGGCTGCGAACCTCGCCGCCGCGCTGGGTGAAGACCGCCGAGAAGCGCCATGCCGGCGGCCGGCTGCAGGTGATCCTGACCCTGGCCGACGACGCAGACGCCAAGCTGGGCGTCGCCGACGGCGCCACCTACGTGAACGTCTTCGAGAAGTCGGCGCCAGATCCGCAGGTCGAGGCCGCCAAGGCTGCTGTCGTCCAGCCGCCCGAACCGCAGCGCCCCAACCCGGTCCCGGCCGGCGGCGCCGTCCACATGGACACGCGTATCGTCGGTGGCCAGGTCCAGTTCACCTTCGCCTGGGTCAACCCGGCCGGCGCCGCGGTGTTCCGTCGGGGCGACGCGATCTGGGTGGTGTTCGACGCCTCGGCGACGCTCGACATCGGCAAGGCCCCGCGCGGCCTGCCGCAGTTTTCCGCTGTCCAGGCGTTCCGCGGGACGGACTATTCGGCGGTCCGCATCGACGCCGCACACGCCGTGCCGGTGTTCGCCGCCTCACAGGGTTCCGTCTGGACGATCTCGCTCGGCCCCGGCGACCAGAGCCAGCCCAGCCTGGTCAAGATCGCCCGCGACGACGCGGGCGGCCCGGCGGTCCTGAAGGCTCCGGTCGCGGGCGTCACCCACATTATCCAGCTTAGCGATCCGCTAGCCGGCGACACGCTTTCGGTGGTCACCGCGCTCGGGCCGTCAAAAGGCCTGCCGTCCCGGCGCGAATATGTCCAGATGGCGCTGCTGCCGTCGGCCCAGGGGCTCGCCGTTGAGTCCTACATCGAGGACCTTGCGGTCAGCCACGACGGCGACATCGTCACCATCGGCCGGCCCGCCGGCCTGGCGCTTTCGCCAAAGTGGGCGACGCAAGACGCCACCGCAGGCGGGGCCGGCGGTCCGGCGCCCGCGGCCATGCCGGCGCTGATCGACTTTGTGAACTGGCCCAAAACCGGTTCTGGCGGCTTCCTCGCCCGCTACAACGCCCTGATCGCCGCCGCGACCGTGGAGACCGGCAACAAGGACAAGTCCGCCCCGACCGCCGCCCGCATGGCGCTGGCCCGATTCCTGGTAGGGTCCGAGCTCTCGTTTGAAGCTATCGGCGTGCTGAACGACGCGGCCCGCGCCAGCCCGGCCCTGCTTGACGACCCCGAATTCCGAGGCCTGCGCGGCATCTCGCGGGTGATGGCGCGCCGCTACAAGGAGGCGGAGGCCGATTTCTCGTCGCCGGTGCTGGTCGAGGACGCCTCCAGCGCGCTCTGGCGGTCCTATATCGCCGCCCAGCTGGCGCAATGGCCGGAGTCGCGCGCCCAGTTCGCAAAGGGCGCGCAGGCCTTTGCCCAGTTCTCGCCGACCTGGAAGGCGCGTTTCGCCCGGGCCGACGCCCAGGCCGCCCTGGCGCAGGGTGACCTGCCATCGGCCGACGCGCGCATCCGGCTGGCGCTTTCCGACAAGACCGACGTCTGGGAGGAACTGGCCACCCGCCTTGTCCAGGCACGGATCATCGAGCTGGAGGGCCATCCGGATCGCGCGCTGCGCATGTATGCCGCGATCGCCAGGGTCGACATGGAGTCGCTGTCCTCGCCGGCCCTGTTGCGAGCGACTCAGATCCGGCTGAGCGGCGACAAGATTACGCCGGTCCAGGCCGCCGCCGTCTTCGACGGCCTGCGCTATCGCTGGCGGGGCGACGCCACCGAACTTGAGACCATTCGCGCCCTGGGGCAGCTCTACCTTGCGCAGGGCCGTTACCGCGAGGCGCTTGAGGCGCTGCGTTCGGCCGGGGCCAAGCTGCCCGACCTGCCCGAGGCGCTGCAACTGCAGGCCGACCTCGCCACGGCGTTCCGCGGCCTCTTCCTCGACGGCCTGGCCGACGGGCTGGAGCCGGTGCAGGCGCTGGCATTGTTTTATGACTTCAAGGAACTGACCCCGATCGGCTCGGACGGCGACCTGATGGTCCGCAAGCTGGTCCGCCGGCTGGTGGACGTCGACCTGCTGGACAAGGCCGCCGACCTTCTGAGCTACCAGGCCGACAACCGCCTTGACGGGGTGCCGCGCGCCCAGGTGGCGACCGATCTTGCGGTGATCTATCTGATGGACAAGCAGCCGGAGAAGGCGCTGCAGGCGATCAACTCTTCGCGCACCACCATCCTGCCCGCTGCGCTCAACGCCGAGCGCCGGCTGATCGAGGCGCGGGCCTGGGCAGGAGTCGGCCGCTACGACTCGGCGCTGGAGATTATCGAGCGCGACCCTTCGAAAGAGGCGCAGGACCTGCGCGGCGAGATCACCTGGAAGCAGAAGGACTGGGCCAAGGCCGGCCCGGTATTCGAAAAGGCGCTGGGCGACCGCTGGAAGACGCCGACGCCGCTGAGCGCCGAGGAAGAGGGCAAGCTGCTGCGGTCTGGCGTCGCCTATAGCCTGGCGGGCGACGACGCCGCGCTGGGCCGGCTGAACGGTCAGTACCAGGCGTTCATCGATCAGTCGCGCAACCCCGAGGCCCTGCGGATCGCGCTGACCGGCATGTCCGGCGGTCGGCTGAGCGTCGCCGATTTCGGCCGTGTCAGCGCCGATAACGCCGCCTTCTCTGGCTGGGTCGACAAGATGAAGGTCCGCTTCAAGACCCGGCCCGCGCCGGTGGGGACCGGGGTCGCCAAGGTTGCCGCGCCGCCGGCCAGTCCCGCCGCGCCCGCGGCCAGGCAGGCCGCCGCGGCGCCTACGAAGACGCCCGCCAAGGGCTAGCCCCGGCCGCTCGTGCGCGGGTTGCAGTCATCCTCCAAGATCCTGTTGTGCGCTGGACGAGTTTGCGGACGTCCAGGTCCTAGCCTACGTCCCCGGCGGCCCGTGCTGGAAGCTTTCCACCAGACTGCCGCACACCAGCCGCCAGCCATCGACCAGCACGAAGAAGATCAGTTTGAAGGGCAAGCTGATCACCACGGGCGGCAGCATCATCATGCCCATGCTCATCAACACGCTCGCCACCACCAGGTCGATGACCAGGAACGGGATGAACAGCAGGAAGCCGATCTCGAAAGCGCGCTTCAGCTCGGAGATCATGAAGGCCGGCGTCACCACCTGGATCGGGATGTCGGCGATCGTCGCGGGCTTGGGGATCCTGGACAGCTTCACGAACAGCGCCAGATCGTCGCGGCCGACCTGGCCCAGCATGAAGGTCTTCACCGGCGCGGCGGAGGCGTCGAAGGCGGCAGGCAGCTCGATCTGCTGGTCGAGCAGGGGCTTGATGCCCTCGTCGTAGGACTTCTGCAGGGTCGGTCCCATGACGATGGCGGTCAGGAACAGCGACAGCGAGATGATCACCGCGTTGGGCGGGCTCTGCTGGAGACCGATCGCAGTGCGCAGTAGCGAGAGCACCACCACGATCCGCACGAAGGACGTCGTCATGATCACGATCGACGGCGCCAGCGAGAGCACGGTCATCAGCCCGACCAGCTGGACGACGCGCTCGGAGAGGCCCGCACCGGTGCCGAGGTTGATGTTGACTGCCTGGGCGATGGCCGCGGCGGGGAAAGCCAGGCTGCCGAGCGTGATCAGGAAGGCCAGCACTGCGGCGCGGCGCCAGTCCTCTGATGGCAGGGTGCGGACGGCGCGGATCAGGTCGCGCATCAGGTCTTGTCCCTTGCCGGTCCGAGGTCAGCCAACAGATGGCCTTCGCCCAACAGCAGCAGCCGTTCCTTGCCGTCACAGGAGACGATGAGCAGACGGCGCGCGGGATCCAGGACGAGGCTTTCCACCACCGCCAGGCGGCGTTCCTTCCGCGACGGCGCGAACCGCGCCATCGCCTCGGGGCCGAAGCGGCGAAGAGCCACGGCGCAGAGGCCTACCAGCCCCAGGGTCAGGATGAGCGCGAACGTGGCTCTGATGAAGGTGGGGAAATCCATGGGGCGCTTCTGCGGTCCGAACGTGTTGCACCCATACGCATGCGAGTCCCTTAAGCCACGGTTAACCCTGTTTCTTCACCATGCATGACCATGGATCTCGCTGAAATTCCGCTGTTCTCGATGCTCCGCGGCCGCCTGGGTTATCTCAGTCAGCGCGAGAAGGTCATTTCTCAGAACGTCGCGAATTCCGACACCCCGGGGTACCGGCCCAGTGACCTGAAGCCGTTCAGCTTCGAGTCGCAGCTCAAGGCGGCCGCCAGTCAGGCCGGCGTCCAGGCGATGACGCAGCCCGGCCACATGCAGGCGCCGAATGCCCGCGCGACGATGTCCGGCGCCAAGCCGATCCGGACGGCGGACTCCGAAACCACGCTCGACGGCAATGGCGTGGTCCTGGAGGAGGAGATGATGAAGATGACCGACGCGCGGATGAACTATGACGCGGCCATCGGCTTCTACCAGAAGTCGCTGGGCATGCTGCGCAGCGCCATTCGCGCGCCCGGCCGCGGCTAAGGGGACCTAGATGGCCGACAACCGGACGACTGTAGGCAACTCCACCCAGGCGATCGCCACCTCGGCCCTGCGCGCCCAGCAGGCGCGGATGCGGATTATCGCCGAGAACCTGGCCAACGCGAACTCGACGTCGAAGACTGCCGGCGGCAACCCATACCGGCGCCAGGCGCCCGTCTTCCTGCCAACCCCCGTGGCCGGCGGCATCGGCGTGAAGATGGCGCGCGTCGCGCCCGACCCCACCGACTTCAAGACCGACTACGAACCCGGCAATCCGTCGGCCGACGCCAAGGGCTACGTGAAGCTGCCCAACGTCGATCCGCTGATCGAGGCGCTCGATATGCGCCAGGCCCAGCGGGCCTACGAAGCCAACCTGAACGTGATCGAGACGGCGCGCGCCATGGACCTGCGCACCCTTGAGCTCCTGAAGAAATAGGGCGGACCTGAGCCATGATGACCGCACTCGCCGCAAGCCGCGCCTACGGCGCCGTCCAGAAGTCGATGAGCGTCGATCCGGGTTCCGGCGGCGTCGGCGCCGCGCCCGGCGCGGGCTTCGGCGACATGCTGAAGTCGGCGATGGGCGAGGTCATGAAGTCGACCCACAACGCCGAGACCCAGATGGCCGCCCAGGTGCACGGCAAGGCTGAGCTGGTCGACGTGGTCACCGCCATCTCCGCGGCCGAGACCAGCCTGGAAACGGTGATGGCTGTCCGCGACCAAGTGATCAACGCCTACCAGGAAATCATGCGGATGCCGATCTGACCGCTTAGGCGACCCGTACCGGAGAGAGCGGGGGTCCTATCGGCATCGCGCCAGGCGCAACCTATGCTAGGCCTTGGCGGATGACAGCGGCGGCGATCGAGCTTTCAGGGGTGGAGAAACGCTACGGCGCGCACGCCGCGCTGGTGGGCGTGAGCCTGAGCGTTGCGGCCGGTCAGTTCACGGCCCTGGTCGGCGGCTCTGGGTCGGGCAAGACGACGCTGCTCAAGACCATCAACCGGCTGGTTTCGCCGGACGTGGGCGCGATCCGGGTGCTGGGCGAGGACGTGAACGGCCTGGCGCCGCATGTCCTTCGCCGGCGCATTGGCTACGTCTTCCAGGAGGTCGGCCTATTTCCGCACCTCAGCATCGCCGAGAACATCGCCATTACCCCGAAGCTGCTGGGCTGGGACAAGGCGAGAATCGCCGCGCGGGTGGCGACCCTGCTCGACCTTGTCGCCCTTCCGCGCGAGATCGGCACCCGCGGTCCGGCCGCCCTGTCCGGCGGCCAGCGCCAACGGGTGGGCGTGGCCCGCGCCCTGGCGGCTGAGCCCAAACTCATGCTGATGGACGAGCCGTTCGGCGCGCTCGATCCCCTGACTCGTGATCAGCTGGGCGCGGACTACCGCGCGCTGCACGACCGGCTGGGGCTGACCACAGTCATGGTGACCCATGACATGGCCGAGGCCGTGCTGCTGGCCGACCGCATCGTGGTGATGCGCGACGGGGCGATCGTCGCCGATGGCGCGGCGGCGGAACTGCTCGCAAGGACCAAGGATCCCGACGTCCGCGCGCTACTGGAAGCGCCGAGGCGCCAGGCCGAGCGCCTGAGCGCGAAGCTGGCCGGCGGCGCATGAACGAGCGTCTCGCCGCGGCCTTCGCCCTGCTGCCGGAGTATCTCGGCTGGCATGTGCTGCTGAGCGCCAGCGCGCTGAGCCTTGGCGTGCTGATCAGCCTGCCGCTGGCGGTGGCCGCGAGCCGCAGCCCGCGGCTGCGCTGGCCGGTGCTGGCGGGCGCGAGCCTGATCCAGACCATCCCTAGCCTGGCGCTGCTGGCGCTGTTCTATCCACTGCTGCTGGCGTTGTCGGCGCTGAGCAAGGGGTGGTTCGGTCATGGCTTCTCGGCGCTGGGGTTCCTGCCGTCACTGCTGGCGCTGACCCTCTATTCGATGCTGCCGATTCTGCGGAACACCGCCGCCGGAATCCTGGGCGTCGACCCGGCGGTCAAGGAAGCCGCGGACGGGGTCGGCATGACGCCCGGCCAGCGTCTATGGCAGGTCGAGCTGCCACTGGCCGCGCCGGTGATCATGGCGGGGGTGCGCACGGCCGCGGTCTGGACCATCGGGGCCGCGACGCTGTCGACGCCGGTGGGTCAGACCAGCCTCGGCAACTACATCTTCGCGGGCCTGCAGACCGAGAACTGGGTCTACGTGTTGTTCGGCTGCGCGGCCTCCGCGGTGCTGGCCATGGTCGCCGATCAGCTGCTGGGCCTTGTGGAGGCGGGCGCGCGACTGCGCCGGTCGCTGGTGGCGGTCCTCGGCGCGGTGGGCCTGGTGGTCGGGGTGGCGGCGGCGCTGCTGCCGATGGCCAGCTTCGGCAAGCCCGCCAGCTATGTGGTCGGCGCCAAGAATTTCTCCGAGCAGTACATCCTGGCCGAACTGATGGCCGACCGACTGCGCGCCACCGGGGGCGAGGTGCGAACCAAAGAAGACCTGGGCTCTGCCGTGGCCTACCGGGCGCTGGCGGCGGGCGAGCTCGACGTCTACGTGGACTACTCGGGCACGCTGTGGACCAGCGTGCTGGGCCGCAAGGACAATCCCGGCCGGGCCGAGGTGCTCAGGCAGCTAACCACCGAGCTGAAGCGCCGCGACGGTGTCCTGGTGCTGGGGTCCCTTGGCTTCGAGAACGCCTACGCCTTTGTGATGCGCACCGACCGCGCCCGTGCGCTGGGCGTGGCATCGCTCGCCGACCTCGCCCGCCAGGCGCCGAAGCTGACCCTGGGCTCCGATCTGGAATTTCTTTCACGGCCGGAATGGAAGGCAGTCGACGCCGCCTATGGCCTCGGCTTCAGGGCCAAGCGGTCTTACCAGCCGACCTTCATGTACCGCGCGCTGTCGGGCGGGGAGGCGGACGTGATTTCGGCGTTTTCCTCGGACGGTCGGATCGCGGCGGACAGGCTGCTGGTGCTGGCCGATCCGAAGGGCGCGATCCCGCCCTATGACGCCGTGGTGCTGATCTCGGCGAAGCGCGCGGGCGACCGGCGCATCGTTGAGGCGCTTAGGCCACTGATCGGCGCGATCCCGGTCGGCGCCATGCAGGCCGCCAACTACAGCGTCGACCGCGACCGGGGGAAAGTCAGCCCCGCGCAGGCCGCGGCGGTTATCGAGAACGGCCTCGACCCGGCAAATACTGCCGCCCGGTAGCCTTCCGTTAACCATGCCGGACCATGGTGGCGGAGTTCCCGAGTGCGCGAATTCGTCAAACTTTCCCAAGTGTTCTGGCTTTCCAAGAGGTCTTCATGAGCGGCGCCGAGGTTCTGGACGTCGGACGCGACGCCATCTGGCTTACCATCCAGCTCTGCGCGCCGTGCCTGATCGTCGGCCTGATCGTCGGCGTTGGCATTGGCCTGCTGCAGGCCCTGACCCAGATCCAGGAAGCCAGCCTCGTCTATGCGCCGAAGATCGTGGCGATCTTCGTCTCCCTGCTCGTTTTCCTGCCCCTGATGGGCGCGCTGATGAGCCAGTTCATGCGTCAGATCGCCGCCCGCATCGCGGGCATGTAGCGCGCGCAGACCGGCCCCATGGGATCCTACGCAACCGCCCAGCAGGTGTTCGCCGCCGGCCTGATCTTCGCCAGGCTGGCCGCGATCATCATGCTGATCCCCGGTATCGGCGAGAGCTTCATCCCGGCGCGCATCCGCCTCGGTCTCGCCCTGGGACTGGCGCTTATGCTGATGCCGGTCGTGGGCGCCACGGTCCCGGCGATTCCGCCCGACGTCAGCGGCGTGGCCGGCGCGGTGATCAAGGAGACCCTGATCGGCCTGATGATTGGCGCGATCCTGCGCCTATTTATGACCTCGCTCGCCAGCGCAGGCGAGGTGATCTCGATCCAGTCGACCCTGTCCTTCGCCCAGACCACCAACCCGGCGCTGGGCCAGACAACGCCCAGCCTGGCGACCTTCCTCGGCATGCTGGGCCTGTTGCTGATCTTCGCCACGGACCTGCACCACCTGTTCATTAGCGCGATCGTGAAGTCCTATTCGCTGTTCCCCTTTAAGCGCCCCGTGCAGGTGGCCGACGCCGGCCAGCTGGCGGTGCAGACAGTGAGTCAGTCCTTCGCTCTCGGGATCCAGCTGTCGGCGCCGGTGATGGTTTTTTCGCTGATCTTCAACATAGCCACGGGCCTTGTCGGCCGGGTGATGCCGCAGTTCCAGATCTTCTTCGTCGCCAGCCCACTGATGGTGCTGACGTCGCTGTCGATCTTCGCGCTCAGCCTCGGCGTGATCGGCATGGTCTGGATCGACCACTATCACGACCTGCTGCGGGTCTTTGGCTAGCCCATGGCTCAAGAAAACGATGCAGCCTCGAAAACAGAAGACGCCACCCCGCAAAAGCTGGAGAAGGCGCGGGAAAAGGGCGAGTCCGTCAAGACGCCGGACCTGCCGCAGATGGCCTCGCTGGCGGCCGGCGCCGCCGTCGTGGCCCTGGCCGGCGGTTGGATGTCGCGCAACCTGGGGGCGGCCCTGCTGCCGTTCCTTGCCCAGCCTGAAAGCATGTCGTTCGCCAACGGCGGCGGGGTCGACATCGCGCGCCGCGTGATGGCGGCGGCGGCGCCCCCGGTGCTTGCGGTGATCCTCGCCGGGACCGCCGCCGGAGTTGCCGGTCACCTGGTGCAGACCGGGCTGATCTTCTCGCCGGACAAACTGGCTCCCGACCTCAAGAAGATCTCGCTCGCCGCCGGCTTCAAGCGGGTCTTCGGCCTCGACGGGGTGATGCAGTTCTTCAAGTCGCTGGTGAAGGTGATCCTCACCGCGGCCCTGGCCTGGTGGGTGCTGAAACCGCACCTCAATGACATGGAGAACCTTGCGGCGATGGACCCCGGGTCCGTGCTGCCGTTCGCCGCCGATATCCTGCGCCGCCTGGTGTTCGCGGTCGTCGCCTTCCTGCTGGTCATCGCCGGCGCCGACTGGTTCTGGCAGCGCTATCGCTTCATGCAGCGGATGAAGATGACCAAGGAAGAGATCAAGGAAGACTTCAAGCAGAGCGAAGGCGACCCCAACGTCAAGGCGCGTCAGCGCCAGCTGCGCCACGAGCGCGCCCGCCGGCGGATGATGCAGGCCGTGCCCGGCGCGACCGTGGTGGTGATGAACCCGACCCACTACGCCGTGGCGCTGAAGTACGACGCCGAGGAGACTGGCGCCCCGATGTGCGTCGCCAAGGGTCTGGATTCGCTGGCCCTCAAGATCCGGGCGATCGCCGAGGAGGCCGGGGTGCCGATCATCGAGGACCCACCGCTTGCGCGCGCCCTCTACGCCTCGGTCGAGATCGACGAATTGATCCCGCCCGCCCACTACGAGGCCGTCGCAAAGATCATCGGCTTCATCCTGGCCGCCGGGCGACGCGTCGCCGCCCGCGCGCTCTGAGGGGCGGTCCTGTAACAACGGTGGCCCTGTGAGAGAATGCGTGTGACTGATTCGCCGGGCGAAAGCGTCCGAACTCCGCGAGACCCGCAAGCCGGGGGCAACAGGGAGGCTTCGACGTCCGTAATGGCCGATCTCGCGACCCGCCAGCCGCGCGCGAAACCTGTCCGCAAGGCGCACTTTGACGTGTTGACGGCCGCCGCCGTGGCAGCCTTCCTGGTCGCCGTCGGCTTCGCGGCCGTGCCGGCGATCAACGCCGGGCCGGAAACCCTGGCCGGCCTGATGTTGCTGTTCGGCCTGTTCGGCGTGGCCTGCCTTGGCCTGTTTGCCCTGCGGGGCTCGGCCGAGCCCCCCGCCGAGTCCAGCTCCAGTCCCGAGGGCCTGATCGAGGCGCTCAGTGAACCCGCCGCCATCGCAGCCGCCGATGGCCGGGTACAGGCCATGAACAGCGCGTGGAAGACCGCTGTGGGCCTGGCGCCGCGCCTGCCCAAGACCGGAGCGTCCGCCACCAGCCTGTTCGCGGCCTTGACCGCGGCGCGGCGCGGCGAAACCGGCCGGGCGTCCCTCAGGGCCGGCGGCGCCGAGCATGAGGCGATCATCTCCCCGCTCGGCGCCCGGCGCTTCCTGGTGCGCCTGACGGGCCATGGCTCCGGCGCGCTCTCCCTGCCGTCGGCGGCGCTAGAAGTTCTGACCGCCTTTTCCGGCGCCAAAGCCCCGCCGCCCAAGGTGCTGGACGCCTTCGCCGCAGCCTCGCCGTTTGGAGCGGCCCTGCTGTCGGGCGAGGACCCGTTCACGGCCATCATCGTCGAAGCCAACCCCGCGCTGAAGGCTGTGGCCGGCGGCGGCGAGAAGGGACAGGCCTTCGGCGACCTGATCGAGCCTACCAGCCGCGCCGACGCGGCGCAGCGCCTGGAATCAGGGCTCGGCTCCGGCGCGCCGCTCGAGGTCCGCCTCGCGCACGATCCGCTGCGCATCGCCCACCTCTACCTGGCCAAGAGCGACGGGGCCTTCGTCGCCTATCTGGTTGACGTCTCCGAGCAGAAGCAGATCGAGCTGCAACTCGCCCAGAGCCAGAAGATGCAGGCCATCGGCCAGCTGGCCGGCGGCGTGGCGCACGACTTCAACAACCTGCTCACCGCCATCTTCATGCAGCTCGACGTGCTGGCGACGCGCCACCCGGTGGGCGATCCCTCCTACGAGGGGCTGAACGAGATCAAGCAGACCTCGATGCGGGCCGCCGACCTAGTGCGCAAGCTGCTCACCTTCTCCCGCAAGCAGACCGTGCAGCGCGAGATCCTCGACGTGGGCGAGATGGTCTCGGAGTCCGAGGTGCTGCTGCGCCGGCTGCTCTACGAGGACGTCAAGCTCACCACCGACTACGGCCGCAACCTGCCGCACGTGCGCGCTGACCGCGGCCAGCTGGACACCGCGGTGATGAACCTGGTTGTCAACGCCCGCGACGCCATCCGCAGCCACGGCGGCGGCGTCATCCACATCCGCACCGCCCGCGTCACCCAGGAGGAGGCCCGCGCGCTCGGCTATCCCACCGCCCTGGGCGACCAGGCGATGGTCGAGGTCAGCGACGACGGCCCCGGCATCGCGCCCGAGGTGATGGACAAGATCTTCGACCCCTTCTTCACCACCAAGCCGGTTGGCAAGGGGACCGGCCTGGGGCTGAGCATCAGCTACGGGATCGTCCGGGAGCACAGCGGCGAGATCGCCGTCGAGTCGGTC
>JBBREC010000051.1:0-21399 GCA_038203295.1 Caulobacterales bacterium
AACGCCACCACCTGCACACCGGAAGCGCGCGCGCCGCCGAGATCCTGGAGAACTGGGACGCGGCGCTGGGCTCCTTCGTGAAGGTCATGCCCACCGACTATCGCGGCGCGCTCCTCGACCTCGCCAACGAACGCGCGACGGCCGCCGCCGTCGCCGCCGAATAGCTTTCAGTTCCGGAGATCACCCCGATGGGTAAGCCTACCGGCTTCCTTGAAATCGAGCGCCAGGACCGCACCTATGAGCCGGTCGATGCCCGCCTGAAGACCTGGAACGAGTTTGTACAGCCGTTGCCGGCTCCGGCGGTGGCCGAGCAGGCCGCCCGCTGTATGGATTGCGGCATCCCGTTCTGCCACCAGGGCTGCCCGGTCAATAACCAGATCCCAGACTTCAATAGTCTGGTCTACCGCGACCAGTGGCGCGACGCGCTGGACAACCTGCAGTCCACCAACAACTTCCCGGAGTTCACCGGCCGCGTTTGCCCCGCGCCCTGCGAGGCCTCATGCACGCTGAACATCATCGACAACCCGGTGACCATCAAGACGATCGAATGCCAGATCGTCGATCGCGGGTGGGACGAGGGCTGGATCGCGCCGCAGATGTCGCCGCGGGGCACCGGCAAGCGAATCGCGGTGGTGGGCTCTGGTCCCGCCGGCCTGGCCTGCGCCCAGCAGTTGGCCCGCGTTGGCCACGCGACCACGGTGTTCGAGAAGTCCGACCGGATCGGCGGACTGCTTCGCTACGGTATCCCCGACTTCAAGATGGAGAAGCACCTCATCGACCGGCGCATCCGGCAGATGGAAGGCGAGGGCGTGATCTTCCGCACCGGTTTCGAGGTCGGCGTCACCGTCTCGGTCCAGCGGCTGCTCTACGACTATGACGTGCTGGTGATGGCCGGCGGCGCCGAAGCCCCGCGCGACCTCGAGGTCGAGGGCCGCGAACTCGGCGGCGTGCATTACGCCATGGAATTCCTCACCCAGCAGAATAAGCGCAACGCCGGCGATCCGGAAGACGTCGCCGCGCCCAACGGCACGATCTCGGCCAAGGGCAAGCATGTCGTGGTCATCGGCGGCGGCGACACGGGCTCGGACTGTATCGGCACTTCCAACCGCCACGGCGCGGCCTCGGTCACCCAACTGGAGATCATGGCGCAGCCGCCGGCACGCGAGAACAAGACGCTCACCTGGCCCGACTGGCCGCTGAAGATGCGCACCTCCTCCTCGCAGGAAGAGGGATGCGATCGTGACTTTGCCGTCGCCACCAGGCGCGCCGTCAGCAAGAACGGCCGGGTGAGCGCCCTGGAATGCGTGCGGCTGGAGTGGGTCGCGGGCGATGACGGCCGCATGCGGATGCAGGAGGTCGCCGGCTCCGGGTTCGAACTTCAGGCCGACCTCGTGCTCCTGGCCATGGGCTTCGTCGGCCCGCGCAAGCCGGGTTTGGTGGAGCAGGGCGGCGTCGAGTTGGACCCGCGAGGCAACGTCAAGGCCAGTGTCACCGACTACGCCACCTCGCAGCCCAATATTTTCACCTGCGGCGACATGCGCCGCGGGCAGTCGCTGGTGGTCTGGGC
Organism: Caulobacterales bacterium; assembly: GCA_038203295.1. Taxonomy (GTDB): domain Bacteria; phylum Pseudomonadota; class Alphaproteobacteria; order Caulobacterales; family Caulobacteraceae; genus Phenylobacterium. Next base: position 1,568 of record JBBREC010000051.1, read on the forward strand.
GATCCGCGAGGGTCGCCAGTGCGCCCGCGCGATCGACGAATATCTGATGGGCGCGTCGAAGCTGCCGCGCTAGGCGCGTTGGCGGCGGGCCAGGTGTCGCAGCGCCGCGGCCAGATGGCGCGCATGGCGCCTGTCCATCTCCGCATCCCGCTCGCCGGTTGAGAGCGCGTGCGCCATGGCGATCAGATCCAGCGGGTCACCTTCGGGCGCGAAGGCTTGGGCCAGGATCGCCGCCTCCGCCAGAAGATCGGCGCGCAGGGCGGGCAAACAGGCGTCCAGCATGGCGTCATCGAAACTGATGACCTCGGCTGTCGCGGGTTCGGCGGGGGTCTCGAAGGGCTGTTGCATGGGCTTCGACAACGGCCCTTGGAGTCACCGGTTCCGTCCCGTAGGAGCCCCATAGGTGAAAGCCGCGCGCGTTCGGCGCTTGATCTTCCGCGCCGCACGCGATTTGGAAGGCGGCTTGAGCGGAGAGCGGCATGACGAGCGTGCGTTGCGTGGTGGAGGCGGGCGATCGGCTGGGCGAGGGCCCGGTGTGGTCGGCGGCGGAGGGCCGGCTCTACTGGTTTGACATCAAGGGCAAGCGGCTGGCCTGGTACCATCCGAAAACCCGCACCCGGGGCGCCTTCGACCTTCCGATCCGCGCCAGTGCGGCCGCGGTCCGCGCCGTCGGCGGCCTGTTCGTGGCCACCGAGCGGGGTCTGGCCGTCTTCGATCCCGAGCGGGGTGTGCTGGAGATTGTACAGCCCTTCGACCTCGATCCCGGGTTCCGCACCAACGACGGTAAGATCGACCAGGCCGGAAATTTCTGGTGGAGCACCATGGATGACGACGGCGGCAAACGGTCAGGCGACGTCTTCCGCACCAATCGGGCGCTGGTCACCAAGAAAATCCTAGGGGGCATTCATATTCCCAACACCATTTCTTTCAGCCCGGACGGCGCGCGGCTCTATATGGCCGACTCAAGGTTGCAGACGATCTTCGTTCACGACACCTCCGACTTCACCAAGGTCTATGCGTTCGCCGACACGCGAGGCCAGCCGGCCTCGCCTGATGGCTCGGCGGTGGACGCTCAGGGCTACCTGTGGAACGCGCAATGGGGCGGCGGACGGGTCGTCCGATACGCGCCGGACGGCCGCATCGACCGGGTTGTGGAGTTGCCCGTCCAGCAGCCCACCAGCTGCGCTTTCGGAGGCGAGGACTTCACAACGCTCTACGTCACCAGCGCCTGGGACGAATTGTCGTCTCAGGCCCGGGCGGACCAGCCGCTGGCCGGCGGCCTATTTGCGTTCGACGCGGGTGTGAAGGGCCTGAGCCTCCCGCTCTTCGAAGGGTGATGGGGTGCAAGTCTCGCGCCGACGTGACCCGCGAATCCCCATAGGAATGTGGATAACAGCAGGTACGGATGCTAGAAATCGGTGGATCATTATTCGCCTCCAGCTTGCATTCGATTGCCTAATACCAAAAGGGTTGGCAGCTAGGGCTGGGGGAGCGAGCAATGACCCAGATGACCGTTGATCGGGCTAGGCAACTGGCCCGAAATCTCGTGGAAATTTTGACCTCCTATGAGGAGGAGTTGATTGCGCTCGAGCGCGACACGCCGGCCATCGGTCAACTTCGTCGCGCGGTCGGGATTACCATCGCCGAGGGCTGCTATTTGATCACCGACCAGGGTGATTGCATGTCGGACTGGGTCCCGCCTTCGGACGGCCAGTCGCGTCGCGCCGGCTGATTTATCAGGCGCAGGAAGAAACATGACACGTAAGACCGAGACTCTCGCCGACCCTGTGGATATTGCCGTGGGCGCCCGTATCCGCCTGCTCCGCAAGGTTCGGGGACTGTCGCAACAGTCGCTGGCCGAAGCCGCCGGCGTCACATTCCAGCAGATCCAGAAGTACGAGCGCGGCGCCAACCGGGTGAGCGCCTCAATGCTGTCGCGTATCGCCGGCACCCTGAACACGCCGGTCTCGGAGATGTTCGGCGAGGTCAATCCCGCCTCTGGCGCCATCGACCAAGTCGCGGGCCTGCTTTCCGAGCCTGGCGCGCTGGAGTTGCTTCGCGCCTATTCGCGGCTGCCCCGGGGCGCGTCCCGGGCCACGCTCGTGGATTTCGTCCGCAGCCTCACGGGCGCCTGACGGCGGTCCGGCAGCGTCAGGCCGAAACCTTCAACACCTCGATCGCACGGTCCTTGATCGCCTTGTAGTCCACCTTGCCGTTCGGGGCGCGGCCGATGCTGTCGACCAGCACCAGATCTCGAGGCGCCTTGTAGCCGGCGAGGCTTTGGCGCACGTGGTCAGACAACTCGGCGAGTGTCGGCTGTGAGCCGCCATCGGTCTCGACCACCGCGCAGATCCGCTCTCCGAACCGCGCGTCGGGCAGGCCCACAACAACGGCGTCGCGAACGACCGGGTGGGTCTTGAGCGCCTCCTCGACCTCTTCGGGGAAAACTTTCTCGCCGCCGGTGTTGATGCAGACCGAGCCCCGGCCGAGCAGCTTCAGCGTGCCGTCGGCGTTCACCTCGGCCCAGTCGCCGGGCACACTCCAGCGGGCGCCTTCCATGGTCTTGAAGGTCTTGTCGGTCTTCTCCGCATCTTTGTAGTAGCCCATCGGCAGGAACCCGGTGACCGCCACCAAGCCGCGCTCGCCGGAGCCCGGTTCTACGCGCCGCCCATCCTCGGCGAACACCGCGCAGTTCGGCCCGATGGTGAAGGCGGCTGTCTGCACCTCCTGTCCCGGCGCCGAAGCCGAGGCCCCCAGCCCCACCGCCTCGGAAGAGCCGAAGCTGTCGAAGATCATGGCGTTGGTGCAGTGGCTCAGCAGGCCTCGCTTGTTCTCTTGGCTCCACATGGAGCCCGAGGAACTCATCGACTTGACGTTTGAAAGATCCCAGCGGCCGGGGTTGGCCTGCAGCGCCTCCAGCATCGGGGTCGAGAACGCCAGGCCCACGAGGACGATGCCGTCGGCCTTCAGTCGCTCAGCCTCGTTCCACAGTTCGATGGCGCTGAACCTGCGCGAGGGCAGGGTAGCGATCGTACCGCCGAGGTTGAGCGAGATGATCGAGGAGAACTGGCCGGTGCCGTGCATCTGCGGGCAGGCGACCAGGGTGACGGGGCGGTAGTGGTCGGGATTGGCCAGCCGGCTGGCGGCCTCGCCAACGCTCTCGATCGGCGGGATCATGCGCACGGCCTGGCCTCCGGCGCCGACAACGTTGAAGAGGTCGTCCTGGCGCCACATCACGCCCTTGGGCATGCCGGTGGTGCCGCCGGTGTAGAGCAGGAGCAGGTCGTCGGGCGAGCGGCCCCAAGGCGCCTTCACCGGTCGCATCGCCGGGATGCGTGCGACCACGGCGTCATAGTCGTCGGCCCAGGCGGGGACAGGATGGCCGGGTTCGGCGACGGCGATCCAGGCATTCACCTTGCCCAGCCGGCCTCGGATGGTCTCCAGGACCTCGGCGAAACCCGAATGAAAGACAATGGCTTGCGCGTCGGCGTTGTCGAAAAGGTAGAACAGCTCTTCCGGCCCATATCGGTAGTTGGTGTTCACCGGCGCGAACCCGCCCTTGAGCGCCGCGTAGTAGGTCTCGAGGTATTCCGGGCCGTTGTAGAGGAAGGCCGCGACCTTGGCTTGATGGTCCAGGCCGCAGGCGATCAGGTGGGCTGCGAGCGCATCGGCCCGGGCGTCGAATTCGCCCCAGGTCAGGACGCGCTCGCCCTGAATTGTGGCCGGATGGTCGGGCTGGGCGGCGGCGATCGCCTCCCACACGTCCGCGAAGGTCCAGGAACTCAAACGCATCCTCCCGCAGTACTTGTTCTTTTGCGGAAATTGGCCCCCTCGGAGCCGGCTGAGTCAACGCTCCCGCAACGTCAATCAGATTGGCAGGGCGGTGGTGAACTTGATCTGCTCCATGGCGAAGGACGACGAGACGTCCTGCAGGGGCGCGGCGGCGATCAAACGTTTGTAGAAGGCGTCGTAGGCGGCGATGTCCTTGACCACCACCTTCAGCAGGTAATCGGTCTCCCCGGACATTCGATAGAACTCCACGACCTCGGGCAGGCTGGCCGCGCCCTTGGCGAAGGCGTTCAGCCATTCCTCGTCGTGCCGGCTGGTGCGCACGCCCACGAACACCACCAGGCCCAGATCCAGCTTGTCGCGGCTCAACATCGCCACGCGGCGCTCGATGACGCCGGCGTCGGTGAGGCGCTTCACGCGTTTCCAGCAGGGGGTCTGAGACAGGCCCGCCCGCTCGGCCAGTTCGGCGATTGGTACGGTGGCGTCGGCCTGCAACTCGCGCAAGATGCGCCGATCGATGGCGTCGAGAACGATATTCATGCGGGTACCTATAATTGGAGAACCCGTTTCTACCTGCAGGCGTTCATGTCGCCTAGCTCTTCTGTCGCCTGACGCCTGGGAAAACGCCCGCCGGATCGATCGGCATGCCATGCACCTGCATATTGTGGCTGTGGGCCAGTTGATGCAGCGCGAACGCCGTGCCCATTGCGCTCACGCGACCCTGCGCATCCTGGGCGGCGTTGACGGCCTCCTTGGCCAGCTTCAGGGCGAACATCGGCTTGGTGGCGATCTTCTGCGCCAGCGCCAGGGTGAAGGCGACCAGCTCAGCGGCGGGGACCACGTGGTTAACCATGCCGATGGCCCTGGCCTCGTCGGCGCTCAGCCAGTCCGCGGTGAACAGTAGCTCCTTGGCCTTTCGCACCCCGAGCTCCCAGGGGTGGGCGAAGTACTCCACGCCCGCGACGCCCATGCCCACTGTGTTGTCACAGAAGGCCGCATCATCGGCGGCCACGATCAGGTCGCAGGGCCAGACCAGCATCAGCCCGCCCGCGATGCACTTGCCCTGCACCTGGGCGATCGTCGGCTTGGGGATGTTGCGCCAGCGCTCGGAGAGGCCGAGGTAGATTTCCTTCTCCCGCGCCATCCGCCCCTCGGCGCCCGCGCAGCCAAAGCCGCACCAGGTTCCGACGGTGTCGAACCCGGCCATCTGCTCGGCGATTGGGCCGGTCTCACGCAGGTCGTGGCCAGAGGAGAAGTGTGGCCCGTTGCCGGCCAGGATGATCACCTTGACGTCGTCGTCCCGCGCCGCGCGGTCGAAAGCGTCGTTCAGCTCATAGAGCAGGCGGGTATCCTGGGCGTTCCGCGCGTCCGGGCGGTCCAGGAGGATCCGGGCGACGTGTGGCGCCGGGGTCTCATAGGCTACGCTCTTTGGCTCGCTCATGCGTTTCCCCGCGTCGTTGTCCTGCCCCAGTACGGGCTGGTGGCGCAGGACCCGTCAATGGGCGTCGGGCGGCGGCGGCGCGTTCAGCGGGGCAGGTTTGCAGAACGGCACGATCACCAGCGCGCAGATGAACATCCAGGCCATCAGACGGTAAGTCTCTGCGAACCCCAGAGTTAAGGCCTGGCGCAGGACTATGTGGGCCATCTGCGACTGGGCGATCTCCAGGGCTCGGCCGGTGTCGGGCGTGATCTGTCCGCCGTATTGCGCCAGCCCCCTGAGAATCTCCTCGGCCCGGGCCGGCGCCTCGCCAAGTCCCTCGCTGAGACGTAGGAAGTGTTCGCGGGTGAAATCCTGCAGCCAGGTGTTGGCCAAAGCGATGCCGACCGCGCCGCCGAGGTTTCGCATCAGGTTGAAGAGGCCGGAGGCGTACTTCAACTCGCTCGGCGCCACACCATTCAGGGCCATGCCCACCGCCGGCACGATGCACAGCAGGATCGCCAGCCCCCGCACTACCTGAGGCCAAAGCAGTTCCTGGAATCCCCAGTCGGCGCTTATGGTCGAGAACATCCACAGGCCCGTGGCGAACAGCACCAGCCCCACCGCGATGACATAGCGGCCGTCGACCTTGGTGGAGAGCCGCGCCGCGATCGGCGCGGTCACCGACATGGCGATGCCGGTGACAAACACCGTCAACCCGATCTGCAGGCTGGAGAACTCGCGCACCCGGCCCAGGAAGACCGGTGTCAGGTAGGTCGCGCCATAGAGCCCGAAGCCCACGACCAAATTCAGCACGCAGGCCATCGCGAACGTCGGGCGCCGGAACGGCGTCAGCTTCAGCACCGGCATCCTTGAGAAGAAGGTCCGTTCAAAGAACACAACGCAACCGACCAGCGACAGCCAGGCGGCGACCTGGACCGCCGTGTCGTTGAACCACTCGTGCTTCGGCCCCTCCTCCAGAACGTACTGCAGGGCGCCCAGGAACAGCGCCAGCGAGGCCACATGCAGCCAGTCGATACGTTTGAGCATCGAAGGGTTCGCCTCGTCGACCTTGCCCAGCAACGGCAGCAGGATGGCTACCGCCAGCCCCGGCACGATGTTCATGAAGAACAGCCAGCGCCAGTCGGCGACCTCGGTCACCCAGCCGCCGACCGTAGGGCCGAGCGTGGGGGCGAGGGTCGAGACGACGCCAAGGATCGCCGGGATCATCGCGCGCCTGGGTCCCTCGAACATTGCGAAACCGGTGGCGAACACCGTCGGCACCATGGCGCCGCCGGTGAACCCCTGAAGCGCCCGGAAGAAGATCATCGAGTTGATGTCCCAGGCCAGACCGCACATCAGGCTGGAGATCGTGAAGAGGGCGGCCGACGCGGTGAACAGCCACCGCGTTGAGAGCGCCTGCGACAGGAATGCCGCCAGCGGGATCATCACGATCTCGGCCATCAGATAGGCGGTCTGCACCCAGGCGATCTCATCGGGCCCCGCACTGAGGCCCGCCTGGATCGAATTCAACGAGCCCGCGACGATCTGGATATCCAGCAGCGCCATGAACTGACCGAACGCCATCAGGGCGAAGATCATCAGCTTCCGGCTCTCGGACAGCGCCCCCGGCGTCGCGGGCGCGTCGGTTATCGGCAGGGTCGCGTCAGTCATGGTCTTGCGGACTCGGCATCATAGGATTATGTACATCATATAATCCGGAATTCCGCAAATGCGATACGCCGACACCCACAAGGAAGAGACCCGGGCAAAGGTCGTGAAAGCCGCCGCTGCGGCCGTGCGCGCCAAGGGTCCGGATGGCGTCGGCGTCGCCGAGATCATGAAGGAGGCCGGCCTGACGCACGGCGGCTTCTACGCCCACTTCCCGTCCAAGGAGGCGCTGGTCGCCGCCGCGGTGGACGAGGCCTTCAATCAGGGCCGCCGCCGCTTCGGGCGGATCACCAGCGAGCGCACCGGGCTGGAGGCGTTCGGCGCCTTCCTCGACGCCTATGTCACCATGGACCACCGGGCCCATCCGGAACGCGGCTGCCCGATCGCCACAATCTCCTCTGACCTGCCGCGTCAAGGCGCGCTGGTGCGCCAGGTGTTCGACGCGGGCGTGATGAACCTGATCGACCGGATCGCGAGCTGGATGCCCGGTGAAGACGCCCGGGAACGCCAGGACCTGGCCGGCTCGCTGGTGGCCGAGATGGCCGGCGCGGTGTCGCTCTCCCGCGCTGTTTCCGATGACGTGATGGCGCAACGCTTCCTTGATCAATCCCGCCGCCGCATCGCAGTCCGAGCCGGCATTGCCGACGAACCCCGGGGGGCCGCATGAACGCCATCGCAAAAGATCTCGCCACCATGACCGGCCTGGAGCAGCTCCGCGCCGCTTTCGACCCCGAGCATCCCGAGCGCGGCCCGGGGATCGGCAGGACGCTGGGCTTCACCGTGGTCGAGATGGAGGAGGGCCGTGTCGTCTTCGGCGGCCACCCGGACGAGAGCGTCTACAACCCCATCGGCACCGTCCACGGCCGCTATGCGGCCACCCTGCTGGACTCGGCCGTCGGCTGCGCGGTGCATTCCGCGCTGAAGGCCGGGCAGGGCTACACGACCCTGGAACTCAAGGTCGCCTACCACCGGCCCATGACCAAAGAGACCGGTCCCGTGCGCGCTGAGGGCAAGATCCTTCAAGTCGGACGGCGTGCGGCCTTTGCGGAGGGCCGCCTGACCGATCTGCAGGGCCGCGTCTACGCGACGGCGACCTCAACCCTGCTGGTGTTCGAGCGATGAAAATGGAAGCCATCGAAATCGCGTCGGCCGTACCCGCCAAGAAGCGCCGCCTGCCCGCACGCGGCGTTTTGGTGCTGGCCATCGCTCTGGTCATCGGCGGGGCTGGGGTCTTCTACCTGCACGCGGCCAAGGGGTCGGCCACCACGGACAACGCCTATCTCAAGGCCGACGTCACCTTCGTCGCGCCGCGGGTGAAGGGTCATGTGGCCCAGGTGCTGGTGGCCGACAATCAGACCGTCCGGGCCGGCCAGGTATTGGTGCGGCTCGACCCTGAGGAATACGCCGCCCGCGTCGCAGCCGCCCGGGGCGACCTGGCGATGGCCGAGGCGTCCGTCGCCCGGTCGCAGGCCGCGCTGGTCCGGCTCGGCTCGGAAGGCGCGCTCGCCGCCGCCAACGTCCTCGAGGCCCAGACAGGCATCCGCGCCAGCGACGCCGAGGCCTCCCGCGCCCAGGCGGACTGGCAGCGCTACGCCGCGCTCCTGACGACCGGCTGGGTTCCGCGCCGCGACGCCGACCGGGCCCAATCCGAAGCCATCGCAGCCGCGGCCGCGGCCGAGAAGAGTCGCGCCAGCCTCGCCGTCAGCCGCAGCCAGGCCGATGTCACCCAGCATCGCCGCGGCGAGCTGGAGGCCGGGGTGGCCCAAGCCATGGCCGAGCGCGACAAGGCCCGCGCGGCGCTGACGCTGACGCTACAGGACCGCGAGCACTCCGACATCCGCGCGCCTATCTCTGGCGTGGTCGGCGACCGCCAGGCCAATGTCGGCGATTACGTCCAGCCAGGGTCACGCCTGATGACCCTGGTGCCGGTCTCGGACCTCTACATCACCGCCAACTTCAAGGAGACCCAGACAGCGCGCATGCTGGAGGGTCAGGCAGCGAAGGTGAAAGTCGATGCGCTGCCCGGCGTGACTCTAAAGGCCCATGTCGAGAGCTTCGCCCCAGGCTCGGGCTCGCAATTCGCGCTGCTGCCCTTCGAGCCCGGGACTGGCAATTTCACCAAGATCGTCCAGCGCGTGCCGGTCCGCCTGCGCTTCGATCCCGGTCAGGCCGACGTGGCCCGGCTGCGGCCCGGGCTCTCCGCCAAGGTGACTGTCGCCTTCGCCGGCTAGGATCGGCGACCCGACACTGTTTGGGTCGAATTCTGAGCCTGACCGGCGTTAAGGCAGCGGAAATTCAACGCGTTCTTCCCCAGAAACGCTTCTCTAGGTGGCGCTGTGCGGATTTGCTCCTAGGATAACTGCAAGCGACTCAGTCCACATAGCTCTTACGTGGCGGCAGTCGCCTGATACCTAGCTGGGGGAGCCCAATGGCCGAAGTCAAAAAAACCAATGCTCTGCAAAAGCCGCTGACGCCGTCGGCGGAGCTGGCCGCTGTGGTCGGTCCGGGGCAATTGTCCCGCGGCGAAGTCGTGAAGCAGATGTGGGTCTACATCAAAAAGAACAACCTGCAGGATCCCAAGAACAAGCGCGATATCATGTCCGATGCCAAGCTGAAGCCCATCTTCGGCGGCAAGGACAAGGTCTCCATGTTCGAGATGAACAAGCACCTGGCCGGCCATCTGAAGTAGGTCCGGATCCGTCGGGCGTAGCCTGGCCTCCATACCAGATTTGCCGAAAGAACCTCGCGGGCTTCACGCCCGCGAGGTTTTTTTGCGCAAGCCACGGAGGGTGCTTACGACCCGGTGGCGGAACTTTTGCTGTGGATTCTCGCTAAGACACGGGTCCCCCGTTGCGACCGACCCAATTGCAGTCGCCGCGAGCCAATGTCACTGTCAGCGCTCGCTAGCGAGACGCGATCAAGAGCGCGCATGGTCGAGATTACGACTCTTTCCGAACTCACCATCGACGGCAAGCTGGCGCTGCACCGCACGGCGTCCAGCAAGGAACTCTTCGACTATTCCACCGACGAGCTGAAGACTTGGTTCCATGGCCAGCGCGCGGCCTGCGACGCGATCATGGTCGGCGCCAACACCGTGCGCGTCGACGATCCACTGCTGACCGTCCGACACGCGGCGGGCAAAAGCCCCTGGCGGATCGTGCCTTCGTCAGACGGGCTGATCCCGCTGGAGTCGGCGCTGTTGAACGACGGCCTCCCCACCCTGGTGGCGACCTCGAAGCGCGCAAACCCCGAAACCAAACAAGCGCTGGCCGCCAAGCCCGGAGTCGAGGTGGTGACCTGCGGCGAGCACGAGGTCGACCTGCCCAGCCTCATGGCGATACTCGACGTACGCGGCGTGAAACGCCTCATCGTCGAGGGTGGCTCGACACTGCTGCACAGCCTGTTCGGTCAGGACCTGGTCACCAGGATCATCATCAAGCACATCCCGATCATCTCTGGCGATCCCGAGGCGCCCACCTATCTGACCCTTGCGCCGAGGCCCGGTGGCCCGTTGGGCGTCTCGCGCTGGAAGCTCGACGATTGGTTCGTGAAGGGCGGGATCGGGGTCTCAATCTACTCCCGCGCGGCCGCGGCATGAATGCGGGGCCAATCAGCGAGCCGACCCCCCCGGCGGTCTACGACAGCCGTGTCGACGTCGCCGTCGAAGGCGATGCCGCGCTGGCCCTTTACGTGAAGCACCAGACGCTCATGCGCGCCTATCAGGCCCGCTATGTGCTCCTCCCCAGCGCGGCGCCCGGCGGCGGCCTGCGCGGTCCCATGCAGCGCCACTACGACCCCGCCCGCGTCCAGGCGCTCGACGCGTTGCGCCCGGGCCTGGAAGCCGAGTTGATCGCGCCGATGCTGGACGAGGGCAGGGGCTCGGACGCCGGGGCCTATATCGTCGCCATGCTGGCCGACATCCGCGGCGGCCCTGAGAACCCGTTCACCGCCTGGCTGGCCGCGGCGCCCCACCGCGATGACCACTACCGGAATTTCCTTGTGCAATCCTCGCCGGATCTGCTGGCGGAGGCCTCGGCTTCAGCGCTGGGCGTGGTCGGTGAGTTCGGCGAGCCACAGTCAGCGTTGTTCCGCATCCTGATCGACGAATTCGGCTACGGCGCTCACGGCAAGAAGCACTCGATTCTCTACCGCGCGGCCATGCGGGGGTTCGGCCTCGATGACGAGTACAACGGCTACTGGCCGCTCTTCGACACCGAGGCGGTGCGGCTGCACAACGTCATCCACTGGCTGTTCCAGAACCCCGGCAACGTCTTCCGGCAGATCGGCTTCCTGCTGTACGCGGAGGCCGCCTACCAGCGCTCGACTCACAGTCATTACCGCTACCTGACCCGCTTCAATCCCAACGTAGACGCGCGCTATTTCGGCGAGCACGCCCACATCGACGTGCACCACAGCCGCATGATCGTCGACGAGGTGGTGAGCCCTTTGGTGACCCGTTTCGGCGCAGAGGTTGGCGCGGAAGTTATCGCTGGCGCCGAGCTGACGCGCACTGTGTTCGCCAAGGCCGGCGATCACCTGCTGGGCGTCTCCCGGGCTTTCGAGGCCGCCGCCGGCGTGTCCTGGGGGATCGATCATGACGTCCGCGATCCGCCCGGTCGTGCGGTCACGCCATCGTCGGACCTCGAGCCGTTGGCCGGCCGCAGGGTGCAGGTCGGCGCGATCGGGGCCTTGAATGACGCCCGCGACCTGGCCGCGTTCCCCCCCGCCACCATCGGCCGGGTAATCCCATGAGCGGCGCCTGGATCGGCCGCGACCTTCCGCCGATCGTTCGCGATGGCGTGGACTATTTCGTGGTCTCGCGCGACGACGAGCTCTTCCTGGTGCCCAACCACTGCCCGCATCGCGGCGGGCCCCTGAAGTTCGGCTACCTCAACGAACGCGACGAGCTGGTGTGTCCCATGCACGGCAATGCGTTTCCACTGGACGCGCTACTGAACGGGCCTGGCGTCCGGCGCCTGCGCGAGCTTCCGGCGGACGCGGCCGATGGGCTTTGATCCGCGACGGCTGATCATCGAGAACGGGAGGCTCAAACCGGCCAACCTGGTCACCCTCTCACGCGGCCTGGCCATCGTCCCAATCTTCGCCCTGCTGGTGGCCGGGCGCGCCACCGCGGCCCTGGCTCTTTACGCCGCCGCCGCCCTTACCGACCTGGCCGATGGCTGGCTGGCCCGGCGGTTCAGGCAGTCCTCGGCCTTCGGGGCCCAGCTGGACGCGGTGGTCGACAACCTGTTCTCGCTGGCGATCCTGGGTTTCCTGGCGCTGGCCTTTCCGGATCTGGTCGCCCGCCAGTGGCTGGCCTGCGCGATCCTGTTCGGCGGTCCGATCCTCTACCTCGTCGTATCGTGGGCGATGACCCGCCGGGCGATGATGTTCCACGTCTGGTCGGCCAAGCTAGGTGCGGTCCTCCTGTTCAGCCTGTGGCCCGCCATCGCCATCACGGGCTGGCAGGGGTGGCTCTGGCTATGCGCCGCGGTGGTGGGCTTCTCCCGCCTGGAACAGGTCGTCCTGATCGCGCGTGGTGGCCGCGACCTGGAGGCCGCTCACGGCTTCGTCGCGGTCGCGCCGCCTACCGTCCCTTTGGTCTGAACGCCAGGAACAGGTTGCCCGGCGTCTGGCCGAACATTCCGTAGCCGGAGTTCACGAACAGAAGGCCGCCGCCCGCCGCGACAGACGCCGCGTCGATGGCGCCGCCCTTGCCGGGGACGCCGTTCAGGGTCGGAAAGCTCTGGGCCGTGTTAAACTTCCACATCTCGTGGCCGTCGCGGCCGTCCAGAACGTGCAGCCAGCCGTCCAGGCTGCCTTGGATCACCGTCCCGTCGATCAGGGTCGTGGCGGCGGACATGCCCAGCCCCCGTTCGCAGGGGGAGAAGCGACCCGGCTGCGGCGGCGGCGGACAGTCGCCCGTGTTGTGGAACGCCCACCGGATCGCGCCGGTCCCGGCGTCGACCGCGTAGACGCCGGGCCTGATCTCCGGCGGGACCGTCTCGTTTGGCAGGCTGCGGCCCGGATTGGTGATCGCTGCGAACACCGTGTCCCGGTCGTATGCGATACCCCAATGGATGCCGCCGAGCGCGCCGCCCGTGCCAAGACCGCGCCTCCAGAGGACCTTGCCGCTCGCGGGGTCCAGCGCCCAGAGCGTGCCTGATTTCTGTCCCGCCAGCACCACCTCACGGCCGGTCCCGAGCTTCGCCAGGATCAGTGAAGCGCCGAAATCTACGTCGCGATAAACCGTCTCCTTGACGCAGTTCAGTTGGGTGGGCTTTGGATTGGGCCCGCAGCCCGAGAGGAAGATGTCCTCGCCCGTCGCCTGGTGGCTCCAGACTTCCTTGCCGTCGGCCAGGCGGATGGCGATCAGGGCGTCGGTGTTGCGGTGCGCCGGCGGCGAATTGCTTTCCCCGGTGCCGAAATAGATCAGGCCGCGCTTTTCATCGACGACCGGCGAATTCCAGATCGGCGCGCCGGAAGGTCCCAGCAGCATCTTGCCGTCGCCCCGGTCACGGATCGGCTTGGCGTCCTGCATCGTGTCGTAGCGCCACTGCTGCTTGCCGGTCCTGGGATCGAGCGACAGGATGTAGCCATGGTTGGTGCAGCAGATTTCGGTGTTCTGTGCGCCGACCATGATCTCGAACTGGGCGACCGGCACAATGATCCGGTCGCGGGTGACCGTCGGCGTTCCGGTGGTCATGGAGTATTTGTAGCTGCCCACTTGGCGGGTCCAGATCGGCTTGCCGGTCCGCGCGTCGAGGAGATAGACGCGGCTGTCCAGGCCCGCGAACGCCAGCACCGGCGTACCGTCACGGATGACGCCATAGGCCGCGCTGGTGCGCAGCGGCGCGCCGCCGGGTGTCTGATAGCTCCACTCCAGACAGGGTTTCTTCGGATCGGAGATGTCGAAGGCGTACATCGCGCCGGAGTCCGCCACCGGCAGGAACAGATTGTCGCCGACGATGGCGGGCTGCGCCCGCATTGTGGTCGCGCCAGGGAAAGCGATCGCCCAGGCTAGTTCCATGTCACCCAGCTGGGTCTTTGTCAGACCCGCCTGCTTGGCGCTCAAATTACGGCTGTTGGAACGGTCAAAACCGAAGGTGGCGATGGTTGGCGCGCCCTTCAGGTTCACGCTGCTGCGCCTTGCGGGGCAGGCCATCGCGCCGGTCCAGGTATCTTGCGTGGGCGCGGCGCCGCCGGTCAGCCAGCTGGCCACTGCCGTCCGCTCAGCAGCCGACATGCCGGCCCCTATGGCCTTCATCTTCCCGTCTGTGAGGGCGAATGTGATCGTCTGGAACCGCATCGCCTTCAGCGTCGCCAGCGATGGCGCACGGCTGGCCTCGGGGTTGTCGTGGCACCCCGCGCAGCCGAGCCGGTACAGACCTTCGCCGATGTCCAGCTTCTGGCTCGCCTGAGCCTGCGCGTGGGCGCGGCTGGAGAGGCCGGTGGTCCCTACACCTATCAGTCCGGCCAACACCGCCGCAGCGACCGCGCCGAACCCAAGTTTGGAAACTCTTTTGCCTGTCATCCTGTCATCCCCCCTGACGCGCTCCGCCATCCGCGGCCGAACATTCGCTCGCAAGCGCGGGGACACTAGAGCGCGATCCCCCCGCGCCGCCAAGGGGCAGGCGCGGGAGAACCATAATGCGCTAGACGGTCTGGCCGCCGGCCAGGAAGTCCATCTTGCCGATCGGCACACCTTTGCTGCGCAGCAGGGCGTAGGCGGTGGTCACGTGAAACATGAAGTTAGGCATCGAGAAGGTCAGCAGGAACGCTTTCGCCGTGAAGTTCATGATGCGGTTGGGCAGCTTGAGCTCGATGTTGCGCTCATCGTCGCCGTCCACCTGTTCCGGCGTGATGGTCTCCAGGAAGGCGATGGTCTTGGCGATCCGGCTCTTCAGGTCGGGGATCGTCACCTCAACGTCGGGCATTGCGGGCGCCTCGATGCCGGCGATCCGCGCGGCGCCGCCCTAGGCCGCGTCGCTGGCCATGTGGATCTGGCGGGGCAGGGGATGCATGTCCTCGATCAGCCGAGCGTCGGTGTAGGTCGACAGGTCGGTCCCGGTTTCCTTGGCGTGGGCCACGGCCTTGTCGAGGAAGGAGTCGAGGTTCTTGAGCGTCCGGATATAGACCGGGATCGAAGCTTCGTAGAGGGACAGGGACAAGGCGTTTCTCCAGGGCTCAGGTTGGCCCCTCATATGGGGCCTTCGACACCTGAGCGAAGGGCTTGCCGCCGTCTTTCGCTCCCGTCAGCTCGCGTTGGTGATCTTCAGGCTTTCCCGCAGCTCGCGTTTCAGGAATTTGCCGCTGGCGTTGCGGGGCAGGGGCGTGTCCATGAACCAGACATACCGCGGCGCCTTGTGCCGCGCGATCAGGGCCTCAAGGTGCTTTCGCAGGCCCGTGGCGTCCAGCGTCTCGCCGGGCAGCAGGACCATGGCCACGCCGACCTCCTCACCCAGCCGGTCGTCCGGCACGCCGAAAACGCAGCATTCGGCGACGCCGGCATGCTGGTGGATCGCGGCCTCCACTTCGGCGCAGTAGATGTTCTCGCCACCGCGCAGGACCATGTCCTTCTTGCGATCGACCAGGAAGATGAAGCCGTCCTCGTCGATGCGGGCCACGTCGCCGGTGTGCAGCCAGCCGTCGGTGATGCTCTCTGCGGTCGCCTCCGGGCGGTTGATGTAGCCCTTGATCACCGGCGCGCCGCGCACCCACAGCTCCCCCGGTTCGCCCGGGGCGGCCTCGGCGCCGTCGTCGCGGATGATGCGGGTCTCGAAGGTCGGCATGGCGCGGCCGCAACTCGACGGCTTGTCGGTGAAGAAGTCGCCGGCCACCGCGGTGATGATCCCACAGGTCTCGGTCATGCCGTAGCCCGTGTTGGGCCGCGCCGTGGCGACCGCCGCGTCGATCTTGGCCACAAGATCGGGTTGCAATTGCGCGCCCCCACCGCCGACGCTCAAAAGGGTGGAGGTGTCGTATTTGGCGAAATCCGGATGGGTGATCAACTCGCGCGCCATCACCGGCACGCCGCTGACCGAGGTGATCCCCTCGCGCTCCACCAGCTTCAGGGCCTCGCCAGCGTCCCAGCGGTACATCAGGATCATCTTCCCGCCGGCCGCGGTGGTCGCATAGGCCGCGCAGTTGTTGGCGGTGACGTGGAACAGCGGGGTGGTGATCAGGGTCACCGGAATCGGAACCGGCGCCGCCGGGTCCGGGACGACGCCGGTCGCCCGCTGAGTGGCGAGGGTCTGCACCTGGCCGGAGAATATCATGTTGAACAGGTTGGAGACGCAGCCCCGATGGGTGAGCTGCGCGCCCTTCGGAAAGCCGGTCGTGCCCGAAGTGTAGAAGATGCAGACGTCGGCGTCGGGATCGACCGCGATGTCGGGCATGTCGCCGCCGTGGGCGATCACCTGGGTCCACGGAATGGCGCCCTCGGGAAGCTTGTCTGTGCGCGTGGCGACCAGCAGGGCGTCGGCCAGCATCCCGGGCTGTCCCTCGAGTCGGGCGATCCGTTCGGCGTCGGCGAACAGGATCTTCGGCCTGGCGTCGGCCAGGCCGAAAGCCATCTCGGCCGAGGTCCACCAGGCGTTCATGCCCACCACGGCCACCCCCGTGCAGGCGCAGGCCCAGTAGATCAGCATCCACTCTGGATAGTTGCGCATGGCGATGGCCACCCGGTCGCCCGGTTTCACGCCCTGGGCCGCCATCCAGCTGGCGATCGAGGCCACCATCACGTGGGCCTGGGCATAGGTAATCCGCTCGTCCTCATAGACGAGATAGTCGCGCGGCCCGTAGGCGGCGGTCGACAGCCAGATCGCCCGCACGTTGGGCGGCGCGTTCTTGAATGTGCGAAGCTTGGCGCCCCGCACCTCGATCTCGGTTACCTCGAACGGCGCGCCGGCGCCGGTCAGTTCCGCCCAGGCCTGATTCAGTTGCGAATAGTGCATAGCGCGTTCATCCCCTTCGCGTCGGCGTCTCACCGGGCCGACTGCGACACCACTCATAGCGTTTCAGATGTGCCGGAGACCAGAGGATGACGAGCAAACTTCCGGAAGAACTGCTGGCCGGGGTGCAATGGGACCTCAAGGGCAAGACCACCTACGGCAGCTACCTGCAGCTGGGGCGCATCCTGGAGGCTCAGGCGCCCATGTCGGGGGCTCACGACGAACTGCTCTTCATCGTCATGCACCAGGCCTCGGAACTGTGGATGAAGCTGTGCCTGCACGAGCTGGAGGGCGCCCGCCGTCAGATCCGCGACGACGACCTGGAGCCGGCCTTCAAGATGCTGTCACGGGTCGCGCGGGTGCAGGCCCAGATGATCCAGTCGTGGGAGGTCCTGGCCACCATGACTCCGGCCGACTACGCCAAGTTTCGCGACAGCCTGGGGCCGAGCTCGGGATTCCAGTCGCACCAGTACCGGCTGTTCGAGTTCCTGTTGGGCGCCAAGAACGCGGCCCTGATCGCCGTGCATAACGGCGACCCGGAAGCGCACGCCCGCCTGACCGCGGCGCTGCACGAACACAGCCTCTATGACGAAAGTCTGCGGCTGCTGGCCCGCCGGGGGATCGAAGTGCCGCCCGAGCGTCTGCAGCGCGACTGGACCCAGCCCTATGAACCGCATGAGGGGGTCGAGGCAGCCTGGATCGGCGTCTATCGCAACGCCGAGGCGCACTGGGATCTCTACGAACTTGGCGAGAAGCTGGTCGACGTGGAATACCGCTTCCAGCAGTGGCGCTTCTCGCACCTGAAGACCGTGGAGCGGATCATCGGATTCAAGCGGGGCACCGGCGGCTCGTCCGGCGCGCCCTATCTGGCGCGCGCCCTGGATGGCGGGTTCTTCCCAGAGCTCCTGACGCTGCGCACCAGACTCTAGGAAGGCCCCGCCTCCTAGTCAGCCCATCCGCTGCAGGGCGCAGAGCTTGTTGCCGTCCGGATCGCGCAGATAGGCGAGGTAGAGCTTGCCGACGCTGCCCTGGCGGACACCGGGAGGCTCCTCGCAGGTCGTTCCGCCGTTGGCGATGCCGGCCGCGTGCCAAGCGTCGGCCTGTTCGGAAGAGGTGCAGGCGAAGCCGATGGTGCCGCCGTTGGCCACGGTGGCCGGCTTGCCGTCGATCGGCTTGGAGACCGAGAAGACGCCCGTCGGGGTCATGTAGAAGATCCGGTGGCCGTCCACCCGCGCCGGCGGCACGCCGAGAGTACCCAGCAGCGCGTCATAAAACGTCTTGGCTCGGTCGAGGTCGTTCGTGCCGACCATGATGTGCGAAAACATCCGCTCTCCCCTATTCCTTAAGCCGCCGATGTTCGGCGCGCCGGCGAGTGTGGCCCGGGAATTTCGGAGTGTCAGCCCACCGGAAGAATGGGGGTGGGAACAGTCAGATCACAATTGGTCTCTGACTCACCTCCCCAAGATCACCAGCGCGGCAAGTCCGGCGCAGTTCCTGCCGGCCGCCGGCGAGAATTCCCCGCCCCGACGGTGGGTCCTGTCCGCCCACCATGGACGACCAACTTGTTCGGATCCCTCCTTCATCCACCAACGGCCCTGGGCGTGCGCTTACGGCAGTTCTGGTGAGGATCATCAGCGACGGCTGCCGACGCCTGATAGAAGGCTTTCGCCGCAACGATGGCGGTTTCAGACCGATAGTGCCGCGATCACGGAATCCACGACGGCCCTGGCTTTTGCGCGCATCGCTTCATCGGTCGCGTCCTGGATCGGGTGTTCGACCAGGACAAAACGCGCGCCCTCCATCCCCAGCGCCTTGCGCTGGACCTCGGCGGCTTCAGCGAATTCGCTGGAGGCGATTGAAACGGCGGGGAGACCCTGGATCTCGAACCACACAGTGTCGTGCAAACTGCACGTCGTGCATGATCCTCAATCGGCGAGGGCTTCCACCAGGACGTCGCATTCAGCCTTGATCTTCAGGCGCAGGTCTGACGGGCACGGCTTGGCGAAGGTGGGCTTCGCGTAGCGCCGGATCTCGACCTCCGGGTAGCGGGCGCCGAGCAAGGTCTGGAGTTCGTCCAGCAGGACGTTGCCGCGCGGCTTGCTGATATCCAGCAGCCCGATAACGCCGGAGATCCCGCCGGTTCGAGGGGTGATCTGGCGCGCGACAGGGACGCGCTCGTCAGTGGGATCCAGAATGGTTGTCATCGACATCCTCCGAAACAGAGCGCTGCTTCTATCAGCATTCGATTTTCCGGGATACGACCGCCGAACCAGCCGCGCCCGTGACCCAGCCATGGAATGCGGCCGAGAATTTGCCCGCCTCGGAGCCCGCCACCACAATGTGGATATGCTTCTCATTGGCGAACTTGGGAGCCGGGGTCGCGAGTTGGGCCTCGGTCATCTTGGCTGCGGAAGCCAGTGAAATCCCGGCGCCCGAGACTTCATTCGCAACCATTTCGCGCAACGGCCGCGAGGTGACCGCCTGGATGCGCTCACGCAGCCGGGCCTTGGAATAGGCGCCGTCGCTCAGCAGAGTGTGGACGTGCTCGGGGCAGACCACCAGCAGGGCGTCGACCGGCATCCGGTGAATCTTGGACAGGAACATCCCCTCGAGACCAAGGCCCAGTGTGCCGGCGATCTGGTCGGGCCCGCGCGACTCCTGGTCCACGATCTGGACCGGGCCGCTGGTCATGGCGAAGGCCGTCACGACCGAGTCCTCCCGTCGGAAGCCCCGCTCCACGTGGAGGGGCTCCCACGGCGAGCCTTCCTCCCACTCCGGAAAGCACATTGTGAACTTCAACGGGCTCGAAAGCGTGGAGCGGTCCACGCCGCCAGGCCGGGCCCCGCCGACGTTGCGGACGACCAGTCGAAGCGCCCGGCCGATGGTGGCGTTGGCCCGGTTACCATTGCCCAGCGCAGCCAGCTTCATGTTCATGCCGATGCGTTGGCGGATCGGGCCGTTGACCACCAGCACCGGCGAGGCGCCCATGGTTGTGGCCGTGA
>JBBREC010000052.1:0-21254 GCA_038203295.1 Caulobacterales bacterium
CAGGGCGCAAAAGTCGCCACCAACGACGGCAGCTTCATCCGTGGCCGCGACCGCTACTCGGTCGCCCAACTGAACATGTTCGCCGCCGAGTACGTCGGCCGCTTCGCCGACAACAAGCTGGAACTGCGGGCCGGCGTGCGCGCGCCCTACTTCAAGCGCGAACTGAACCAGTTCTGCTTCTCGCAGAACGGCTCGGCCAGCGTGCTCTGCACCACCCAGCCGATCGCCACGACCCTGGCCAACGGCAACGTGACCTTCGCCGGCAACAACAACAACTACGTCAAGCCGTACTCCAAGACCCTGAAGTACGACAAAGTGCTGCCGAACGTGGGCGTCACCTACCGGTTGACCGAGAACCACAGCGTCTACGCCAGCTACGTGAAGGGCTTCTCCTCGCCGCGGACCGACAATCTCTACACGGTCACCCGCGCTGCGGACGGCTCGCTGCAGAACCCGGGCGTGCAGCCGGAAACCACTGACGCGATCGACATCGGCTACCGCTACAGCTCGGCGACGGTCCAGGCGACACTGGCGCTCTACGACACCAAGTTCAAGAACCGCATCGCCAGTTCCTTCGACCAGCTTCTGGGCGTTTCCATCGACCGCAACATCGGCAGCGCCGACATCCGCGGCTTCGACGTCGGCCTGGTGTGGCAGGCGACCCCGGTCGTGAACTACACGGGCAACATTTCGTACAACGACAGCGAAGTTAAGAAGAACAGTCCGCTGACCGGCGGCGCCTTCCTGCCGATCGCCGGCAAGCGGATCGCCGAAACGGCCAAGTGGCAGTCCTTCAACCGCGTCACCTGGGATATGACCGACGCGATCAGCGCCGCGGTCCAGATGAAGTACGTCGGCAAGCGCTTCGCGACCGACGTGAACGATCAGGTGGCCAAGGCCTACACGACCTGGGATGCGGACGTTCGCATCAAGCTGCCCTACCTGGGCGGCGATCGGGTCTACCTCCAGGCCAACGTGAAGAACCTGACCGACAAGAAGTACTTCGGTTCGATCTCCTCGACGAACAACGCGATCGCGGTGCTCAACCAGACCACCGGCGCCGTGGCGCAGGCGGGCCTGAACCCGACCTACGCGCTGGGCTCGCCCCGGAGCTACCAGTTCTCGCTGCACGTCGATTTCTAGACCTGCAACGCAGACGACCTACGGAAAGGGCGGCCTTCGCGGGCCGCCCTTTTTCGTTGTGTGCTTGACGGACCGCCCGCCCGGACCCATTTCCGCGCGCTGAATTCATGAGGGCTGGATGACTTTCACCGTACCCGCCGAGTGGGCGCCGCACCGGGCCATGTGGCTGGGTTTTCCCAGCCATGCGGAGCTTTGGCAGGACGACCTTCCCGCGGCCCAGGGCGAGGTGGCGACCCTGGCGCGCAACCTCGCGGGTCCCGGCGGCGAGCGGGTACGCCTGATGACCGGCTCTGCGGCGGGCGAGGCGGACGCGCGGGCGATGCTGGGCGACGTGGCCGGCGTGGAGATCGTCCCCGGCGCCTTCGGCGATATCTGGCTGCGCGACACTGGCCCGATCTTCACCTCTGATGGTCGCGCCCAGGGCTTCCGGTTCAACGGCTGGGGCGGCAAGTTCGAGATGGACCACGACGACACCGTGGCCGGGCAGATCGCCACGGCGGCCGGCGTCGCGCTCAACCGCCACGACTTCATCCTGGAAGGCGGCGCGGTCGACCACGACGGTGAGGGCACGTTGCTGACCACCGGTCAGTGCGTGCTGAACCCCAACCGCAACCCCGGCTGGACCGAGGCCGCCGCCGAGGCCGCGCTGGCCCAGGCGCTGGGCGCGAAGAAGGTCCTGTGGCTGGGCGATGGCCTGGTCAACGATCACACCGACGGCCACGTGGACAACCTTGCCCGCTTTGTCGCGCCCGGCGTCGTGGCTGTGCCCGTCTCCTGGGGCAAGGGCGACCCCAACGCCAAGGCCTATGACGACGCCGCCCACCGCCTGCATGGCATGACCGACGCGGCGGGCCGCACGCTGAAGGTGATGCGCATCCCGTCGCCCGGCTGGATCGACGGCCCGGACGGTGACTGCGTGCCGGCCAGCCACATGAACTTCCTGATCGCCAATACCGCCATCATCGTGCCCATCTATGCGGAGCGGCCCGGCGACTTCGCCGTCCAGGCGCTGGAGCACCTGTTTCCCGGCCGCAAAGTGATAGGCCTGCCGTCGATGGCGATCCTCACAGGCGGCGGGTCGTTCCACTGCATCACCCAGCAGGAGCCGGCATGACCCGCAAGCTCACCGTCGCGGCGATCCAAACCTCCTACGACACGGACCTGAAGGCCAATATCGCCAAGACCGCCGGCTTCATCCGCGAGGCGGCGGGCAAGGGCGCGCAGGTCATCCTGCCGTCCGAGCTGTTCCAGGGCCCCTACTTCTGCGTCACCCAGGAGGAGCGCTGGTTCAAGGAGGCCCACCCCTGGCGTGACCATCCGTGTGTCACAGCGCTGGCCCCACTGGCCGCCGAACTGGGCGTTGTCCTGCCGATCTCGATTTTCGAGCGCGAGGGCCCGCACTACTTCAACAGCCTGGTGATGATCGACGCCGACGGGTCGCCGATGGGCGTCTACCGCAAGAGCCACATCCCCGACGGCCCAGGCTACCAGGAGAAGTACTACTTCCGGCCCGGGGACACCGGCTTCAAGGTCTGGGACACCCGCTTCGGCCGCATCGGGACCGGCATCTGCTGGGACCAGTGGTACCCGGAGGCCGCCCGCGCCATGACCCTGATGGGCGCCGAGGTGCTGCTCTATCCCACCGCCATCGGCTCCGAGCCGCATGACGCGTCGCTGGACACCGCCCAGCCGTGGCGGCGCGCAATGCAGGGCCATGCGGTGTCCAACGTGATCCCCGTCGTGGGCGCCAACCGTATCGGCTTCGAGCCGTGGGACGGCTATCCCAACGGGGGCCAGCAGTTCTATGGCTCGAGCTTCATCGCCGACCATCGCGGCGATCTGGTCGCTGCTCTCGGGCGCGACGACCAGGGCGTGCTGTCGGCGGAGTTCGACCTTGATTTCCTGGCGACCCATCGCGCGGCCTGGGGCTTCTTCCGTGACCGCCGGCCCGACCTCTATGGGGCGCTGACGCAGGGCCGGCCCGTTTGATCGAGACCGAACGCCTGATCCTACGGCCGTTCCGCGACGAGGACCGTGAGGCCTTCGCGGCCATCAACGCCGACCCGCGCGTCGGCGACTGGCTGGGCGGCGTGCGTACGCGCGCCGAAAGCGATCAGACACTGGACCGCATCAACGCCAACATCGCCGAGCGCGGCTTCGATTTCTGGGCGGCGGAGCGGAAGGCGGATGGCCTGCTGGCGGGCATGATCGGGCTGCGGGTGCTGGATCAGCCGCCCGGTCCCTGCGTCGAGATGGGCTGGCGGCTGTCGCCGGACGTTCAGGGACACGGCCTGGCCACCGAAGGCGCGTCCGCCGCGCTCGCCTGGGGGTTCGCCAACCTCGACGTCCCTGAAATCATCGCCTTCACAGCCTACAACAACCTGCGCTCGCAGGCGGTCATGCAGCGGATCGGCATGACCCGCGACCCGGGCCGCGACTTCCTGCATCCGCAGCTCGCAGAGGATCACCCCCTGCGAGCTCACGTCGTGTTCGTGGCGACGCGCCGCTGACTAGCCGCGAAGCACCGTCAGGCCGTTCTTGATCACGGTGACGTTGCGCGCCGAGACCCGGGCCTCGAAGGAGATGTTCCGGCCGTCCGTCCAAAGGTCGACCGTGATGACGTCGCCCGGGAAGACCGGGGCCGAGAACCGGGCCTGGTGGCTGAGGATCTGGTCGGGGTCGTAGCCCGTGATCGCCTGCAGCACGGCGCGGCAGGTGATGCCGTAGGTGCAGAGCCCGTGCAGGATCGGCCGGGGGAAGCCGGAGCGTTTGGCGCTATCCGGATCGGAGTGGAGCGGGTTGCGGTCGCCGTTCAGCCGGTAGAGCAGGGCCTGGTCCTCGCGGGTCGAGATATCCACGGATAGGTCGGCCTTGCGGTCCGGCCGCTGGTGCGGCTCAGGCGCGCCTTCGGAAGGGCCGCCGAACCCGCCGTCGCCGCGGGCGAAGGTCGAGCCGGTGAGGGTGGCGACCTTTTCGCCGGCCTCGTCGGTCCAAACGGTCTCGTTGTAGATCACCGCGCCCTTGTCCTTGCCCTTGTCATAGGCGCCGATCGTGCGGCCCTGGGCGGTGAAAGTCCCCGACGCCGGCAGGGGCTTGTGCAGCTCCACCTTCTGCTCGCCATGCACGACCATCAGGAAATTGATCTGGCTCGGCCGGTGGCCGGGCTTCTGCTCGACCTGGTCGGCGCCGCGCGCCGGCCGGCCCATGGCCGAGGACAGCACCGTGGCGGCGGTTGGAATGACCTTGAGGTTCTTCTCGTAGGTGAACGCCAGCTCGCGCTCGTCCATCGGATCGTGGCTCATGCCAACGCCCAGCGCGTACAGCATCACGTCCTTGTCGCCGTAGGTGAAGGTCCGCGCCGCGGTCTTCTGCTCCAGGATGTCCGGGTAAAAGATGGCCATGAAAATTCCTCCGAAAATGGGCGGCCGATCCGTGTTGTCCGGTCGGCCTTGTCGATTATCCGAAGATTGAAGCCCGTCGGTCGAAGGCGCGCAAGCGAAGAGGCTGGCGGCGCGGGCAAGGGAGTGCATTTGCGGGCCTGCCCTCTATCGGCTAGAAGCGGCCACCTCGCGCGCAGAGCGGTCCTTCGAGACCGTCGCGCCCAACGAAATTCTGAAGGCGCTAAATGACCAACACCGCCCAGCCCGGCCTTGGCCAGATCACCGGCAACGTCCTGTTCTATTCGCAGCCCGAGCCGCTTTCGCCGGAAACGCATGGCAAGCTTGGCGTGAAGCGCATGGACGGCCCCTTCGCCTTCGCCAAGGCCGGCCACGCCATCCCGCTGACCGTCGGCGAGTTCCCGCTGGCCGCGGTGACCGGCCCGATCATCTTTGTGGGCGATGAGAAGCTGCCGATCGCCGTCATGGGCCTGAACGCCGGCGAGAACATGTTTGTGCAGGACAACGGCCTGTTCGAGCCGGGCGTCTACATCCCGGCCTACGTGCGGCGCTATCCGTTCGTTTTCGCCAACGACTCCACCGGCCAGCAGATGGTGCTGTGCATCGACCGCAAGGCGGAGTTCATCGTGGACGGCGGCGACATGCCCTTCTTCGAAGGCAAAGAGCCCAGCGAGTACACGAAGAACTGCATCGAGTTCTGCAACAACTTCGAGGTCGAGCGCCAGCGCACGATGAGCTTCGTGCAGCTCCTGAAGGACAACGATCTGTTCGAGTCCAAGGTCGCGAACTTCACCCCGACCAACCCGGACGGTACGGCCGGCGAACCGCAGAAGATCGCCGACTACTTCGGCGTGTCGGAAGACAAGCTTAATGCGCTGCCTGCCGCCAAGATCATCGAGCTGCGCGACAACGGCGCGCTGGCCCAGATCTATGCCCACCTGCTGTCGTTGGTCGGCTGGGACCGACTGGTGGCGATCGCGCTCGCCCGCGCGCCGCAGGTTCCGGACGCCGCGAACGGCTAGACCGGTCTAGCCGCGGGCGAACACGCTCCGCGTCAGGCACGAGAACACCAGCCGGCCTGCCTCATCCAGCAGGTCGTGCTGGGCGATGATGATCCCCTTGCCCTCGCCCACCGGGTCCTTGGCCATGATGGTCATGCGCCCGCGCAGCAGTTCCCCGACCGGCGGGTTGCGCACCCATCGGAGCGCATCGACCCCCAGGCGCTTGGTCTGCGGCCAGTCGGTGTGGGAGAGCGCGTCGAGCTTGGCCCAGATCGCATAGACCATGGCGTCAGGGGCGCCGCGATCAAGCGCCCAGCCGGGCGTGAAGGCCCCGACAAACAACTCCAGAGCCTTGGGCTCCACCGCGGCCGCGCCCAGCGACACCACCTGACCGATCTGGATGTCGTCGAAAGCGGCTGGCACGGGTAACGAATCCTCACGTGGGAACGAACAGCTTGCAAGGATGATGGCCAGCCGCGGCGCCTTAAGTCGAGCCTCGCTTTGCGCGTGACGCTCAGGCTTGCCATATAGCGGCGACAACCGACGGGAAGAGTGCAGCGATGATACGGTTTCTGGCAGGCTTGATCCTCGCCCTTGCGGTTTCGGGCCAGGCTCTCGCCCAGCCGGTCAACACCGGACACCTCACCGCAGAGCTGGTGTCGGAGACGCAAGCGTTCGCGCCCGGCCAGACGGTCCACATCGCCCTTCGCCAGCAGATCCAAAAGGGCTGGCACACCTACTGGCGCAATCCAGGCGACAGCGGCGAGCCCACCCGGCTCAAGTGGACCCTGCCCGCGGGCTGGTCGGTCTCCGAATTCACCTGGCCCACCCCGCATCGCCTACCGGTGGGACCGCTGGTCAACTATGGCTATACGGGCGAGGTGCTGCTGCCGATGACGCTGACCGTCCCGGCCAGCGCCAGGGCCGGCCAGAGCGTCACCCTGACCGCGGGGGCCAGCTTCCTGGTCTGCGCCGACATCTGCGTGCCGGAAGACGGGACCCTGACGCTGACCCTGCCGGTCGCTGCGGCGCCTGGCGCGCCGGACGCCAAGTGGGCCGGGCCGATCGCCGCCAGCCTCGCCGCCGCGCCGAAGCCCTCGGACCTGACCGCCGTGTTCGAGAAGCGCCCTGGGGGGCTCGCGCTGGCCGTCACCGGCGCGGCGCTGAAGGGCGCCGACATGGCCGAGGCCTATTTCTATCCCTACCAGTCCACGGTCATCGATCACGCCCGGCCGCAGATCGTCGAGCGGGGGCCGCAGGGCCTGACCCTGACCCTGACCCCGGGTTACGACTTCCAGGGCGCGACCCCGCCCACGACGCTGACCGGCGTGCTCAGCGTGGGCGGCAAGGCCTATGAGATCGCCGCCGCGCCCGGCGCGCCGCCGGCCGGCGCCGCGGGCCTTGGCCCGCCGCCGGCCAGGGTCGCGGGCGGAGGCGGCAGCGGCGATCTCGGCCTCGTCTCGGCGGCCTTCTTCGCCCTCGTTGGCGGCCTGATCCTCAACCTGATGCCCTGCGTGTTCCCGATCCTGGCCATGAAGGCGGCCTCGCTGGCCGGCCATGGCGGTGGGGCGCACGCCGAGGCACGGCGCCAGGGCCTGGCGTTCGGCGCCGGCGTGCTGGCGACCTTCCTGGCGCTGGCCGGACTGCTGATCGCGCTGAAGGCGGCGGGCTCGGCCATCGGCTGGGGCTTCCAGCTGCAGTCGCCGCCGGTGGTGGCGGTCCTCGCCCTGCTGATCCTGGCGGTGGCGCTCAACCTATCCGGCCTGTTCGAGATGGGAACCTCGCTGCAGGGCGTGGGCTCCGGCCTCGCCACCAAGGGCGGCCTCGCCGGCGCCTTCTTCACCGGCGCGCTCGCGGTGGTCGTGGCCGCGCCCTGCACGGCGCCCTTCATGGGGCCGGCGCTGGGCTGGGCGCTGACCCAGACGCCGATCGCCGCTCTGGTGGTGTTCGCCGCGCTTGGGATCGGCTTCGCGGCGCCCTTCGTCCTGGTGGCCTTCGCGCCGGCCCTGCTCGACCGCCTGCCCAACCCGGGTCCCTGGATGGATGTCTTCCGCAAGGCGCTGGCCTTCCCGATGTACGCCGCCGCGGCCTGGCTGGTCTGGGTGCTGACGGTGCAGGCGGGGTCCGACGCGCTGATCCGCGTGCTGGGGGCCGCCATCGTGGTTGCGCTCGCCGCCTGGCTGGCCGGCGCGGCGCAACGGGCCTCGGCGCTCGGCCGCCGCCCCCTCGCGCTCGTCGCCAGCGCCGCCGTGCTTGCGGCCGGCGCGATCTTTGCCGCCGTCGGTCCCGGCTATGCCCTCGCAGGAACCGAGGGGGCGGCCGCAACCGCCAGCAAGGCGGAGGTGCCGTATGAGCCCTACAGTCCCGCGCGGCTGGCCGAACTGCGGGCCGAGGGGCGTCCGGTCTTCGTCAACTACACCGCCGCCTGGTGCGTCTCCTGCCAGGTGAACGACCGGCTGGCGATCTCCACCAAGGGCGTCGCCGAGGCCATGAAGGCCGGCAACGCCGTCTATCTGAAGGCCGACTGGACCCGCAAGGACGCCGATATCGCCGCCGAGCTGGCCCGCTTTGGCCGCGCCGGGGTGCCGCTCTATCTCGTCTATGGCGCGGACGGGTCCGACGGCGTTATCCTGCCTTCGATCCTGACCGAGGGCATCGTGGTCAAGGCGCTGAACAAG
Source organism: Caulobacterales bacterium (assembly GCA_038203295.1). Classification (GTDB taxonomy): domain Bacteria; phylum Pseudomonadota; class Alphaproteobacteria; order Caulobacterales; family Caulobacteraceae; genus Phenylobacterium. The sequence continues at coordinate 8,221 of JBBREC010000052.1, forward strand.
GCGGCCGCCAAGGGATAGCCCGGGAGCCGGACTCGTGGACGTGAACCGCCGAACCCTGCTCGCCGCCGCCGCGGCCCTGGCGTTCGCGACGCCGGCCTTTGCGGCGCCGGCGCTGGGCCAGTTCGCGCCCGCGTTCGTGGCGCGCGACGCCGAGGGTCACGTCCGCTCGCTTTCCGACTACGCCGGCAAGGTGGTGGTTCTGGAGTGGACCAACAGCGGCTGCCCCTATGTCGGCAAGCACTACGGCTCCGGGCATATGCAGGCGCTGCAGAAGGCGGCGGTGAAGGACGGCGTGGTCTGGCTGACCGTGGCGTCTTCCGCGCCCGGCATGGAAGGCTATTTCACGTCGGCGTCGGCCCGAGCGTGGAAGGCGAAGGTCGGCTCGCACGCGTCCGCCATCCTGCTGGACGGCGAGGGACGGGTGGGGCGGCTCTACGGCGCCAAGGCCACGCCCCACATGTTCGTCATCGCCCGCGACGGACGCCTTGCCTACATGGGCGGCATCGACGATCGTCCCTATTCCGATCCCGAAAGCCTGAAGGGCGCGAAGACCTACGTCGCTGACGCGCTGGCTGATCTCAAGGCCGGCCGCACGGTGGCGGTGGCGGTCTCGCAGCCCTATGGCTGCAGCGTGAAATACGGCTCGGCCGACTAAGGGGACCTCATCAGTGAGCGGAACGGACGCGGCCTGGAGCCGACTTGAGGCCGCGGGCGAGGCGGCGCGCGGTCGACGCATCGTGGACCTGTTCAAGGCCGAGCCGGACCGTCTTGCGACGCTGAGCGTGAATGCCGCCGGGCTGGAGCTCGATCTCTCCAAGCAGCCCTGGTCGCTGGCCGACCTCGACGCCGGCCTCGACCTCGCCCGGGCCTGCGATCTCGAGGCGGCCCGTGACCGGCAGTTCGCGGGCGAGGTTATGAACGCCTCCGAGGGCCGCGCCGCCCTGCACATGGCGTTGCGGGCGCCGAAGGGCTCCGATTTCCGCGCCGAGGGCCAGCCGGTCTCCGCCGAGGTCGATGCGATGCGCCTGCGCATGGCGGCCTTTGCCGAGACGATCCGATCCGGCCTGCGCAAGGGCGCGACAGGAAAACCGTTCCGCGCCGTGGTCCACATCGGCATCGGCGGCTCGGATTTCGGCCCTCGGCTGGTGTGGGATGCGTTGAAGCCGCTCGACCCGCCGATCGAGGTCCGCTTCGTGGCCAACGTCGACCCGGCCGACATGGCCGCGGCGCTGACCGGCCTCGACCCGGCCGAAACTCTGGTGGTGGTGGTCTCCAAGACCTTCACCACCCAGGAGACCATGACCAACGCCGAGACCGCGAGGACGTGGCTCCGCGCTGCGCTCGGTAAGGCCGCCGACGCCCAGCTGGTTGCGGTCAGCGCCGCGCCCGATGTCGCCCAGGCTTTCGGCGTGCCGGCCGACCAGGTGTTCGGCTTCCGCGATTGGGTCGGTGGGCGCTACTCGGTCTGGTCGGCGGTCGGGCTGTCCTGCGTCATCGGCCTTGGCCCGCAGGTGTTCGAGGCCCTGCTGGCCGGCGCGGCGGCGATGGACGACCATTTCCGTGCGGCGCCGCTGGCGCGCAACGCCGCCGTCCTGCTGGCGCTGGCCCACGTCTTCAATCGCAACGCCATGGGCCGCCCGGTCCGCGCGGTGGTGCCCTACGCCCAGCGCCTTCACCTGCTGCCCACCTTCCTCCAGCAGCTGGAGATGGAATCCAACGGCAAGCGGACGGACGCCCACGGCCGCCCCGTCGCCCACGCCACCGCCCAGACGGTGTTCGGCGACGCCGGGACCAATGTGCAGCACGCCTTCTTCCAGTTGATGCACCAGGGGACCGACGTCATCCCTACCGACATCATCGCGGTCGCCCACGCCTGCGAGGGCGATCCGGCGGCCCAGACCATCCTGCTGGCCAACGCCATCGCCCAGGCCGAGGCCCTGATGGTCGGGCGCACCGAGGCCGACGTCCGCATCGAGCTGACGGCCAGGAACGTCCCAGCGGCAACCATCGAGACACTGGCCCCCCAGCGCACCTTCCCCGGCGACCGGCCCACGGCCTTCATTCTGCTGGAGCGGCTGGGACCGGAAGAGCTCGGCGCGCTGCTGGCGCTCTATGAGCACAAGACCTTCGTCGAGGGGGTGCTCTGGGGGATCAACAGCTTCGACCAGTGGGGCGTGGAGCTGGGCAAGAGCCTGGCGACGCGGGTATTGGGCGAACTGAATGGCGGGGCGGCCGGCTACCACGACGCCTCCACCGAGGCCCTTATTGCAAGGCTCAAGGCATGACCGTTCTCGTCACCGGCGGCACCAAGGGCATAGGCCTGGCCATCGCCAAGCGGCTTGCGCCGGTCTATGGGCGGGTCGCGCTGGCCTACCATAGCGACGACGCGGCAGCCGACGCCGCGCTTGCGGAGGTGGCGGCGGCCGGCGGCGCGGCAACGCTGATCAAGGCCGACGTTGGGAGCGTGGAAGGCGCCACGGCGCTGATCGCAGCGCTTGAGCGCCAGGGCCATGGCCTGACCCACATCGTTCACTCCGCGGCGATGATCTATCCCACCACCCTGCTGGGGTCCGACCTGACCAAGTTTCGGCAGGCGGTGGAGACCAACGGCCTGTCGCTGCTCTACCTCGTGCATGCCGCGCAGCACCTGCTGGGCCGGGGCTCCAGCATTGTCTTCATCACCAGCATGGGCGCGCGGATCCCGTCTTCCAACTACGGCGCGCTTGGCGTCGGCAAGGCGCTGGCCGAGGCGATCGTCCGGTATCTGGTCGCCGAGCTCGCCCCGCGTGGCGTGCGGATCAACGGCGTGGCGCCGGGCCTAGTCCACACGACGTCGGTGGCCTCCATGGTGGGTAGCGAAGAGGCGGCGCTGGCGGTGGTGGAACGCGCGGCGCGGTCCAATCCCTCCGGCCGCGCCAGCCGCGACAGCGACTATGCCTCGCTGGTGGAATACCTACTCAGCCCCGAGGCCGAGTTTGTGCAGGGCCAGGTGATCGCCGCCACCGGCGGGACCGGGGTGATCGGCTAGAACCTCCTCGGGCCACGCCTCGGGGGAGAGGGGGCGCCCGACTCGCTTTGTTCACAATCCTCCGCTAGAAGCCCGGCCCATGAGCGGCATCGCGCATCACCACGGCCACCACCATCCGACCCTCGCGGGTTCGGCATGGGATCGCTTGGCCTAGAGCGACCCCTTCCGAGCCCCGCACCAGCGGACGGGGCTCGAACGATTTCAGCTCCGTCCGTCGCCCCTTCCTCCCAAGGACACGACGATGGACACCTCTCCTTCCTTGAGCCCCGGCCCGGTAGCCGCTAAGCGCGACGCCATGACCGCAGATGCTCCCCGCCCAGAAGCTCGCAGCCCGCGCGGCTTCATGGACCGCCGCGCCCGCGATCTGGTGGCCGAGCGCAAGATCCTTGCCGCCGTTTCGGAGGTCTATGAGCGCTACGGGTTTGAGGCGCTGGACACCGGGGCGTTCGAATACGCGGACGCACTGGGCAAGTTCCTGCCCGACGCCGACCGTCCAAACGAGGGCGTCTTCGCCCTGCAGGACGACGACGAGCAGTGGATGGCGCTGCGCTATGACCTGACCGCGCCGCTCGCCCGCTTCGCAGCCCAGAACTGGGACACGCTGGCCAAGCCCTTCCGCCGCTACGCCTTCGGGCCGGTCTGGCGCAACGAGAAGCCCGGCCCCGGCCGCTTCCGGGAATTCGTCCAGTGCGACGCCGACACGGTGGGCTCGGCCCGGCCAGAAGCCGACGCCGAGATCATCGCGATGGTCGTCGAGGGGCTGCAGGCCGCGGGTCTGCCGGCCGGAACGGCGGTGGTGAAGATCAACAACCGCAAGCTGCTCAACGGCCTGATGTCGGCCGCGGGCGTCAGCGACGAGGGCCAGAAGCTCGCCGTGCTGCGCGCCGTCGACAAGCTCGACCGCCTGGGGGCGGACGGCGTGCGCTATCTGCTTGGCGAGGGCCGCAAGGACGAGTCCGGCGCCTTCACCAAGGGGGCAGGCCTGAATGCGGCCGCCGCGGAGCGGGTGCTGGCCTTCACCCAGGCCGGCGCGGGCGGGCGGCCCGAGACGCTGGACAAGCTCGCCAAGGTCATCGGCGGATCGGCCGAGGGCGACGAGGGACTGGCGGAGCTTTCCGCGATCCATCAGGCGCTGACGGGGCTCGGCGTCGGCGCTGACCGCGCCGCCTTCGATCCATCGATCGTTCGGGGGCTGGAATACTATACGGGCGCGGTGTTCGAGGCCGAGCTGCTGCTGCAGACCACGGACGACAAGGGCCAGCCGGTCCGCTTCGGCTCGATCGGCGGCGGCGGGCGCTACGACGATCTGGTCGCCCGGTTTACCGGCGAGCGGACCCCAGCCACCGGCTTCTCGTTCGGCGTGACGCGGCTGGCCGCCGCGCTGAAGGCGGCCGGGCGCGACCTGGCCGCCGACGTTCGCGGGCCGGTGGTGGTGCTGATCCTCGACCAGGCGCGGGTGGGCGACTATTTTGCGGTGGCCGGCGAACTGCGCGCCGCCGGGATCGCCGCCGAGGTCTATCTGGGAACCTCGGGCATGCGCCCGCAGATGAAGTATGCAGACCGCCGCCTTTCGCCCGCTGCGGTGATCATCGGTGGGGACGAATTCGCTGCCGGAACAGTAACCATCAAGGACCTCGACCTGGGACGTGAACTCGCCGCGGGGGTCGCGGACAACGCCGCCTGGCGCGCCGAGCGGCCGGGGCAGATGACCGTGCCGCGCGCCGACCTCGTGGCCACAATCCGCAGGATCCTCGAGGTCCAGCCGTGAGGGTCGAACCGCCCGTTCCGGCCGATGTGCTGGCCGCGATCCGCGCGGCTCTGGCCACCGCCGGCGCAGAACCCGTTGACGCGCCGATCCTGCAGCCGCTGAACCTGCTGCTCGACCTGGCCGGCGAGGCCATGCGCGCGCGGCTGTTCGTCGTCCAGGCCGAGGGCGGGGTCGAGGAATGCCTGCGCCCGGACTTCACGGTGGCAGTGGCCACGCAACACATCGCGCGGGCCGCCCGCCAGGGCCGCTACGCCTATGAGGGCGCCGCCTTCCGGGCGTCGCCGGGTGGCGAACGGCCTGAGCAGTTCGTCCAGCTCGGCGTCGAGCTGTTCGCGCGGGCCGGGGAGACCACCGCCGGGACCGACGCGGAGATCGCCGGCCTGGCCTGGGCCGCGGCGGCCGCGGGCGGCCGATCCGACCTCACGCTGTGGCTTGGCGACGTTGGCCTGTTCGCGGCCTTCATCGAAACGCTAGCCCTGCCGGCCGCGCTTGCGGCCCGGCTGAAACGCGTCGCCGGCCGGCCACGGCTGCTGAACGCTGAACTGGCCCGGGCGGGGGAGGCGGCGCCAACGACTGGCGGTGGCCAACTCGCCGCCATGCTGGCGGGACTCTCGCAGACTGAGGCCGCGGTGCTGCTGGAAGAAGTCTGGGCCCTGGCCGGCGTCGAGCCGGTGGGAGGACGCGGTCCCGCCGAGATCGCCGCGCGGCTGGTGCGCCGCGCCGAGGCCGCCGGAGCGCCCGCGCTCACCGAAGCTCAGGCCGCGGCGGTCCGCGCCTTCATGGCGATCTCCGAGGCGCCGGCGACAGGCCTCGCCAGGGTTCGCGCCCTGGCCGGCACGTCCAGGGCGCTGGACGGCGCCCTGGCCGACTGGGACGCGCGGCTCGCCGGGCTGGCGGGCATACCGGCCGGGCGACTGCGGTTCGCCCCGGCGCTGGGCCACGCCTTCGACTATTACGACGGCCTGACCTTTGAGGTGCGTAGCGAGGCGCTGGGCGCGGACCGCCCGGTGGCGTCCGGCGGACGCTACGATGGCCTGCTGCCCCGTCTCGGAGGATCGTCCGACGCCGGTGCGGTGGGCTGCGTGGTTCGTCCGTGGCGAGCCTTCTCTGGAGGCGAGGCATGAGCGGTCCCCTGAACATCGCCCTGCCCTCCAAGGGGCGGCTGAAGGAGCAGGTCGAGGCCTGGCTGTCCGACTGCGGTATCGATCTGGCGGTCAGCGGCGGTGCGCGGGGTTATCTGGCGAGCCTGAAGGGCCTGCCGGGCACGCAGGTGCGGCTGCTTTCGGCCGCCGATATCGCCGAGGCGCTGGATAGCGGCGAAGTCCACCTGGGGATCACCGGCGAGGACCTGCTGCGCGAGACCGGCGCCGATCTCGACGGTCGGGTGCTGCTGCTGCGGGCGCTCGGGTTCGGCCGGGCGGACTTGGTGGTGGCGGCGCCCAAGAGCTGGCTCGACGTCGACACCATGGCCGACCTGGAGGAGGTGGCGCACGACTACCTCGCGCGCACCGGCCGCCGGATGCGGGTCGCCACAAAGTACCTGGCCCAGACCCGCGCCTTCTTCGCCCGTCATGGGGTCGTCGACTACCGGATCACTGAATCGGGCGGCGCCACCGAGGGCGCGCCGGCGGCCGGCGCGGCCGAGCTGGTAGTGGACATCACCACGACCGGAGCGACGCTGCAGGCCAACGGCCTGAAAACTTTGGGCGACGGCGTGATCCTGAAGAGCCAGGCGCAACTGGCCGCCAGCCTGAAGGCCGTCTGGAGCCCGGATCAGCTCGCGGCCGCCGAGCAACTGCTGCGCGTCGTTGAGGCCCGGGCCGCGGCCCTGACCAGCGCAACGCTCATCTGGCCGGCGTCGGGGGATGCGGCCGAGGCTCAGGTTGTCGACGGGCTGATCGAGGCCGGCGCAACGCGGCGTCCGCACGGACTGCTGGTCAAGGCCGGACAGGTCGCGCAGGCTTCCGCGGCCCTCACCAGGGCCGGCCTGGGACCGGTTACGGCCGCGCGGCCGGATTTCGTTTTTGAGGTCGACTGCCCGGGGTTCGCCGCCCTGAAAAAACAGGTTCTTTGACGGTGTCGTCAAAAGACGGTGTAAAATTTGGGATGGTCGCGAAAAACTGATCGTATCTTGCTGAGAACAGGGTCCAGACCCGTTGACTCGGGCAGGAAATTGCCTTTTCTTCCCACTGCGTGAGACAAGACGGCGTCAGTCCTGAAGTCTCCGGCGTTTCGGGGAGGAAACGCCCGCTCTCTTAGAGCGAAACTGCTCAAAATAGGCCCGCTGCGATTATCCCCCGCAGCGGGCCAATTTTTTGCCCCGGGCCAATTTTGGCGCAGGCGTCAAAATTACCAGATCCTGACCCGGTCCGCCGGCGCAACGTACATCGGGTCGCCCGGCCGGACGCCAAAGGCGTCATAGAAGGCGTCGATGTTTCGAATGGGTACGTCCACCCGCGCCTGCGGCGGCGAGTGCGGGTCGGAGACCAGCTGCTGGCGCAGGCGGTCCTCGCGGATCTTCTGGCGCCACACCTGGGCCCAGCCCAGGAACACCCGCTGGTCGCCCGTCAGGCCGTCGATGATCGGCGCCGGCTGGCCCTTCAGCGAGGCATGATAAGCGTCGAGCGCCAGCAGCAAACCGCCAAGGTCGGCGATGTTCTCGCCCATGGTCAGCTCGCCCTTGATGTGCGCGCCCGGCAGGACTTCGAAGGCGTCATACTGCTTGCCCAGCTTCGCGGCCTGGGCCTCGAACTTGGCGGCGTCCTCGCGCGTCCACCAGTCGGTGAGCTTGCCGGCGCCATCGTAGCGGCGGCCCTGGTCGTCGAAACCGTGGGTCATCTCGTGGCCGATCACCCCGCCGATACCGCCATAGTTGATCGCCATGTCGCCTTCGGGATCGAAGAACGGGGGCTGCAGAATTGCGGCGGGGAACACGATCTCGTTGCCGGTGGGATTGTAGTAGGCGTTGATGGTCGGCGGCGTCATGCCCCACTCGGACCTGTCCACAGGGCCGCCAAGTCGTCCGATCCGGAAGTCCCAGTCGTAGACCACGGTGCGCTTCACGTTGCCGTAGAGGTCGCCGTCCTTGATCGTCAGTTTCGAATAGTCGCGCCATTTGTCGGGGTAGGCGATCTTGACGGTGAAGGCGGCGAGCTTCTCCTGGGCCTTCGCCTTGGTGGCCGGGCTCATCCAGTCGAGCCGGTCGATGCGCCGGCCCATGGCGGTGCGGATGTCGCCCACCAGCCCGAGCATCTTGGCCTTGGAGTCCGCCGGGAAGTAGCTCTCGATATAGAGCTTGCCGAGCGCCTCGCCGACCTGGGTGTCCACCAGGATCACGCCGCGCTTCCAGCGCGGTTGCTGCGCCTTGGCGCCCGTGAGCGTCGCCAGATGGAACTCGTAGTGCGCGTGGTCGAAATCCTTCGAAAGGTAGGGCGCGGCCTGGTCGGCAAGATGGAAGGCCTGCCAGGCCTTGAGCGTCTCGATCGGGGTCTTGGCGAAGATACCGGCGATCTGCGGAAAGGCCGCCTTCTCCTGCACCACGACGTTGGCCGCCTTGGTCAGGCCGGCGCCGGCCACGAACGCGGCCCAGTCGAAGCCGGGCGCGAGCTCGCCAAGCCTGGCGGCGGCGTAGGCGTTGTACATCTTGTTGTCGTCTCGTTGCTCGGCCTTGCTCCAGGAGACCCGGGCGATCTCGGTCTCCAGGGCGACGATGGCCTTGGCGCTGGCGGCCGGGCTTGGCCATCCGGCAAGTGTCAGCATCTTCGCGACATAGACTTCGTACTTGGCCTTCTGGGGCGCGAAACTGGCCTCGAGGTAGTAGTCGCGGTCGGGCAGGCCCAGGCCAGCCTGGCCTAGGTAGACGGTGTAGTGCTCGGGGTCCTTCGCGTCCTGAGAGGCCTGGCCCGAGAAGAACGTGCCGCCGAACATCTTCAGTGAACCACCCATGGTGCGGGCGATGTCGGAGCGGGTCTTCTCGGCGCGGATGGCGGCCAGGTCGGCAGCCAACGGCTTGGCGCCCAGGGCGTTGACCCTGGTCTCGTCGGCGAAGCTTCGATAGAGCGCGCCCACCTGGGCGGCCTCGCCCGCGGCCGCCTTGTCGCCCGCGGTCTTGTCGAGCAGGGCGTGCAGCCGGTTCTGGGAAAGCTCGTTCAGGCTGTCGAACGCGCCATACCGCGATCGGTCGGCCGGGATCTCCATGGCCTTCAGGTAGGTCCCGTTGGCGTATTGATAGAAGTCCTGGGCCGGGGCGGTCGCGGGGTCACGGCCGGCGAGGTCGAAGCCCCAGCTTCCCATGCGGGGCGCCTTGGAAAGATCCTGGGCGGCGGCGGGCAAGGCCGAGAGGAGGGCGATCGCTGCAGCGGCGCCGAGCCAGAGGGTTTTCATGAGCGAACTCTCGAGGATAAGGATGACGCGACCATGCCTGCGCGGCGCGGCGTTACGCCCGTTACATTTTCGTCAGGAACGACGGCGAGCTAGTGGCGCATGCCATCCATCGCCGGCGCGCCCATGCCGACGGTGAAGTCGACATCGAGCTTCGCGCCGCTTGCAAAGGTCAGGGTGGCCGGGATCTGGTCGCCCGCCCTTGTGGTCTTCGTCAGGCCGATCAGCATCAAGTGATAGCTTCCAGGGCCAAAGACGGTGCGGCCGCCGGCCGCCACCGTCACGCGAGGTTCCATCTTCATGCTCATCACGCCGCCGGCCATGCTGGAAGAATGCATCTCGACCCTCGCAGCGAGCGGGCTTTCGACCTTGATCAGAGCGTCGGCGGCTTTTCCGGTGTTGGCCAAGGTCATGTAACCGACGCCATTGGTCCCGATGACGGCAGGCCGGCTCCAGGCGCCGGTGAGCGCCAGGGTTGGAACGGCGGCCTGTGCCGAGGCCACGACGGTGAGGGAGAGCGCCATAGCGCCAAGCAGTTTCATGAAATTCACCTGTTGGACGTAGCGGATTTCCGAGAGCGCCGAGTCTTGCAGAAATGGGCTGACAGCGAGGACGATGCGCCCGTCAAGACGGTAGCCCCTGATCGCGGCGGACCAATGGCCGTTTCAGCGTCACCCTGGCTGAGGTTGCGGGGCGCCGTGCACGGCGGGCATCGGGGTGCTTTCTATGTCTTTATTGCCCATCAGAAGCATGCCGAAGCTGTTAAGGCCCACCGCGCGATTTCTCAAGCGTAGGGTGTGAGGCATAATGGATTGACCAACCTGGAGCGCTGATGGAAGCCCACGTCGAGCCTGGCGCCTACAAAGACGTCGTTCTCTTTCTGGCAACCGCCGGCGTGGTCGTCCCGCTGTTCCGTCGTTGGAAGATCAGCCCGATCCTGGGGTTCCTGGGCGCAGGCGTACTGCTGGGTCCCTATGGCCTGGGCGCGCTCGCACAGGAGGTCGCCTGGCTGGGCGCCTTCACCATCGACAACCCGCAGGAGGTCGCCCAGCTCGCCGAGTTTGGCGTGGTGTTCCTGCTGTTCATGATCGGGCTGGAGCTGTCCTGGGAGCGGTTGTCGCGCATGCGGCGCTACGTTTTCGGTCTGGGCGCCGTGCAGGTCGGGCTGGGCATGACGGTCACCGGCAGCGTGGCCTATGCCCTGGGCCAGCCGCTGGCCGCGGCGATCTCGATCGGGGCGGCGCTGGCGCTATCGTCCACCGCCATCGTCATGCCGATCCTGACCGAGCAGAAGCGGCAGCATTCGCTGGCGGGCCGGGCGACGTTCTCGGTGCTGCTGTTCCAGGATCTGGCGGTCGCGCCGATCCTCGTCACTCTGACCCTGCTCGGCCGCGGCGGTGGCGGCGCGGGGCATCCCAACCTGCTGATGGCCTTCGCGCCGGCGGTGCTTGGCGTGCTCTTGCTGCTGGTTCTCGGCCGGCTGGTCCTGCGGCCGATGATGCGTTCGGTGGCCAAGGCCAGGAGCGAGGAGCTGTTCGTCGCAGCCTGCCTGCTGGTGGTGATCGGGGCGGGCCTGATCAGCGCGCTCACCGGCCTGTCGATGGCCCTGGGGGCCTTCATCGCCGGGCTGCTGCTGGCGGAGAGCGAGTTCCGCCACAAGGTCGAGATGACCATCGAGCCGTTCAAGGGCCTGCTGCTCGGCCTGTTTTTTGTCTCCATCGGCATCGGCCTGAACGTGCCTATGCTGCTGGAGCGGCCGGGCCAGATTCTGGGCGCGGCGGCGGGCCTGCTGTTGGTCAACGCCACGGTGATTTTCGGCCTGTCCCGGCTGTTCCGGCTGGCCTGGCGCGCGGCCGCCGAGGCCGCCCTGCTGCTCGCCGGGGCCGGGGAGTTCGCCTTCGTGATCCTGGGCCAGGCCATGGACCAGAAGCTGGTGGCGCGGGAGACCGGCGAGGCCATCCTGGTCGCCGCGACCCTTTCGATGATCTGCATCCCGTTGCTGGCAGCGCTGGGCGCGAGGCTTGGTGGGCGCCGGCTGGCGCCATCCGAACTGCCGCCGGAAACCGACAGCGCGACCGACGGCGCCGCAGCCGAGGCTCAGCCGCGGGTCATCATCTGCGGCTATGGCCGGGTCGGGCGGCTGGTGGGCGAAATGCTGCGGCGGCACGATATCGCCTGGGTCGCAGTGGAGACGGATCCGCGACTGGCAGAGGCCGCGCGCCATGCCGGCGAAGCGATTTTCTTTGGCGACGCGGCACGTCCGGAATTCCTTCTGCGCGCAGGCCTGGGCGCCGCGCCGGCCCTTGTGGTCACCATGGACGATCCGGACGGCGCTGAGGCCATCGTCGCCACGGCGCGGCAGCTGCGCGCCGATCTGACCATCGTGGCCCGCGCCCGCGACGCGCGCCACGCGCACAGACTCTACGATCTGGGAGCGACCGACGCCGTGCCGGAAACCGTCGAGGCGAGCCTTCAGCTCTCTGAAGCGTTGCTGGTGGAGATCGGCGTGCCGATGGGACTGGTCATCGCTTCGATCCACGAGCGCCGCGACGAGTTCCGCAAGGCGCTCAACCGTCCCGACGCCCTGGGCGGGCGGACCCGGTCGCGGCGGGCGAGCCGAGGCGGGTGAACGGCGCCCGAATCGGGGCGAAAAAAAGTGGTCCGTGCGCCACATTTTGCGGAACGAAGGCGCAATGTCGGCGTTCCGACCTTGACGCGCTTGGGGCGCGGACAGTGGGTGGGGATTGAATGTCGCTTGCAGCCTTCGCAGTGGACCGCGCGCCGCATGCGCCGCTCTACATGAGGGGTGATGTCACGGCCTGCGGCGATGATGTAAATTTACAAGTTATTCCAAGAACTTCAACCGGATGTCAGGTTCCATACAGAGCCCGCCATCAACATGGGTTAGGTCTCGCGGAGCAATGGGCCGGCCGGTGCAATCGTCAGGAGCACCGGTTTGGGACCAAGGGAGGTCTACGTCGCTCAGCGACGTTGATCACCGAGGGAATAGTCGTATAGCGTCTTGACATAGGTTCGTGTGGTTGGGGAATTTGCGGTTCGAGTGTGGCTTCGGTGACACTTACGCAATTGTTCGACCTTGATATAAGTCGTGCTGGGTCGATAGGCCGCAGCACTGAGGGCAACGAGAGGGCTCTGATTATGAAGTTCAAACTCCTGGCAGGAGCAGCCTTGGCCGCGGTGTTCGCCGCGTCTGGCGCCTCAGCCCAAGTCGGCTGGTATGGCGCCGTCGATCTTGGCTACCACTGGCCGGACGGCATCCATGCGACGTCGTCGAACAATGCCGCGAACGGTTCGCCGTACATCTGGGATTTCAACCAGAAGGATGACTGGGCCGGCTTCGCCCGCCTCGGCTACCAACTGACCGACAACTGGCGCGTCGAGCTGGAAGCAGGCTACCGCTCCGGCGACATCGAATCCGTCCGCGGCGGCACCAACCAGGCCGTCTTCGGTCTGTGCTCCCCCGGCGTGGTTCGCACCGCGGCCGCCTCGACCTGCGGCAAGCCGAACGGCGAGCAGAAGTCCTGGACGGTCATGGGCAACGTTCTCTACGACTTCCTGCCCGGGAGCGCGATCAACCCCTTCGTCGGCGCCGGCATCGGCGTCAACCACGTGATCGAGAAGGTCAACGGCCAGTTCTCGAACATCACGGGCGTTGTCACCCCGGGCTCGAGCGTCAACCCGCCGCTGCAGAACCTCAGCATCGACGACAGCGATACGGCGTTCGCCTATCAGCTGATCGCCGGTCTGGCCTGGAAGGCGACCGACCGTCTGAACATCGACGTCACCTATCGCTTTATGGATGGTTCGGATCTCGACTTCGCGTCGACCGGCACCAAC
>JBBREC010000053.1:0-21242 GCA_038203295.1 Caulobacterales bacterium
TCGGCATAGCGTCCAGCCTTCAGCCAGGCCGCCGCGGTGCTGCGGCGCACGGGATACCACCAGGGCGGCGGATCGAAATTCTTGAGGACCGGGAAGTCCTTCTCCTGGGCGGCGGCGGCCTGGGCGAAAATCTCGGCCGCCTGCTTCGGCCGGCCCCGCAGCATGGCGGCGCGGCCGGCAAGGACCTTGCCCGCGATGTCGGCGATCTGGGCGGCTGTCGCAGTTGCCGGCAGGCCGGAGCCGATGGCGTCAATGGCCGCGGCCTCGCGGGCAACGCCGGCGGCGTCGCCACGGGTGGCCAGGGCCTCGCCGCGCGCATAGTGGCGGTAGACCTTCTGGATCGGCTGATCGCCGGGCGACTCGGGAATGGCCAGTGCCCGGCCCGGCGCGTAGCGGCCAAGCGCCACGAGGCTGCGAGACGTGGCGTTCACCCGGCGGTCGAGTGCGCCCTTCGCGAAGGCGGGGCCCGCATGGTCGGCGTACCTCAGGGCCAGCATCCGGTCGCCCGACATCAATGCGCCGGCCAGGCCGAAGTTGAAGTTGTGCAGGTAGTAGCGCTGGTCGCTGGTCGTGCTGATCAGGCCCTGGGCAGACTTGAAATCAGCATCGACCTTCAGGGCGGCGGCGTCGACGACGGCCACCTGCTCGTACTCGCCGACGTGCATCAGGGTGTGGGCGCCCATATGCACCAGATGACTGGCGCCCGGGGCGAGATCGGCCAGGCGCTCGGCATAGGGCAGGGCGGTCGCCGCGTGACCGGCAAACTCGGTGGCGTGGATGTAGTAGTGGATGGCCGCCGTATCGTTGGGTTTGCGCTTCAGGATCGGCTCCAGCAGCGCGATCGCGCGCGGCACGCCTGTGAAGTTGTCGGCGCGGGCAGGCGTCAGCAGGGCGTGGGCGGCCAGTTCGGCGATCTCGTCGTCGTCAGGGAACTGGCGGGTGAGCACGTCCATGGCGTGGCCGTAGGCGACCTCGCTGCCCTCCTTGGCGGGGACGGCCGCATAGCGTCCCTGCAGGGCCGCGATCAGCGCCCTGGTCTTGGCGTCTTCGGACCGGGCGAGGCCCGCAGCCCGGTCAGCGACGGCCAGAGCCCTGGCGGTCTCGGCGGGCGAGATGGCGTAGTTAAGCGTTGGGCCAAGCGACAGCGCCTCGCCCCAGGCGCAGAGCGCGCATTTCGGATCGAGCGCGGCGGCCCTGGCGAAGGCCTGCTTGGCCTCCTCGTGGTTGAAGGCGTGGTAGAGTTTCACACCATAGTTGAACCAGCCCTGGGTTTCAGGACTGGCGGTGTCGACGGTGAAGCCGCCCGTGCCCATGCCCGGGAACATCACCAGGCCCTTGGCGCCGGCGGGCGGCGGCGGATTCTCGGCGCTGCAGATGTAGCCGATGCCGACCGAGCCCAGGTCAGTGGTCGCCGTCACCGAGGGCGCTGCCAGAACCAGAGCCGCCAATCCTGCCGCGATCTTCATGGCGTGTCCGTCTCCCAATGCCCGTCGCCAAGTCTCGCCCCGATCGCACCGCCGGTCGAGAGGGATTGAAACCAGCGACTATCTGACAACCGCGACCACTTGGCGGCCGGCCGTCAGGCCACCGACCAATGGGCTTCGCCATTAACCATATCTGAAGCCCGAGCCGTCGTAGTCGGAACCGTGGGCGAGGCATGCGCCACGCACGGAGGCGTTGATGGCATCGACAGCGAAGAAAGTAGCCGCGCCGACGCCGCTCGAGGCGCTGCCGCCGCCGACGCCCCGTAAAGCTGACCGTGCGCCGCGGCTGGTGCGCCTGATCCCACTTCAGACCATTCCCATGCCCAATGGCGTACTGGGCGTGGCCGAGGTCTCCAAGCACATCGGTTTCCCGGTTCACCGGGCCTACTACATCAAGGAAGTGCCGACCGGGGAGAGCCGGGGCGGGCACGGCCACAAGTCGCTGCGCCAGTGCTTTCTGTGCCTGCGCGGAAGCGCTTCGCTGACCGTGGTGAAGGGCGGCCGCCGCGAGACCGTGCGCCTGGGCGAATCGTCCCAGGCCGCCGTGGTCGGCGCCGGCTGCTGGCGCGACCTCAGCCACTTCTCGGAAGACTCCGTCGTCATCGTACTGGCCTCGGAGGAGTACGACGAGGCCGACTACATCCGGAACTACGAGGACTTCGTTCTCTGGGAAGAGGGTGAGGAGCCGGTCAATTCCGTGCCCTATCTCGATCTCGGCCGCACTTCGCGGGCGTTCGGCCCGCAGATGGAACTGGCCATGCGCCGGGTGATCAAGTCCGGGCGCTTGATCGGTGGCGAGGAGGTCTCTGCGTTCGAGGCGAGCTTCGCCGCCTATTGCGAGACCGACCATATGGTGGGCCTCGGCAATGGGCTCGACGCCCTGGTGCTGGCGCTCCGGGCCTGGGGCGTCGGCCCCGGCGACGAGGTGATGGTCCCGGCCCACACCTTCGTGGCCAGCGCGCTGGCGGTCGACGAGGTCGGCGCGGACCTGGTGCTGGTGGACGTCGAGCGTGACACTGGCCTGATGGACATGAGCCAGCTCGAACCGCTGATCAACGCGCGCACGCGGGTGATCATGCCGGTCCACCTCTACGGCCACCCCGTGGACATGGACGGCTTGGCCCAGGCCATCGACGGGCGCGACATCAAGGTCCTGGAAGACGCCTGCCAGGCCCACGGCGCGCGCTTCAGGGGCCGCCGCTGCGGCGGGCTCGGGGACGCCGCGGCGTTCAGTTTCTATCCGACCAAGAATCTCGGCGCGCTGGGCGATGGCGGCGCGCTGGCCACGCCGTTCGGCGACACGGCCGAGCAGGTCCGGACGATCGCCAACTACGGATCGGTTGAAAAGTACGCCCACGAGGTGCTGGGCCGCAATTCACGCCTGGACGGCCTGCAGGCTGCGGTGCTGGCCGCCAAGCTGGAGCACCTCGACGCCTGGAACGCGCGGCGCGCCGAACTGGCGATGCGCTATTTCGCGGGCCTGGCGGACGTGCGGGACGTCGAACTGCCGGCCGTCCGCGCCTGGGCCGAGCCGGTCTGGCACGTCTTCGCGGTGCGGGTCCCTGGCGCGCGCGATGCGCTGCAGTCGTTCCTGGCCCAGCGCGGCGTGGGCACGAACATTCACTATCCGACGCCGGTTCACCTGCAGCCCTGTTATGCCGGCCGTTGGCGGAAAGGGCAGTTTCCGGTCGCCGAGGCGCTAGGCGAGTCGCTCCTCAGCCTGCCGCTGGACCCGACCCACACCGACCGCGAGATCGATTTCGTGATCGCCCGGGTCCGCGAATTCTTCAGCCACTGAGGGCGTCCGCCGCCGCCGCGACGGCGGCGAGCACATCACCCACCTCAACGCGGAAATCCTGGTGGACGGCCAGCGGATGATACGGATCCTCGGTGCGGCTGACCTGCTCGCCACTGACGTGGACCACCGGCCCGGCGCCCGCGGCCGCCGCCATCCGCCGCCAGTACCAGTAGGCGGTCTCGCGGAATTTCGGCATCAGCACGACGGTTGGACAATCGGCGCGGCAGAAGACCAGGTTGGCGATCGCCGCACCGGTGGCGCCAACGATCATCCGGGCGCTCGAAAAGGCGGCGACCTGTTCTTCCAGCGTGAGCCGCTCAGGTTCGACCACGACGAAGCCCTGGGCCGTTAGCGCCTGCTCGATCTCGTCCTCGTTGACCATGTGGCGCATGGAAGAGTTGCGGCGGATGAGCAGCTTCGGCCGGGCGTCCCCGACGCCGCTCGCCAGGCGAAGCTTGCCCACCATCTCGCTGAGCGCCTGGCCGCCGAACAGGCCATGGCAGACCGGCTCCTCCGCCTGACGGCGCAGCTTGAAGGGTACATAGCCGGTGACCGAAATATTATGCAGCAGGCCCACGCGGACCAGCTGGTCCGGCGCCAGCCGATGGATCGTCACGTCGGGGCCGGCCACGAGGGAGATGGAGCGCAGGATGTTGGCGTGCAGGTCGGCGTCGACCAGCAGCGGGATCGCTGCGCGCCCGGGCTCGCGGACAAAGGCGGCGATGCGCGGCAGCACCTCCGTCAGCCAGTGGGCGTAGTTGAACGCGACGCCATCCACGAACACAGCCGCTTCCGGCAGGTAGGCCACGTTGAACGGATCGGTCGCGACCCAGGCCGCCGACCCACGGTCGGGCGCGATCGACAGGCGCGCGTAGAATTCCTCGGGCGGCACGTCGGCGGCCATGTTGATCAGGCCATGCCGCACAATGCCGTCTGGCAGGGTGACGAGGTTCGAGCGCCCCCGCACCGCGACGTCGCTGAGCGTCGTCCGGGTCACCGCGGGGAAGTCGTATTGCAGGGGGCTCAGATCGTAGAAGTCCGGTTCGGGCTCCGGGAACGCAACAGGGGCGGGACCCTTCACCCGTTCGGCGCCGTAGAGCGTCTCCTGACGCACACCCGCCCAGCGGGCGTATTCGCCCTCCGTCACGAACGGCAGGAACAGGGGTGAGGTCATGATCTCCGCTTCCAGGGCCGGGGTGATGACTTCGCCACGGCTTCGGCGGATCATCCAGCCCAAGAGTCCGCGATTCCCGTTCGACCGAAAGAAAAGCCGTGCCACCGAGCCGAGCGAACGCAACCTTGGGCCCCGATCCTGACGGCGACACCCTGCGCCAGGCCGTCCTGTTCACCGACCAGGCCGCCGAACTGCTTGAGGCCGGCCGGGTGGACGAGGCGGTGCAGCGGGCGCGCCGCGCCAAGGACCTTGGCCTCAACCAGGGCCGCACCTGGCATGTGTTCGCCCGCGCCCTTGCGGCCCAGGGGGATTTCGCAGCCGCGTCCAACGCCTACGATCACGCGCTCAGGACCGGGATCACACTGGGCGAGCTGAGCGGCGGCATGGCGCGCGTCGCCCTTCACCTTGGCGACTACGCCAAGGCCGAAGGGCTGCTGAGCGTGCATCTCGAGACCGCGGCCTCGACGGTGGATGTGGTCGCCGACCTGGCGCTGGCCCAGACGCGGCTGATGGCGTTTGACCGGGCGCACGAGACGCTGAAGACCGCGCTGGAGGCCCAGCCGGGCGAGCCGCGCCTCTGGTTCACCCTCGCCCAGCTACTATCCGTCCAGGGGCGGCACGCTCATGCGGTGGTGTTCTTCGAGGAGTCGCTGCGTCTCGATCCCGGTTCAGCGGTGGCCAAGGCCGGGCTGGCGGACGCCCTGTTGCTGGGCGCAGGCGACGTCGAGCGCTCGCTCTCGGTCAGCGAAGACGCCCTTTCAGGTGCGCCGGCGGCGATCACGCCGGCCCTCACCGACGCGCACGCGCGCCGGTTGCTGGGCGTTGGCCGGCTTGCCGAGGGATGGTCCGCCTTCGCGCTCGGGGTCGAGCCCGGCTCAGCCGCGCTGCTGGAGGTCAAGGCTGCCGCGCCGCGCTGGACGGGCGATACCCCGGTGAGCGGCCGGCTGCTGCTGATCGGAGAGGACAGCGTCATGGACGAAATCCTGCTGGCCGAGGTCGTCCCGAGCCTACTGGCGGAGCGCCTGTCGCTGACCCTCGCCGTCCAGGCCGGCTGGGTGAACCTGGCGCGGCGCTCGTTCCCGGCGGCGCAGGTGGTTCCGCTGCTGAGCCGCGACCACGATGGTCGGCGCCAGCAGGCCGCGGACCTGGACAGCCCGTCCACCCAGGGCGGCGAGCTGATCAGTGCGTGGGCGCCGCTACGCGCCATGATGGCCGGTCGTCGCGCGGCGCCCGCGGACTTCGCCGACGCGCCGGGCTATCTGAAGACCGACCTCGGCCGGGTCCGCTATTGGCGCGAGCGGCTCGAGGCCCTGGGCCCGGGCCCCAAGGTCGGGGTGCTGTGGCGCGGCCGGACCGACGCGCGGGCCTGGGAGGCCCCGCCGCTGGAGGCCCTGGCCGAGGCGCTGTCCGCGCCGGGCGTCCAGCTCATCTCGCTGCAGCACGAAGAGGTGGAGGGCGAACTCGCCTGGGTCGAGGAGACCTTCGGGCCGCGGATCTATCCCCCGCCGACCGACCTCAGCCGCGACAACCTCGACGATCTCGCCGCCTTCACGCGTGCGCTGGACCTGGTGATCGGCCCGCCCGATACCGAGACCTGCCTGGCGGCCGCCTGTGGAGCGCAGACCTGGTTTCTGTCGACCCCGCACCACTGGGCGAAGCTGGGCGAGGCGGTCTATCCCTGGTTTCCGCGGGCGCGGGTGATCTCCGCAGCGGCGCCTGGCGACTGGGCCGACGCCATGGCCGAGCTCGGCGAGGCGCTGGGCGCCCTGACACAGGTCGCGCCCTCAAGCTGATCTCCACGATGGGTTCTGAATGACCACGGTGGGTTGAAACCGGTCCTTGCCCGTTGCGGGTCAGGGACTATCTTGCCCTGAGGCTGATGGATTGAAGCGATGAGCGATGCGATCGGCCCGGGCGACCTGGTTCTATGCGTCAACGCCGCCCCCAACCATGCCACGGGAAGGCCGGTGCCGCTCCAGGCGGGGGAGACCTACCGTGTCCTCGCGGTGATGGATTTTGCCTGCCCCTGCGCGCGCTCCGATGCCTTGCTCGACGTGGGCATTGACTTCGCGTGGTGCCAGACGCGCTTTCGGCTCCTGCCAAAACCCAAGGCCGAGGCAAGGACGCGCCGCGTTTCGACGCCCAAGGAGACGGAAACGGTTCGCTGAACAGTTGGCGACGGATTAGGGCGTGTGCTGACGTCTCAAAGTTCGGCAATGGGTGGTGGGCGGACGTACTCCCGCTCCCAGTCAATGAGGGTCCAAGCTTCATCCCATGCGGCCTGATCACCCATGGCGCTCAAATCGCAAATCCTGGTCTCAGTCGCGATTGCACCCCCAATCAACTTCATACACGCCGCAATATCTTTCCTGGACGACTCTGAAATCAGAAATCTCGCAAGATGCGCGGCGCCTCCCACGGCGTTCAACTTGCCAAATATACCTTTATAGTCGATGTGCGGGTCGTTTATCCTAGAAGCGAAAACAGAATAGTGTGGCGTCTTTTCCTGATCGTATTTCGCAACTCTAATTTGCATTGGTTCATGTACCCCCGGAGAAGCACATAGGCGAGAACAGGCGCTCCATGCGTAAGGGTAAGGCCGATAGGTGAGGGTCCGCAATGGGTCCAGAAGCGGCTATTGGCCTCTTGGACAATAGCGGATTTCGCCAGATTCATGAGGCCACGCCCTATCTGACAGGCGGACGGTGCGCGGCGATCTGGGCGGCGCTGGCTATCTTCAGGCGCTCATGATCTTCCGGCAGGAAGCGGAAGAAGACGTCGAGCTCGTCCTCCGAGACTCGGCGAGCGCCGGCCCGCTCGTGGAAACCGATGACGCCGGTGTTGCCCTGGCGGACGTCGAAGTGGGATTGTTCGAACCCGAGCGTGTCGAACCCCACCTCGTAGACGAGCAGCGCGGAGTAGGTGACCAGCCCAGGCGCGCGCGGCGGCGGGATGATCCAGCTGCCCCAGCAGAACGAGCGCCGACCGTCGACCTCGCGGAAATCGTACAGCCGCACCAGGCCGCAGTCGACGCCGTCGCTGACGATGACAAAGTAGTATTCCCCGCCTGCGGCTTCCCTGGCCTTGTAGCCCTGCAGCCAGGCGAGCTGGGCGGCGACGTCGGCCGACGATGGGCTCAGGTGCTCGTTGAGGGTCTCGTCGCCGCGCAGTGCGCAGATGTAGGCGGCGTCCTGGGCGTCGGCGTTCACCAGCCGCAGGTGGGTGCGATGGCGCGGGTCGAGGGCCGGGGAGTGGATCGTCATGCCACGCCTGCCGCAAGGGTGTCGCGCCGGAGCGGACCCGCCCCGCGCCATTGTTCGAACATGTCGCGGTAGGCCTGCTCAAGCCCCCGGGTGAAGCCCGTTTCATCGCAGATGGGGCTGGCGTCAAAGCCCGGGCGAACGCGCGCGCGCAGACGATCCAGGTCGTCGATGTCCCCGGTCAGCTCAAGAGCGCGCGCCACGAAGTCTTCCGGCGTGGTCGTGGCCAGGGCCGCCAGCCCGACGGCCTCCAGGATGGTGCGGGCGTAGAACCCGCCGACGTTGAGGGGGCGCCCGACCATGGCCAGCACGGGCACGCCGTTGGAAATCGCCTCCAGCGTCGTGGTCGATCCGGGCGCGGGCCAGCTGTCCAGCATCAGGTCCACCGCCTGGAAGGCCTTGAAGTAATCCTCGCCGCTGCTGTGGCCAGCGAAAATCATGCGCTCCGGCGCGACGCCGCGCGCGGCGAGCCGCGTCTGGAATGTGCGCTGCAGAACCGGGTCGGCGAAATAGCGGTACTTCAGCAGCAACCGGGAGTCCGGCTTGTTGCGCAGCACGTCGCCCCAGACGGCCAGCGCTGCGTCGCTGAGCTTGGCTGGATGGTTGAACGATCCGAACGTGACCACGCCCGACGCGCGCGCCGGGGTCGGCGCGGGGTCGAGCCGGCCGGGCGCGGGACGGAACGGGGTGAACACCGGGCCGAGCGGCCAGATCGCCTCGCTGAACTGGTCCGCTAGCTCCGGCGGATCGTCGGAGGCCGCGTGAAGGACGTAGTCTATCTGTTCCAGGCCGGTGGTCTGGAAGAAGTTGATCCAGGCGGCCTGGACGGGCGCGGGGCGGCGCGTGAAGACGCCGAGGCGGGAGCCCGCGGTATGGCCCCAGCAGTCGTTGAGTACGTCGATCCGGTCCCGCCGGATCAGCTCCGCGGCCTCGGCGTCACCCAGCTGTCCGATGGGGTGGACCTTGATCCAGCCGGGCCAGGCCGCTTCGGTCGCTGCGTCGGCGGGATAGAGCACCACGTCGACCGCCTTGGGGTCGTGGCGTTCGAGGATGGGGGTGATGAATTGGCGAAGCTGGCTGCCGGCGAAACTGGGGGCCACGTAGCCGACCCGCAGTCGCCGGCCCGCGAGGGGCTTGTTGGTCAGCGGCGCGGGCGGGGGGAGCGCTGCGAACTGCCGGGCCCAGGCCTGGGCTTCGCTGAAATGACGCCGCTCGCCGTCCTCGCAGAACAGCTGGGCGTAGACCGCGAACTGTTGCATCGCCGGGCTCTGGAAGGTCTCGGCGGCGGCGCGATAGACGCCGCTCGCCTCCTCGACCCGGCCCTGGTGCTGCAGCGACAGGGCGTAGCTCGCCAGGATCGGCAGGTCCATTCGCCCGGCGGCGATCGCCAGCCCCCACACCACTGACGCCATGGCGACCAGACCCTGGCCATAGAACTGCGTAGCCACGGTATCGGCGTAGGCCGGATCGGACCTGAGCTGGGCGAGGTCGGCGCCAGCCGTGCGGGCCAGGGCCAGGGCGTGCAGGGTTCGCGCGTCATTCAGCGCCTGTTCGGCGCCGTCCGGATCGCCGAGCAGCATGAGTGCGCTGGCCAGCCAGTATCGGGCTTCGTGATCGCGGGCATCGGCCTCGATAGCCGCAGCGAAGATCGGGGCCGCCGCCTCGGGCTGGCCCTGCAGGAGCGCCTCGCGCCCGTCCGTCAGGTTCGAGGACATCAGGCGCGCCTCAGGCGGCGGCAAGGTCCCCTGACTTCGGCGGGACGGGCGAAGGGGCTGGAGGGCGACTCGTCGACCATGGCCCAAGGTATAGCCGCAAACCCCGGCCGCGAAACGCGCCGCGGCGCCGCCCCCGCCACCCGTGCGACAGCTCGCCGCCAAATGAGGTTCGCCCGCCGCGCGGCGCGGTGCTATGGCCGGACGGCGTGCAGGAGACAGCGTCAGGTCGATGAGGCGGCGAGGATTCGGCCATTCGACGCCGCCGCGGCAGGCGAGCGAGGGCGCCCGGGCGGCCCTGATGCTGGCTGCGACCGTTGCGAGCCTGGCCGCGCCCGCGTCGGCCGCGACGACCCGCATCTTCCACCTCCCCTCCGAGCCGGTCGAGCGCGCTGTCGTGCGCTTCGGCATACAGGGCGGCGTCTCGGTGGGCGGCCTTCCCTCGGCAGGCTGCGCCGGCCCGAGCCACCCGACCTACGGGCTGATGACGCCGGCCCGGGCGCTGGCGAAGCTGCTGCCTGAGGGCTGCGCCTTCGAGGCCCTCGACAGTCAGAGTTTCCATGTGCTGGCGGCCGCCAAGGCGACGACGCGGTCGCCTTCGCCCGTCGCTGGCGCCGTGCTGGAAGCCTACGGACTTGACGAGCTGGTGGTGACCGCCGAGCGGCGCGAGGAACCGCTGATCGGCCGCGCCTACGCGATCACTGCGCTGTCGGGGGAGGACTTGCGCCGGCTGGGCGATAAGACCTTCGCCGATGCCGCCCTGCAGATGGTCGGGGTGACCGTCACCAACCTGGGCTCGGGCCGCAACAAGATCTTCGTCCGGGGCCTTTCGGACGGGTCGTTCACCGGCCACACCCAGTCGACCGTCGGTCTCTATCTGGACGACGTGCCGATCACCTATAGCGCCCCCGACCCGGACCTGCGGCTGGTAGATGTGGAGCGCGTCGAGGTGCTGCGCGGGCCACAGGGCACGCTCTACGGTTCTGGGTCGATCGGCGGAATCGTGCGGATCGTCACCGCCAAGCCCGACCCGACGGCGTTCGCGGGATCGATGACTTTTGAGGCCCAGGCGACGCAACATGGCGCTCAGGGGACCGGCCTGGACGCCACGTTGAACCTGCCGCTGCTGGCCGGCCGCGCGGCGGTGCGCGCCTCGGCTTACCGCGACGAACGGCCCGGCTACATCGACAACACCGCGCTGGGCCTACGGGACGTCAACTACGGCCAGAGGTCAGGCGTCCGGATCGCTGCGCTGCTTGACCTGAATGACGCCTGGCGGCTGCAGGCGAACTACGCCAACCAGTCGATCAACACCCGGGACAGCCAGTATTCGCAGGGCGGCGGCGGGAAGCTGACCCGGGACACGCGGGTTCGCGAGCCGCACGATACCGACTTCACCGAGATCAGCGCCTCCGTGTCACACACGGGCGAAGTCGCCAATCTGAAGATTTCCGCGGCCTTCATCGATCACAGCCCGCAGACCCGCTACGACGCGACCGGAGCCTTCCGCGGTTCACGGCCGGCGGCGTTCGACGAGGAGCGTACGGTGGACCTCTCGGTTGCCGAAGCGGTGCTGTCGTCGATCGGCGAGGGGCGACTGACCTGGCTCGTTGGCCTCTTCGCCGCCCAGACCGACGAGACCGAACACGCCGAGCTTTCCGATCCGCATTCCACCGCCCCGGGCCGGTCGGTGTATCGCCGGCAGGATCACCTGTCAGAAGGCGCTATCTACGGCGAGGCCGCCTATGACCTGACCGATCATCTGACGCTGACCGCCGGCGGGCGGCTGTTCGCCACCGGCCTCTGGTCGCAGGCCGACCGCTTTGGCCTGGCGCCCGGCCTAAGCCAGCCCCGCAGGCGACTCCACGACACCGGCGTCACGCCGAAGCTCCGCGCCAGCTACGCGTGGTCGCCGGACCTGGTTGCCTATGCCCAGTACCAGGAGGGCTTTCGGGCGGGCGGGTTCAACCTTCCGGCCGCCACCGACGGCACGTCGTCCGGGACGCTGGGCTCGGCGTTCCAGCCGGACCGCCTGCGCAACTACGAGATCGGCGGTACGGTAGCGCTGATAGATCGGACGCTGCGACTGCGCGCCGCTCTATTCCATGCCGACTGGGCGCGCGTACAGACCGACCAGTATCTGCCCTCCGGCCTGCCGATGACCGTGAATATCGGTGACGGCTCGAACACCGGCCTGGAGTTCGAAGCCACATGGCGACCGGACGATCACTGGCAGGTCCGGGCCAACCTGCTTGTGGAAGATCCACAGATCACCCGGGTGTCGAACACCTTTCCGGCCAGCGTCGACATCGGCCTGCCCGGGGTGGCGGGCGTGCTTGGCTCCACCGACATGACCTACAGATGGGCCGTGTCCTCGGGCTGGCAGGCCGAGGTTTCAGGCCAGGCCGCCTATGTCGGCCGGTCCTACCTGACTTTCGACGGGGGATCGGCAAACCGTATGGGCAAATACGGCGTTGGCCGGGTGTCGGCCTCGCTGCGCGGCCATCGCCTTGGCCTCCAGGCCTTTGTCGACAACGTTACTGACGAGCGCGGCAACTCGTTCGCCTTCGGCAATCCGTTCAGCCGGGCGCGGGCCCTGCAGGCCACGCCGCTGCGTCCGCGAACCATTGGCGTGAGCGTCACGCGCGATTTCTGAGTATCTGCGCGGCCGTGCTGTTGGCGCGGGTTAAGAGATTCTTTATGAGGAGATCGCTCGGCGGCGGCGTCGTTGGGACAGGCGCGGGGGCGCGCCAGGCACGGAAACCGCCGACGGCATGCGTATCATCTGCGATTTTGACGGCACGATCACGCCGCAGGACACGACCGATCGTGTGCTGGAGGCGCTTGCCGACCCGGCTTGGCGCGCGCTCGAGGCGCAATGGGTCGCGACGGAGATCACCGCCTCGGACTGCATGCGCCAGCAGATCGCCCTGATCGGCGGCGGCCAGGCGGACCTGGATGCGGTGCTGGACGGCGCGACACTCGATCCTGGGTTCCTGGACTTCGTGACCTGGGCGGAGGCCCGCGGCCTGCCTGTCGAGGTGGTCAGCGACGGCGTCGACTATTTCATCACCCGGATCCTGTCGCGGCACGGCCTGGCGCACCTGCCGGTGACCGCCAACCACCTGGCCGGCGCGCCGGGCGCATGGCGCCTCGAGCAGCCGTGGTCGCGCAAGGGCTGCGCGGCGGGTTCTGGCGTCTGCAAGTGCGAGGTGACCGGGCCCTGGGCCGGGGACCGCCAGACCACCATCTACGTCGGCGACGGCCGCTCCGATTTCTGTGTGTCGGGGCGGACCGACCTGTTGTTCGCCAAGGGCGCTCTCGCCGACTACGCCGCCGCGCGCGGCCAGGACTTCGAGCCCTTCGACACTTTCCACGATGTGACACGTGCACTGGCCAGGCTCACCGGTAATCTGCCGGCCAGCCTCGACCGCGCCGTATCGATCTGAACGACCTATCCGGAGTTCCCATGTACGACGCCGCCGCACTTCCGATGACCGAGACCGAGCTTCGCGCCCTGGAGGCGAAGTACTGTTCCTGGGGCGACACGGTCCACTACCTGCCGGATCCAAAATTCTTCACCGGCTGCGAGGGCTCGTATATGTACGACGCCGAGGGCCGCGAATATCTCGACCTGCAGATGTGGTATTCGGCAGTCAACTTCGGCTACCGCAACCCGCGCCTTGACGCCGTCGCCAAGCGACAGCTCGACACCCTGCCGCAGGTCGCCTCACAGTACCTGCACCGCGAGAAGGTGGAGCTGGCCGCCATGATCGCCCAGGACGCCGAACGCAAGTTCGGCCGGGCCGGTCGCGTGCACTTCAACGTCGGCGGCGCTCAGGCGGTCGAGGACAGCCTGAAGATCGTGCGCAACGCGTCCGGCGGCAAAAGCCTGATGTTCGCCTTCGAGGGCGGTTACCATGGACGCACCCTCGGCGCGTCCTCGATCACTTCGTCCTACCGTTATCGCCGGCGCTACGGTCACTTCGGGGATCGGGCGCAGTTCATTGAATTCCCGTATCATTTCCGCGGCCCGAAGGGCATGAGCAAGGAAGAATACGGCGAGCAGTGCGTGCAGAAATTCGCCCGGCTGTTCGAGACCGAGTACAACGGCGTTCTGGACACCAAGACCGGCCAGGCCGAGTTCGCTGCCTTCTACATCGAGCCGATCCAGGGCACCGGCGGCTATGTCATCCCGCCGAAGAACTTCTTCACCGGCATCAAGAAGGTGCTCGACCAGCACGGCATCCTGCTGGTGGTCGACGAGATCCAGATGGGCCTCTACCGGACCGGCAAGCTGTGGGCGATCGAGCACTTCGACGTGCAGCCTGACGTGCTGGTGTTCGGCAAGGCGCTGACCAACGGCCTGAACCCGCTCTCCGGCCTCTGGGCCCGCGACGAGCTGATCAACCCGACCATCTTCCCGCCGGGATCGACCCACTCGACCTTCAACGCCAACCCCATGGGCACCGCCATCGCGCTCGACGTGCTGCGGATGACTCAGGAGACCGACTACGAGACTATGGTCTCCGAGAAGGGCGCCTATTTCCTCGACGGGCTGAAGACCCTGCAGAAGCGCTGGCCGCAGATCGGCGACGTGGACGGGCTGGGCTTGGCGCTGCGCGCGGAGATCTGCGAAGCTGACAGCTTCACGCCCAATAAACACTTGCTCGACCGCATGGAGACCGAGGCCATGAAGGGCGACCTTCAGGTGGGCGGCAAGACCTATGGCCTGATCCTCGACGTCGGCGGCTACCACAAGAACGTCATCACCTTCGCGCCTTCGCTGCACATCTCTTACCCGGAGATCGACCTGGCGCTGGAGCTGCTCGACGTGCTGCTGCGCCGCTGCGTGGAAGCCTGACGGGGCCGACGTGCGCACCACGCTCCTGCACCTGGATACAGCCCTGACAGGCCAGCGCGAACTGGCCCGTTCGGTGGCCAGCCGTGGCGGCCGCAATCTCGACTGCCGCCACCTGGGTCCAGCCCTGCGCCTGTGGAGCCGTCCAAGAGCGCTGGAGCGGCTGCGGAACCGTGTCGCCGCGTCGCTGCCGGCGTCAGACGGGCCGTTCCTGGTGTTCTCCGGGTCGGGGGATTTCCATCACATCACGCCGACGTTGCTGGCGCGGGCCAGCGAGGCTGCGGGCGCGCCACCGGTGACCCTGTTGCATTTCGACAATCATCCGGACTGGGTGAAGTTCGACAACGGCGCCCATTGCGGCTCGTGGGTGGGCAAGGCCGCCCGCCTCCCGAACGTGGCCAGGGTGATCACGGTGGGAGTCTGCAGCCCCGATGTGCGCGATCCTGGGCGCAAGGGCGCGGACCTGGACTTGGTCACCGAGGACAGGGTGGAGCTGTACGCCTACCGTGCGCCTGACGGCGGGGAGACTGTCGGGGTCGCGGGCCGCGAGTGGCCGACCGTCGAGGCGATGGGCGAGGCGGCGTTCCTGGATTTCCTGCCCACCCGTATCCCGACGGCGGACGTCTATGTGACCATCGACAAGGACGTGCTCCAGGCCGCTGACGCCGGCACCAACTGGGACCAGGGGCGGACCAGTCTGGCGTTCCTGAAAGCCATGCTGAGCCGGATCGGCGAGCATCACCGGGTGATCGGCGCCGACGTCGTCGGAGACTGGTCGCCGGCAGTCTATGGCGGTGGCCTGTTCGCGGGGTTGCTGAAGCAGGGCGAGGCGCTGCTGGACCAGCCGTGGTCGCGGCCCGATGCGACGGCCCAGGCCTCTAACCAAGCCGCAAACCTGCAACTGCTTGATCTTATCGCCGGGCTCAACCGATGAGCGGAGGTCTCACCGTCTGGGGTCTGGTGTTGTTGGGCTTCTGCGTCCTGACGGAGATCGCCCGCGAGCTCAATTTCAAGGCCGCCAGCATGCAGGCCTCACCGGACCACTATGTCGTCTCCCTGCTTTCAAACCCGCTTTTGTGGTGCGGCATCACCCTATGGGTGATTGAGGTCGGGGTGTGGCTTGCGGTGCTGGAGCACACGCCCCTGGCGGTGGCCTTTCCGATCACCACGCTGACCTATGCCGGGACGCCGCTCGCCGCCGCCCTGGTCCTGAAGGAGCCGCTCAGCCGGCGCCAGACCATGGGGGCTGCGCTGGTCTCAGTGGGCGTGCTGTGCATCGCGATCTCCGGCTTCGGGCGGTCGGGCCTTTGACCGCCGTCCGCGATCATCGCCTGGTCCGCCGTCAGCGAGGACTGTTCGCCTGGTCCCGCTGGGACGCGATCTCCGTTCTAGCGGCGCTGGCGCACCTGGCCTTTGTCGTGTGGACCGTGGCTGGCTTCGCGCACCGGCCCTGGTGGGGCAACCTGATCTGCGGCGCCGTCTTCGCCTATGCCGCCAGCTGGAACATCAACAGCGTGGCGCACAACTTCATCCATACGCCCTACTTCCGCTGGCGGCCGGCCAACGACGCCTTCAGCCTGCTGAACAGCCTGGCGCTCTTCACCCCGCAGCGGTTCTATGCCTGGGTCCACCTGCGTCACCATGAGGGCAACAGCGACCGGCCGGGCCCCGACGGCGAGACACGAGACTGGCTGTCGATCTACCGGCACGGGCGGGGCGGCGAACCAGAGGCGGCCTGGAGCTACGTGGTCAAGGGTGTTTTCCGCGACGACGCTGGCGACATCTACCGCGCCCTGAAGGCCAAGCGACCGCGTGACGCGGTATGGGGCCGGATCGAGATCGGCGCCATCGCGGCCTACCTCGTCGCGCTTGCGCTGGTCGACTGGCGGGCGGTGCTGTTTCTGGTCCCGTTCTACTATCTCGGCGAATGCCTTTCGCAGCTCAACGGCTACTATGAGCATTTCCGGGGCGATCCCGACACGCCGATGGCCTGGGGCGTATCCACCTACGCGCCACTCTACAATTGGATCTGGTTCAACAATGGTCATCACGCCGAGCACCACTACCGGCCGGCGGTTCACTGGACGCGGCTGCCGGCCCTGCGCTGGTCCATCGCCGCCGAGCAGGCGGCCAATGGCCTCCACGTGATCGGAACCGCACACGCGCTTGGATTCCTCGCGCGCGCCAACCGGCGCGGGAGCGCATCAGTGCGGGAGGGCGTTGCGTGATCGACCGGAGCTTTGAATTGGAGGGCGAGGGCCGCAAAGGCGTTCTGCTGATCCACGGTCTCACGGGCGCGCCCAGCGAAATGCGCCCGGTGGCGCGCCGGCTGCATCGCGCCGGTTTCGGGGTCAGCGCCCCGCAGCTTGCAGGGCACGGTGACAACGAGGCCGCCTTGCTGAAGACGACCTGGCGCGACTGGCTGGACTCGATCCACTCGGCCTACGAGCGTCTCGCGGCTCGGGTGGATGAGGTCTATGTGGCTGGCATCTGCGCGGGCGGCGCGCTCGGGCTCGCGCTCTGCGCCGAGGTTCCCGAGATCAAGGGGGCCGCCGCCTATTCCATGACCTTTGAATACGACGGCTGGAACATGCCGCGTTTCGCCGTGGCCGCGCCGGTGATCCAGTTCGTCGCCAACCTGCCGCTGGTCCGCCGGCTGAGCTGGGCCGAGACCTACCCGTACGGCCTGAAAGACCTGCGGCTGCGCGAACTGGCCTCGCGGGCCCCCGACACGCTGATCGAGGGATCGATCGATCGCCTGCCGCTGGGGGCGCTCTACGAGATGTATCGCCTCGCCCGGCATGTCGAGCGTGCCGGTCCCGGCATCCTCACGCCCACCCTGATCGTCCACGCTCGGGAGGACGACATGGCCCACCTGCGCAATGCGCATCGCCTGCGCGACGCCCTGGGCGGGCCGGTGGAACTCGAGGTGCTCGAGGACAGCTACCACATGGTGCATGTGGACAAGGAGCGCAGCCGGGTCGGCGACATGACGGCGGCCTTCTTCGGCCTGCCGGTCGGAGCGCTCACGGCCGTCCGCGGGCGGGTCGATGCCTGAGGTCCGGGTCGTCGACAGCCTGGCGCAGGTCGATGCCGCCGCGTGGAATCGGCTGTTTCCCGGCGAACTCGAAAACTACGATTATCTGATGGCGGTCGAGGCCGCCGGCATCGAGGGCTTCCGCTGGCGCTATCTGCTGGCGGAGGAACGCAGTCGGCTGGTGGCCGCTGCGCCGGCCTTCCTCACCGAATACCCGCTGGAGACCACGCTCGACGGGGCGGCGCGGCGGGTGGCGCAGGGCGTGCAGCGGATCGCGCCGGGCGCGCTTACGCTCCGGCTGGCCTGTGTCGGGTCGCCCTGCACCGAGACCGCTCTCCTTGGGTTCGCACCCGGAGTCGGCGCGGCCTGCCGGCCGGAACTGCTCAAGATCCTGATGTCGGGCTTCCAGAAGGTCGCCGCAGACGAGGGCTGCAGTCTGCTGGGCGTCAAGGACGCCCCCGAGGGCGCGGCCGGGTTGTGGGATGAAGCCACCGCGCCATCGGGTTTCCGCGCCATCGCCAGCCTGCCGAGCGCCGACCTCGTGATCGACTTTCCAACGCTCGAGGCCTACCTGGACAGCCTGTCCCCGGGGACGCGCAAGGATATGCGCCGCAAGTTGCGGTCGCTTGAACAGGTGCGGGTCGAGGTGCGCGACAATATCGACGATGTGATGGACCGTGTGATGGCTCTCTACCGCGAGACCCGCGCCCGCGCCGACATGACGCTGGAGGACCTGACGCCAGCCTATTTCCAGGGCGTACTTCGCGGGATGGGCGGCCGCGCCTTTTGCACCCTCTACTGGCAGGGCGGCGACCTGCTGGCCGCCAACCTGCTGCTGCAGGATGGCGACACCCTGCTCGACAAGTTTTTCTGCATGGACGCGGTGCGCGGCCGCCCGCTGAACCTCTATTTTCTGAGTTGGTTCACCAATATCCGGCTCTGCCTGGAGCGTGGGCTGAAGCGCTACCGGTCCGGTCAGGCGGGCTATGAGAACAAGTTGCGCCTAGGCAGCCGGCTTACCCGAACTTCCAACTATTTCCGCCACCGAAATCCCATACTGAACGGAGGGCTGCGCCTGCTCGCCCCGATGTTCGCCGCCGATCCGGTCACCAGGACCGCCGCATGACGATCTGGAGCCACGTCCGGCAGTCCGGGTCGATGCGCCGTCGCCTCGCGCTCTGGGCGCTCTGCGGCCTGCTGCCTTTCCTGACCCTGTTCTACCAGGTCTCGGCCAAGGAGGCGGCCAAGGGGCTCGCGGGGACCCCTTTCGGACCCGCCTGGTTCGGCCTGCTGGTTCAGAACCACTGGGCTCAGGCGCTCGTCGGTTTCGAGATCGTCAGCTTCGCCGCCTGGATGGTGGTTCTCGCGGAAATGAAGCTCGGAGCGGCCTTCTCGTTGTCGGCGATAAGCTACATTCTGGTGATCCTCGCGAGTTGGACCGTGTTTCACGAGCCCGCCGACGTCATGCAGGTCCTGGGCGGCGCGGCCATCCTGTGCGGCGTCTGGATGATCGGCTCCGAGGATCTGTTCAAGTCGGAGCAGCCCTGATGTCTCTGGCGCTGCGCACCCTGATCTACGACTGGCGGCGATTCCTTCCGGCGGTGGTGGCGGTCGCCTTCTCGGGCCTTCTGGTGCTGATGCAGGCGGCCATCATCCTGGGTATCTTCTCGCTCTCCAGCCTCTACGTCACCCGCTCCGACGCCGACCTGTGGATCGGATTTCCCGGCGTCCAGAGTCTGGACCTCGGCCGTCCCATCGCCCCGCGCGCAGAGCTGTTCGTCTGGATGAATCCGCATGTCCAGCGGGTGGAGCCCTTCCTCTGGGGCTCGGGCGAGTGGCGCACGCCGGCCCGGGGCATGGTCAATGTCTATATTGTCGGTGTCGACACCGGCGCGAACGCCATGGCGCTGTCCGAGGCGCTGTCGCCAGACCTGCGCGCGGCGCTGGCCGCCCCAGGCGCGGTGGTGGTCGACGAAGCCGACCTTCACAAGCTGCAGGTCCGGGTCGGCGGCGTGGCGGAAATCAACGGCCAGCGGGTGCGCGTGGTCGGTGTGACGCGGCGCCTGCGCGGCCTTGGCGGCGTCAATGCCATTGCCTCGCTGGCCACCACCCGCGCCCTAGACCCGGCCTCGGGGCCGGACGGAAAGACGGCCTACCTGCTCGCGCGGCTGGACGATCCGGCCCAGGCCGACAAGGTCGCCCGGTCGCTGAACGTCAGCGGCGGCGGGACCATGGAGGCGCTGACCGCCGATGCCTTCGCCCGTCGCACGACGCGCTACTGGCTGGTGGAATCCGGCGCGGGGGTCGCCTTCCTGCTGGGCAGCGTGGTCGCCATCCTGGTGTCGGTGATCATCACCAGCCAGACCCTGGCCGCCGCCGTCGCCGGATCGCTCAGGGAATACGCCGCGCTCCGGGCGCTCGGCTTCCCCATGTCGGCGCTGCGCCGGATCGTGCTGGCGCAGAGCGGGTGGGTCGGGGCATCGGGCCTGGCCGTCGCGGCGGTCCTGGCCGCCCTGCTGGCCGCCGCGGCGCGGGCCGGCGCGGTCCCGGCGGTGTTTTCGGTCCCGATGATGGCCATCGCGGCGACCCTTGTGATGGTCACCGCTCTGGGGTCGGGCCTCTTTGCCCTGCGTCGCGTGGGCCAGGCTGATCCCGCGGTGCTTCTGCTATGAGATGGCTGGTCCTGACAACGATGCTGGCGCTGGCCGGTTGCTCGCGCGGCGCGGACGTCGCCCGCACCCCGATCGCGGCATCCACGCCGGTCGCCGTGGCGCAGGGCGTGGTCGACGCCGAGGCCGGCCTGATCCGCATCCGCGCGGCGCGAGACGGGGTCGTCGGACAGATCCTCGCCGAGGAAACCGACCACGTCGCGGCGGGCCAGGTGCTGGCTCGCCTGCAGGATCGCCAGGCTCGCCTCGATCTCGATATCGTCGCCGCCCAGGTCGCCGACCGCCGGGCGCAGGTCGAGGTTGCCTCCGCGAAAGCGGCAGGATCGCGACGCGACGCCGATCGTCTCGGCCGGTTGGCGAGCGCCGACGCCGGTCCCCGCCAGGACGCCGAGCGCGCCGCGACCGCCGCGGCCATCGGCCAGAGCGAGCAGCGGCAGGCCCAGGCGGCGCTGCGCGAGGCCCAGGCCCGGCGCGAACTCAGCCTCTATGAGGTGCAGGCGCGGGAGGTGCGTGCGCCAGTCAGCGGCCGGATCGTGCGACGCTCCGTGGCGCCGGGCGCGTTCGTCAGCGCCGCCACTTCGCTCTTCGTGCTGGAGCCGGACGGCCGCCGTGTCATCCGCGCCGAACTCGACGAGGCTTTCGCCAGCAAGGTTCGGCCCGGCATGCGCGCCGTGGTCACGCGACAGTACCAATCGGGCGGATCCTACGCCGCCCAGGTGCTTCGGGTCTCCGATCTACTGGCCGGCCCGTCGCTGCCGGATGAGCCGACGGCCAAAGCCGACACCCGGGTGATCACTGTCGTGCTTGCACTCACGGGCGCGCAGGATCTGCGACTCGGCGAGCGCGTGCTGGTGCGCTTCACGCCATGACCTGGCTGGCCCGGTGCGGCCTGGCCGCCGCGGCGATGTTGCTCTCGGCCTGCGCGCACCTCGATCCGCAGGACCGGGTCCCGCGCACCGAGCCGGTGGGGCGCCTGGCGCCGCAGGGGGCCTCGCCGTGGCGGGTGGAATTCGGTGAGCCGACGTTGACGCGGCTCCTGCGCGACGCGGACCTGGGCTCGTTGGACGTCAAGATCGCCCTGGCCCGGGTGGCCCGGGCGCGAGCTGATGTCGCCACCGCCAGGTCCGCTCGCAGGCTCCATGTCTCCGTCGGCGCGGAGGCGGCGGTCGGCGCGCCCAGCTTCCGCAACACGCGCACTGAGGCCACCCCTACCTTAGAGTCTGCCTAAGAGGTCGATCTCTGTGGGC
>JBBREC010000054.1:0-21172 GCA_038203295.1 Caulobacterales bacterium
TCCGCCGCCAGCGCGATCGGCGCGGGCACGTCCAGCAGGGCGTAGGGCACGATCCCGACCAGCACGGCCGAGGTCATGAGGTAGAGGGCGGTGCAGATGATCAGGGCGCCCAGGATGCCGATCGGCATGTCCTTGCCCGGGTTCTTGGATTCCGCCCCGGCGGTCGAGACCGCCTCGAAGCCGAGATAGGCGAAGAAGATCACCGCGGCGCCGTGGATGACGCCGCCGATGCCGTACTTGTGGTCCGTATTGCCGGTGACCACGTCGCTCATGGCGCGCCCGAGCTGGTGCAGCATGTCCATGTTCGTGCCCGGCGGTCGGGCCGGGATCTCGGCGGGGACCAGCGGGGACCAGTTGGCCGGGTGCACATAGCGCGACCCGATGACGATGAAGAGGACGACCACCGTCAGCTTGATGGCGACGATGATGTTGTTGACCGCCGCCGATTCCGTAACGCCGCGGATGAGCAGCAGGGTGACCAGGCCGATGATCGCGCTGGCCGGCAGGTTCCAGACGCCGGTGGCGATGACCGCGCCGGTGGCGTCCTTGACGGCCACCCCCGGGGCTGCCGTCAGCTCAGGCGGGATGATCCATCCCACGTCGTGCATGAGGCTGACGAAGTAGCCCGACCAGCCGACCGAGACCGTCGAGGCGGCCAGGCCGTATTCGAGGACCAGCAGCAGGCCCATGACCCAGGCCGCGCCCTCTCCCATCGAGGCGTAGGTGTAGGAATAGGCCGAGCCGGAGACCGGCAGGGCCGAGGCGAGTTCCGCGTAGCAGAGCGCCACGAAGGCGCAGAGCGTGCCGGTGATGACGAAGGAAATCATGATGCCGGGGCCTGCGAACTGCGCCGCCGCCCGGCCGGTGAGCACGAAGATGCCGGTGCCGATGATGCAACCGATGCCCAGCAGCACCAGGTTGAGAGCCCCCAGCGAGCGTTTCAGCTCGCCATGTTCGTGTTCGGACTGAATCTGCCCGACCGATTTGCGCTGGAAGATCCGCGCTACCCCTGTGACGTTCGCCATTCCGGCCATGTCCCCGTTTCGATATTCAATGCCCAAGCCCGGGCTTTGGAGGGACGCTAACGGCGCTTGCGGGCGCGGGCAATGGAGCGCCGCACCCAGTGACCGCACGGCCTGGGCTTTTAATTTCGACGGCGAACCCCGATCATAGGGGGAATGAACGCGCCAACGCCCCCACGCCCGATCCGCGCCATGATCGCCCCGGTCACGCCGCTGCAGCAAAATTGCACAATTGTCTGGTGCGCAAAGACGCTGAAGGCCGCGATCATCGACCCGGGCGGCGAGGTCCCCCGACTGATGGAGGCCCTGGCCAGCCAGAATCTCACGCTTGAGAAGATCTGGATCACGCATGGCCACCTGGACCACGCCGGCGGCGCAGCGGCGCTGAAGGATCTGACCGGCGTACCGATCGAGGGGCCGCATCCCGACGATGCCTTCTGGATCGACCAGATCGACGCCTCTGCCGCCAAGTGGGGCATGACCGGCGCGCGCGGATTCACGCCTGACCGCTGGCTGCATGACGGCGACAGGGTCTCGCTGGGCGAGACCGAATTCGAAATCTACCACTGCCCCGGCCACACGCCGGGTCACGTTATCTTCTTCCACCGCGAGGCCCGCTTCGCCCAGGTGGGCGACGTGCTCTTCCAGGGTTCGATCGGACGCACCGACTTTCCGCGGGGCAACCACGCCCAACTGATCGAGGCGATCACCACCCGGCTGTGGCCGCTGGGCGACGACGTCAGTTTCGTGCCCGGCCACGGGCCGATGTCGAGCTTCGGCCAGGAGCGGCTGACCAACCCCTTTGTGGCCGACCATAACCTTGCGCAGTGACGCGGCGCGTGAACTGGTGATTTCAGGCACGAAATCGGCCTGTTACGCGCCGACCGCAGCATCGTCGGCATGGACCTTGAGACTGACATGACCACCGCGGGCGCCCGCATCCTGATGGTCGACGACGACCCCGGCATCCGCGACGTCGTGTCCGACTTCCTGGGCAAGCACGGCTACAGGGTGGAAACCGCCGGCGACGCGCAGGAGATGGAGCAGGCGCTTGAGCGCGGACCGGTCGACCTCATCGTGCTGGACGTGATGCTGCCGGGCGAGGATGGCCTGGCCATCTGCCGGCGGCTGGCCACAGGCGATGGCGGGCCCTCGATCATCATGCTGTCGGCCATGGGCGAGGACACCGACCGGATCGTCGGCCTCGAGCTTGGGGCCGACGACTATCTGGCAAAGCCCTGCAATCCCCGGGAGCTACTGGCCCGCGTGCGCGCGGTCCTGCGCCGGGCCGAGCAACGCTCCGGCGCCGGCGGCGTCGGTGCGGGCTGCGAGTTCGCCGGCTGGCGCCTCGACCTGGTGCGGCGCGAGCTGCGTTCGCCGCAGGGCGTGGTGGTAAACCTGTCCTCGGGCGAGTTCTCGCTGCTGCGCGCCTTCGTCGAACGGCCGCAGCGGGTGTTGACCCGCGACCAGTTGCTGGAGTTCGCCCGCGGTCCAGACAGCGACGCCTTCGACCGGGCCATCGACGTGCAGATCAGCCGGCTCCGGCGCAAACTGGACGACGGCGGCGGCGGCCACGAGCTGATCCGCACGATCCGCAACGAAGGCTATATGTTCACCGCGAAGGTGAAGCGCACGTGACGGGCCGCCGGGCCTCCCGGCCGACCGCGTCGCTGTTCGTCCAGCTGATCGCGCTCACCGGCCTGACGCTGGTCGCGGCCCAGGCGATCAGCCTGTTCCTGATCTTCAACCTGCCCCCGCCCCTGCCCGACTTCTACCGCCTGACCGAGATCGAGCAGGCCTTCCGCGGCGCCGCGCCCACCTTCACCGACCGACGCCCGCTGGAGGTCCGCACCGAACCCCGCCCCCCCGGTCCGGCCATGGAAGGCGCGCAAGCGCCGCGCATTCGCGCCCGTATCGCTCAGGATCTCGGCATCCCCGCGGAGCGTGTGATCATCGCCGCCGACGTCGGCCCGTTCGCCGACCGTCGGGTGTTCCGGATCATCCGCGAACGCATCGCCCGCGAGGGCGTGCGCGAGGAGCATTTTCTGGTGTCGCCGTTCGAGGTGGCGATCAAGCAGGTCGACGGCGGCTGGAAAGTGGTCCGGCCCCAGCCGGTTTTCGGCCTCAACGTATGGCAGCAGCGGATTGCGCTTTGGTTCGTGCTTTCGGGCCTGGCCATGGCCCCGATCGCCTACATCTTCGCCCGCCGGCTCGCCGCCCCGATCCGCCTGTTCGCCGACGCCGCCGAGCGGCTGGGCCGCGACCCCCGGGCCGAGCCGCTGGCGCTGAAGGGCCCCTCCGAGATCCGCGCCGCCGTGGGCGCGTTCAACGACATGCAGCAACGCCTTCGCCGCTATGTCGAGGACCGCACGGCGATGATGGGCGCCATCGCCCACGACCTGCGCACCCCGCTGACCCGCCTGCGATTCCGCATCGACGGCCTGCCCGACGAGCAACGGAACAAGATCAGCGCCGACATCGACCAGATGGAGGAGATGATCTCCGCGGCGCTGAACTTCGTGCGCGACACCACCCGGCCGGGCGAGCGGACGCCGCTTGAGCTGTCGTCCCTGCTGGAGAGCCTGTGCGACGAGATGGCCGAGACCGGCGCCGCCACCGAGGTGGAGTCCGGCGAGAAGGTGGTGCTTGAGGGCGACCCCATGGCGCTGCGGCGGCTGTTCTCCAATCTGCTGGAGAACGCCGTCAAGTTCGGCGGGACGGCGCGGACCCGGGTTTTCCGCGACGACCTCAACGCCGTCGTCGAGATCGAGGACGACGGCCCGGGAATCCCGCCGGCCGACAGCGAGAAGGTGTTCGAGCCCTTCTATCGCCGCGAGCCCTCGCGCAGCCGCCAGACCGGCGGCATTGGACTCGGCCTGGCGGTGGTGCGCTCCATCGCCCGCGGCCATGGCGGCGACGTGGCGCTGGTGAACAGGATTGGCGGCGGGCTGACAGCGCGAGTTCAGCTTCCGCTCTAGATCGCATCGGTTCGACGGCGACCCACTACGCATAACAAATTCCTTGGGGGGCGGCCTACCCGCTGGGCCGCCGCCGCTGACGGTGGAAACCGGCCACGGCCGCCTGACTGGCCGCTCTGGCGCGAATATGTCGCACTGCCCGACGCAACCTTGGCCGCTGCTCGTTGGTTAGCCCCACGGAAACCTACGAGACGCCACCCAGGAGCAGTCCCCATGACAAGCGTTGAAACCGGCAAGCCACGCGCGCGACGAGGCTTCGCCGCCATGAACCCTGAACGCCGTCGCGAGATCGCCCGCAAGGGCGGCGCAAGCGTTCCGGGCGAGAAGCGAAGCTTCGCCAAGGACCGCGATTTGGCGGCCGCCGCCGGCCGCAAGGGCGGTGAAGCGAGCCGCGGCGGCGGGCGCACCCGCGGCCGCGAGGATTAGGCCCCGGGGGCCCTAGGCCCTCAGCAGCACCACCGCGAAGGCGGGCTCGTCGCTGGACCATGTGCGCTCCAGCGACCAACCCGCTTTTTCCGCGAGCGCGCCGAAGCTATCCAGGTTGAATTTGCAGGAATTTTCCGTGTGAAGGGTCTCCCCTGCGCGGAAGCTGAAACCCTGCCCCGCGACGCGCACCTGCTGGTCGCGCAGGCTTTCCAGGTGCATCTCGATGCGGCTCTCGCCAGCGTTCCAGACGGCCTTGTGCCGGAAGGTGTCGAGGTCGAAGTCGCCACCCAGCTCGCGGTTCATCCGGGCCAGCAGATTCTTGTTGAACGCCGCCGTCACGCCCAGGGCGTCGTCATAGGCCGCGACCAGGGTCGCCTCGGGCTTCACCAGGTCGATCCCGACCAGGAACCTAGCGCCCTCCCCCAGCAGATCCCGCGCGTGAGCCAGGAAACCCTGGGCCTCGCCAGGGGTGAAGTTGCCGAGGGTCGAGCCTGGGAAGAAGCCCATCACGGGCCGGCTCTTCGTCGCCGGCGGTAGGTTCAACGCATTTGTGAAGTCGTCCACCAGGGGCGCCACGGGCAGCTTCGGATAGTCCCTGCGGATCGCCGCGGCGGCTTCGCCCAGCGCCGAGGCGCTGATGTCGATGGGCACGTAGACACCCACCTGCGGGGCGGCGTCCAGCAGGATACGGGTCTTGGTCGAGGCCCCGCTGCCGAATTCCACCAGCGCCGCGCCCGGCTCGATGACCGCGGCGATCTCGGCGGCGCTCCTGCGCAGCAGCGCGACCTCGGTTCGGGTGGGATAGTATTCCTTGAGCTCGGTGATCGCCTCGAACAGCAGCGAGCCTTCCGCGTCGTAGAAGTATTTCGGCGGGACCGACTTCTGGGGTTTGGCGAAGCCGGCCAGCACGTCGCGGGCGAAGTCGCTGTCCCTGGACTGCACGCCACGGGCTGACGCCGCATCGCGGGCGAGCCTGAGGCCCGAGAACATCCAGCGCTGATGCGGGTAGAAGAAGTTGCGGTAGGTCGCGCGGACGTGTCCGTGCGGCGTCACGCAGGCGCCGCCGCGCAGAACGAACTGACCGGCCATGAACTTGCCGTTGTACTCGCCGACCGCGCCCGGGGCAGTACGGAAACCCGGATAGGGCGAATAGGCGCTGCGGGTCCATTCCCAGAGGTCGCCGAACATCTGGCGCAGGCCGGCCCCGGGCGGCGGGGCCACGGCCGCCAGCCGGCCGGAGCCCAGCAGGTTGCCCTGCACCGGAAGTCCCTGCGCGGCATGTTCCCACTCGGCCTCGGTCGGCAGGCGGGCGCCGGCCCAGGCGGCGTAGGCCTCGGCCTCGTAGAAGCTGACGTGACTTACCGGGGCGGCCAGATCAAGCGGCCGCAGGCCGTGCAGTGTCATCGCCTGCCAGCCGTCCTCAGCCTCCTGCCAGTAGAGCGGCGCGGTCCAGCCCTCGTCGCGGGCGCGGGCCCAGCCGTCGGAGAGCCAGAGCTCCGGACGCGAATAACCGCCGTCGGCCATGAACCCCAGCCACTCGGCGTTGGTCACCAGCCGGTCGGCCAGTTCGAACGGCTCCAGCCAGACCCTGTGGCGCGGGGTCTCGTTGTCGAACGCGAAGCCGGCGCCAGACTTGGGACCATCATGGCCGATCTCCACCAGCCCGCCGTCGAACGCCACGAAGCGCTGGGCGCTGGGCGCTGGGCTGACCGGAGCCCCGCGCGGCGGGGCGTAGGCCGGCTTCAGCGGCGACTGGGCGAAGAGGTGCAGGATATCCATCAGGATCAGCTCCTGATGCTGCTCCTCATGGGACAAACCCAGGTCCAGCAGGTCGGCGAAGCCGCCTGCGCCCTCCGCGAGCAGCCGGTCCATGGCGTCGTCGACATGGCGACGATAGGCGATCACGTCGGCCTGCGAAGGCCGGGTCAGCAGGCCCCGCTGCGGGCGCGGCTGTCGCGGGCCAAGCGCTTCGTAGTAGGAATTGAACAGATAGCCAAACCTCGGGTCGAAGGGCTTGTAGCCGGCCAGACGGGGCGAAACGATGAAGGTCTCGAAGAACCAGGTGGTGTGGGCCAGGTGCCACTTGGTCGGGCTGGTGTCCGGCATCGACTGGGCAAGCTGGTCCTCCGGGGTCAGGGCGCGGGTCAGGGCCTCGCTGCCCTGGCGCACGGCGCGGTAGCGCTCACCGTCAGCCGAGGACAGCACGGTTGCAGCGTCCCGAACGGCCGGTTCATCAGAGCGTGCCATTGAATTTCCCCATGGGCCGTCCCGACCCGGCCGCGGCGCGCCTAGACCTAAGCACTCGCCCCCTCACCGCCAACGGCGCGGCCGAAATGAAGTTCCGCGGGGTGCGACATTTTCACCCGCCCCCGGCCTGGAACAGATGGAGGGAGGTCGCGTTCAAACGGCTGCCGGGGGAGCGGCGCGGTTGAGGCCCTGTCGACCGGGTCAGTAAGGACGCCCATGACGGCGACGTCGAGCTGGCGGGACGAGGTTGTCGCCCTGACTCCGGCGCTGCGGGCCTTCGCCTGGTCCCTTTGCCACAACGGCTCGGACGCCGACGACCTGGTGCAGGACACCCTGATCAAGGCCTGGAGCAACAAGGACAGGTTCGAGCCGGGGAGCAATCTGCGCGCCTGGATGTTCACGATCCTGCGCAACACCTACTACTCGCAGCTGCTCCGCCGCCGCCGCGAGGTGCGCGACGAAGATGGCGAATACGCCGGCGCGCTGAAGACCCCCGCGACCCAGGAATGGAGTGTGGCGGTGCGCGCCCTGCAGCTCGCGCTGCAGCAGTTGCCGCCCGAGCACCGCGAGGCGCTGATTCTCGTGGGCGCGGCGGGCCTGTCCTACGAGGAGGCGGCCGAAATCTGCGGCTGCGCGCTGGGCACGATCAAGAGCCGTGTGAACCGGGCCCGCGCGCGCCTGCTCAAGATCATGGACGCCGACGACGCCACCGACGTCATGGCGCTGGAGACCCGCAGCGTGGCGGCGCGGCGCTAGGCCCTATCTGGCGTCCGGGTAGACGACCGGCAGGACCAGGGCCGAGGGATGGCTCGCGTCCATGTAGACGCTGTTGGTCGCCGCCCGTGCAGGAAGCCTGTGCTGGCCGGGCGCCTCTCCGGTGTTGGGGTTCACCTCGAAGCGCGGGCTGTTGGACGAGGTGATGTGCAGCTCGATTCGGTGACCCTTCTCGAAGGTGATGGCCGTGGACCAAAGGTCGATGGTCAGAGCCTCCGGCGCGCCGGGCGTCATCATCTTCACCTCGTCCGGCATACGGCCGTTGCGATAGCGGGTGCGGATCGGCGCATCCAGCACCAGGGCCTCGTAGCCGTCAGGATAGACGTCCACCAGCTTGGCCATGAAGTCGGTGTCCGGGCCGTCGGTGGCCCCGTAGAGCTCGACCTTCACCGGGCCGGAAATGGTCACGTTACGGTCCAGCACCGGGGTCCCGAAGCGCAGGTAGTCGCCCCGCTCGGGGATGGCGCTCTGGTCCATCGGCCCGCGCTCGAAGGTCAGGTTGGCGCCGCCCACCGTCGGGACCGGATTGGCCGGGTCGTAGCGGTAGTTGACCTTCACGTCGGCCGCCGCCGGCGGCTTCATGACCAGCGATCTGTCGGGGGCGAGGTAGTAGCGGACCTCGCGGTTGGCCGGCGGCCAGTTGGCGGCGGTGCGCATGCCGTTGACCGGCGAATAGGCGCCCTTTCGCGCCGCGCCCATCATGAAATAGCTGACCGGCGGTTCGTCCATGATGCCGTTCTCGACGCCCTTCAGCCAGTGGTCGAACCAGCGGATCTCCTGGTCGCCGGCCATCGCCGAGCGGGTATTGCCGGGGTAGTCCAGGTCGCCGGACAGATCGCCGTGTCCGAATGGGCCCATCAGCAGCTTCTGGTTGCCCCGCGCGCCCTTCGAACCCTCGTTCTGGAGGAACTGGAAGTTCGAGATATTGCCGTGGTTGAAGATGTCGTACCAGCCGCCGACGTTGTACATCGGGATCTGGATGTACTTGCGGTTCGTGCTCATCGCCCCGCGGTTCCACTCCACGTCGTCGGCGACGCGGCGGCGCTGGGTGTCCAGCACCTCATCGCTGGAGCCTTGCTGCTTCGACCACCCGAGTACGTCCTTTTCCTTCATCACCCCGCCCGGATAGCTGTTCATAAGCAGGTCGTAGGGCGCGACGACGACATAGGCGGCTTTCAGGTGCGGCGGCGCGGCCATGGCGGCTTCGTTGGCGGTGATGCCGAGGGCCGAGCCGCCGGTGATCCCGACACTGCCGTTGCTCCAGGGCTGCCTTGCCGCCCATTCGACGCTGTCGTAGCCGTCGTCGATGTCGTTGATGAAGGCCGCATAGAAACCCTCGGAGTGACCCTTGCCGCGCACGTCCTGCAGCACAAAGACGAACCCCGCGTCGGTGTAGCGCCTCGCCTGCTTGGCCAGGGCTTCGCGGCTCTTGGACCCATCGGGGTCCTTCTCCTTGTCCACGCGGCCGTCCTTCAGGTAGGGGGTGCGGCTGAGCACCACCGGCCAGGGACCGCTCCCGGCGGGGCTGTAGACATTGGCGGCCAGCTTCGTCCCGTCGCGCAGGGTCGCCCAGGCCTCGACCGCCCCAGCCGGGATCGGCGTGCGCGCCGCGGCGGCAGGCCGGGCCTTGGCGAGCGCGACTCCGGAGACCCCGCCCGTCGCCATCGCAAGCGCCATGGCAGACGCCATCGCGAAGTGACTGATCTTGCTCATCTGATTGTTTCCCCGCGCGGGTCTGGCGCCCACGTCAAAAATGGCTTTGGCTTCAATGGCGGCGGACTCAACCGTCC
The DNA here is from genome assembly GCA_038203295.1 of Caulobacterales bacterium. Lineage (GTDB taxonomy): Bacteria > Pseudomonadota > Alphaproteobacteria > Caulobacterales > Caulobacteraceae > Phenylobacterium. The sequence continues at coordinate 9,238 of JBBREC010000054.1, forward strand.
GCGACCAGGCCATCTAAGCACAGCCCCGGCGGACGCGTCAGCCCGCTACGCGCTCCAGCCAGCGGGTCAGGTCCGCCACCACCTCGTCGCGATTGGTCTCGTTGAGCATCTCATGGCGGCCGCCGTCGTAGATCTTCACCTCGAGGTCACTGAGGCCCGCGTCCCGATAGCGGTCGACCAGGGGCTTCAGTAGCGTCAGGTCCTGGTTGATCGGGTCCTTGTCGCCAACGAAGATGTAGATCGGCAGGTCCTTGCGGATCTTCGCGATCTCGGCGGGATCCTTCAGCCGCGCGGACACGCGGGCGAAGCTGTCGACGCTGTTGGGCTTGCGCGAGAAGCCGCAGAGCGGGTCGGCGATATAGGCGTCCACTTCCGCGGGGTCGCGCGACAGCCAGTCGAACGCGGTGCGCGGCGTTTCGCCGGCGACCTCGACCTCGTCGAGGCGCTTCGCCGGGCCCGTGCGGTCGCCGAACGCAGCCGTGCCGGACAGCACCAGGCCGTCGATGGCGTGGGAGTGGTCGAACACATAGGCCTGGGCGAAGAACGAGCCGAGACTGTGGCCGAGCAGGATACGCGGCAGGTCCGGATGGCGGCCGCGGATCATCGAGGTCAGATGGTGCAGGTCTTCCACCACCAGTTCCGCCCCCTTGTCGCCGAAGTCGCCCAGCGCCTCCGGCCCGGACGCCGTCAGGCCGTGGCCGCGGTGATCGTCGGCGTAGATCACCCATCCGGCGCGCATCAGGGGCTCAAGAGGCGCGCGATAGCGACGCGCGTGCTCGCCCATGCCGTGGGCAACCTGTAGCACGGCGTGCGGGGTCACATCGTCGTCGGCCCAGTGGAAGCCGGCGATCGGCGTCCCGTCGGCGCCGCTGAACTCGAACTGCCGTTCGGAGATGGCCATGTCTCGTCCCTTCCTGCCGGCGCGCGGGCGCTCTATGACCCCTTGATGCGCTCCCTCCCCGCCCTGCCACAACCATGCTGACTCGCGAAGACGCCGCGGCCCTCGACGCCGCCGACCCGCTGGCGCGGTTCCGGCAGGCTTTCGACCTGCCCGTTGGGCTGATCTATCTCGACGGCAATTCACTCGGGCCACCGCCGAAGGCGACCCTCGCGCGACTGGCGGATGTCGCCGCGCGCGAGTGGGGCCGCGACCTGATCCGCAGCTGGAACGACAACGGCTGGAATGAGGCGCCGCTGCGGGTGGGGGCCAAGATCGCCGGGCTGATCGGAGCGAAGGCCGGCGAGGTCACCGTCGCCGACTCCACCTCGGTGAACCTCTTCAAGCTGGCCGCCGGCGCCTTGTCGCTTCGCCCCGGCCGCAAGACGATCCTCTCGGAAGGCGGCAACTTTCCCACCGACCTCTACATCCTGCAGGGTCTGGCCGCGCTGCTGCCCGGGTTGACGCTCAAGGTGGTCGCGCCGGACGAGGTAGCAGGGGCGATCGACGAGGACACTGCCGTCGTCGTCCTGACCGAGGTGCACTACAAGACCGCCGCCCGTCGCGACATGGCGGCCCTGACCGCAGCCGCCCACGCAAGGGGGGCGCTGATCCTCTGGGACCTGAGCCACAGCGCCGGCGCGGTGGCGACCGACCTCAACGGCAGCGGCGCGGACCTCGCGGTAGGCTGCGGCTACAAGTACCTGAACGGCGGTCCCGGCGCGCCGGCCTACCTGTTCGTGGCCGAGCGGCATCAGGCAACGATACAGAGCCCACTCAACGGCTGGATGGGCCACGCGGCGCCCTTCGAGTTCGGCGACGACTTCCGCCCCGCCGCCGGCATCCGCGCCCAGGTGACCGGCACGCCGTCGGTGCTGGCGCTGTCGGCGCTGGAAGCCGGCGTGGACCTGCAGTTGGAGGCCGACCCGGCGCTCACCGAGGCCAAGGGTTTGGCGCTGGCCGACCTCTTCATAGATCTGGTCGAGGCGCGTTGCGCAGGGTTCGGCATGGGCGTGGCCAGCGAACGCGGCGTTCGACGGGGCTTGCACGTCGCCCTCACCCACGCCGAGGGGTACGCCATCGTCCAGGCGCTGATCTCGCGCGGGGTGATCGGCGATTTCCGCGCGCCGGATATCCTGCGCTTCGGCTTTTCGCCCCTCTACCTCAGCCGCGCGGATGTCTGGGACGCCGTGGAGATCCTGCGCGATGTCCTGGCCACACGCGCCTGGGATACCGAGGCGTTCCGAGCGCGGTCGGCAGTAACCTAGCGGAGGCCATAGCCGACCCGGAATTCCTCAACCGAAGCGCTCTCCGCCGCCGAGGTTCCGGCGGGTGAATTCACGATTGCCAAGCCGCGGAGCGACGGGCCACATGCTCGGCCGCGCAAGAGAGCGAACCATGGACATCGGCGTCTTCATTCCGATCGGCAACAACGGCTGGCTCATTTCCGAGACCGCGCCGCAGTACATGCCGACGTTCGAGCTGAACAAGCAGGTCGTGCAGCGCGCCGAGCACTACGGCTTCGACTTCGCGCTCTCGATGATCAAGCTGCGCGGGTTCGGCGGCAAGACCGAGTTCTGGGAGCACAATCTCGAGAGTTTCACCCTGATGGCGGGGCTGGCCGCGGTGACCAGCAAGATCAAGATCTTCGCCACGGCCGCCACGCTGACCATGCCGGCCCCGATCGTGGCGCGCATGGCCTCCACCATCGATTCCATCGCGCCTGGCCGCTTCGGCATCAACCTGATCACCGGCTGGCAGAAGGCCGAGTACGACCAGATGGGCCTGTGGCCGGGCGAGAGCCACTACAAGGACCGCTACGCCTATCTGGCGGAGTACGCGACGGTGCTGCGTGAGCTGATGGACACCGGCGTCAGCGACTTCAAGGGCAAGTACCTGACGATGGACGACTGCCGGGTGAGCCCCAGGCCGCACGATGTGAAGCTGATCTGCGCGGGGTCCAGCGACGAGGGTCTGGCCTTCACGGCGCAGTATGCGGACTATTCCTTCGCCCTCGGCAAGGGAACCAACACCCCCACGGCCTTCGCGCCTGTGAATGACCGGCTGGCGGCGGCCAAGGCCAGGACCGGGCGCGATGTCGGCTCCTACATCCTCTTCATGATCATCGCCGACGAGACCGACGAGGCGGCCATGGCCAAGTGGCGGCTCTATCGCGAGGGCGCCGATCAGGGCGCGCTCTCCTGGCTGACCGCCCAGGCCGCGCCCAACGCCCAGGGCGGGACCTCCAACACCAACACCACCCAGCTCGCCGCGCCGGAATCGGCGGTGAACCTCAACATGGGCACGCTGGTCGGCTCCTATGAGAGCGTGGCCGCAATGCTGGACGAGGTGGCGGGCGTGCCGGACACCGCCGGCGTGCTGCTGGTGTTCGATGACTTCCTGGCCGGCGTGGAAAACTTCGGCGGGCGTATCCAGCCCCTGATGAAGAGCCGGGCCAATGCCGCCGCCTAGGGCCACCGTCCCCCGCGCCGGCGCGGTCACCCTGCCCGCCCGGCCGGAAAACCTGCCGCTCAACCCGTCCGAGACGGCGCTGGTCGTGGTGGACATGCAGAACGCCTACGCCTCGCCCGGCGGCTACCTGGATATCGCCGGCTTCGACATCGGCGGCGCGGCCGGCGTGATCGAGAAGATCGCCCTGCTGGTCGAGGCCTCGCGAGCGGCGGGCGTCACCGTCGTCTACTTCCAGAACGGATGGGACGCCGGCTATGCCGAGGCCGGCGGACCGGGCTCGCCCAACTGGTGGAAGTCCAATGCGCTCAAGACCATGCGCGAAAAACCTGAGCTCGAGGGCACGTTGCTGGCCAAGGGCACCTGGGACTATGCCCTGGTCGACCGGCTGACGCCGCAGCCCGGCGACATCGTCATCCCCAAGCCGCGGTACTCCGCCTTCTTCAACACCGCGCTGGATTCCATCCTGCGGGCGCGCGGGATTCGGAACCTCGCCTTCTGCGGCATCGCCACCAACGTCTGCGTGGAGTCGACGCTGCGCGACGGCTACCACCTGGAATATTTCGGCGTGCTGCTGGAGGACGCCACCCACCAGGCGGGGCCGGCGTTCCTGCAGGAGGCCACGGTCTACAACGTCGAGAACTTCTTCGGCTGGGTGTCCACCACCGCCGACTTCTGCGGGACCATCGGCCAGGCCCCGCCCCCCAGATAGGAGCCCAAGACATGCCCAAGACCATCGTCCTGCCGCCCGGGACCCAGAAGCCGATCGCGCCCTTTTCGCCGGGCACGCTGGCCGACGGGGTCGTCTACGTCTCTGGCACGCTCGCCTTCGACAAGGACAACAACGTGGCCCACGTTGGCGATGCGGAAGGCCAGACCCGCGCGGTGCTGGAGACCATCAAGTCCGTCATCGAAACCGCCGGCGGGACTATGGACGATATCACCATGAACCACATCTTCCTGAAGGACTGGGCCGACTATGCCGCGCTCAACAAGGTCTATGCGGACTACTTCCCAGGCGACAAGCCGGCGCGGTTCTGCATTCAGTGCGGGCTCGTGCGGCCCGATTTCCTGGTGGAGATCGCCTCCATCGCCCACATCGGAAAAAACGGATGAGCGCGCCCGCCCGCGCCATCGAACACGGCGTCGATCCCCAGTTCCCGGCCCGCTGGTCGCCGCGCGCCTTCACCGGCGAGGCGATCCCCGACGAGACCCTGATGGGAATGTTCGAGGCGGCCCGCTGGGCGCCCTCCTGCTTCAACGCCCAGCCGTGGCGTTTCCTGTATGCGAAAAAAGACGGCGCGCACTGGCCGACCTTCCTGAACCTACTGATCCCCTACAACCAGATCTGGGCGAAGGAGGCCTCGGTGCTGGGCGTGGTGGTCTCAAAGACCCTGCTTGAGCGTCCCAACGTCGACCCGGCGCCGTCGCACAGCCATTCCTATGACGCCGGCGCGGCCTGGATGAGCCTGGCGCTGCAGGCCGCGAAATCCGGCTGGGCGGCGCACGGCATGGTGGGCTTCGACATCCCGCGCGCTCAAGTCGAACTGCAGGTGCCCGAGCACCACCGGGTCGAGGCCGCCTTCGCCATCGGCAAGCCCACGAGCGCCGACGTCCTGCCCGAGCCATTCGCCTCGCGCGAGGTCCCTAGCCCGCGCCAGCCGCTCAGCGATATGATCTTCGAAGGCGGCTTCCCGAAGCCCTAAAGCGTCGGCGTGGCGCTGGCCTTCATGGCTTCGACAGGCGCCGCCGGCTTGGCGGCCTCGGCGTTCCGGGGACCGCGCATGCGGCGCATCATGCTGAGCGCAGCCTGCATCTCGGCCTTGTCGACGGCGCCGTCCTTGTTCTTGTCCACCAGACCGAAATTGGCCTTCAGCGGGGCGAACATGGGCGCGTTGCGGAACTCGGCAAGCTGAATCTTGCCGTCCATGTTGTCGTCCAGCGCGCCGAACATGACCCCGTTGTTCAGGTCCTTCTGGTAGTCATCCTTGCGGTTGGTGGCCGTCTCGTCCTTCCAGCGGAAGCGCACGAAGGTGAACAGCATCTCCTCCGAGGTCTGCTCGCCGAAGACGACGTTGTGCTTCGGGTCCGGGTTGGCCGGGTTGGCGGTCGAGTTGTCGTACACATACTCGGCGATCAGCACCGAGCCCGCCGGAACCGGGAACAGCTCCTTGAACAGGTACTCGCGCTGCCAGCCGAAGTCGTAGCGCGGCTGGTTCAGCAGCACCTTTTGCTTGCCGTCCGGATAGCGGATCGTCAGCTTGGTGGAGTAGCAGCGCGAGTGGCAGTGCGGCTGGGTGCCGTAGAGCAGCGCGTCGTGCGGGAACTCAAGATAGGCCCGCTCGCGGTGGCGCCCCTCGCCGGCCGGCAGCTCGATGGAAAAGTCGGTGACGCTCGCCTGGCGCAGGATGAACTTCGGCGGCTCCTTGTAGAAATAGAGGCCGACCTGGGTCTCGTCGCGGGTGGGCTTGCCGACCGGGGTGTAGTGCATCTGGAACGCGTAGGAGCCGCCCGGCGGAAGGTAGGTGCCGGTGGACGGCGGCGACAGGTTCGCCTCTCCGCCCGGGCCATAGCCGCCCATCGAGGTGTTCCAGGCGAAGCCCTTGCCGTCGGCGGGGGTCTCGGGGATCCAGCCGGCCAGCGCATGGTGGACGGTGGGCGAGGCGCCCTTCCAGGCCGTGGCGCGCAGCCACTTGCCCTCGGTGAGGCGGGTGGGGATCGAGCGGTCCTGATAGTCGACCAGACCCGACGCCGGCACGTCGAAGGCCGGGATGGTGACGATCACGTCCGGCTTGCCCATCGGCCACTCGGCCATCCGGGAATGAGGCCGCTTCAGCGGATCCTCGCCCGCGCCGCGCGGGGCGCCGGCCTCGACCCAGTTGACGATGGTCTTCACCTGGTCGGCCGACAGGCTCATGTCGTTCTTCCAGGCGCCGTAGTGCGGGTCGGCGTGGAACGGCGGCATGCGCTTGGTGCGCAGCACCTCACGGATCATCGGCGAGAAGCCCTTGACCACCTCATAGCTGTTCATCGCGAACGGCCCCATGCCGCCCTCGGTGTGGCAGACCACGCACTTGGCGCTGAGGATCGGGGCGACCTCGCGGGCGTAGGAAATCTTCGCGAAGGACGCGGTCCTGGCTCGGTCCGGGAAGGCGATGGCCGTCCCCTTCACGCTGGCCTCGGCCACTTCGGGCCGCCGGCCGGCGACGACGGCCGCCAGCGCATCGCCAAGGTTGGCCTTGCCCGCACCCTCGACCGGGCCGTGATAGGCGACGGTCCAGGTCTTCGGGTCGATGACGAAGGCTTCGCCCGTCTGGGTGACGCCCAGCGAACGGCCCACCAGCTGCAGTTCATCGGCCAGCAGGGCCATGCCGAGATTGGCGCCGGCTGCGTCGATGGCCTCACGGGTGTCGCCGACTTTCGAGTCGAGCAGCAGAAACTCGACGTTCTTGCCCGCGAACTGGGTCTTCACCCTGGTCAGAGCTGCGATGGCCCGCGCCGACGCCGGATCGCCGACCGCCGCGGTGACGATCACCACCGCCGACTGGGCCGCGTGATAATAGAGCGTATGGCCCACGCCCTCCTGGTCGGTCAGCGTGAAGTTCTCGGCTGTAGCCCCCGCAATCGGCTTGCCCGGCGCGGCATGGCCCGCCAGCGCCAGAGCCGACGCGGCAATCGCCAGGCCGCCCGCAACGGTACCGATAATCAAACGACGCATCTGTGAGTCCCCGAGCCTAGGCAAAGCCTGCACACCGTTCCGTTAAGGAAAGCAATCCGCGGGAAACCACGGTATCCGAAGCTGGCAAACCCAACAGGCGCTGCCCCTGTATCAGCCAGTCATCTGGGCTATGATGCGGGGATGACGAAGCCGGTTATTCCCATAGCCTCCGATCATCGCGGATTTGCGCTCAAGGCCCGGTTCATCGGCTGGCTGGAGCAGAACGGCTATGCCCCCAGAGACTTGGGCCCCCACAGCGCCGAGCGTTGCGATGCGCTTGATTACGCGAAGAAACTGGCCCGCGAGTTCAATTGGCCTGATGTCCAGATGGGCGTGCTGATCTGCGGTTCAGGACAGGCGATGACCATGGCGGCCAACCGCCACCAGCAACTCCGCGCCGGCCTGTGCCACAGCGTCGAGATGGCCAGGACCACGCGCGAACACAACGACGCCAACGTGCTGGCCCTGGGCGCGGATTTCACGTCGCCGGACGAAGCGCTGAAAATCCTCGAGACCTTCCTGAAAACCGAATGCCTCGGCGGCAAATACGCCGAACGCCGCGATGCCCTGACCGCTCTGGGCGGGCTTTAGGCGGCTGATTTGTGCGATTTCCTCAAACCGACCTGCGGCTTGGGATGAAGTGGCGGTGACGCAGGGATTCGAACCCTGGATACGCTTTCACGTATGACGATTTAGCAAACCGTTGCCTTCAGCCACTCGGCCACGTCACCTTGTTGAAAACGCTTCGAAATCGGGAAGCGCCTTCGGTCCCGGCGAAGACAGCGCGAACGCGGTCGCCGCTGGGAAGGCGGTTTCTAACCGAGGGCGGGCGTCCTGCCTAGACGGAAGTCGGCGCGCGCAGGTAGGGCGCGCCACAACCGACCGCCAGATCAGCGGGCGTCATCCCTGGGCGAGCCACTCTCGGGCCTGGCGCTGGGCCTCGGCGACCGATTCCGAAGCCATCTCCTCGGAGAGCTCCTTGCGGTAGACCTTGGCTTCCACCGAACCGCGCATGGCGGCGAGGTTGAACAGCATGTGGGCCGAGACGTAGTCGAGCGGCGCGCCGCCCTGACCCGTCGAATAAAGCAGCCCCAACCGAAACAGTTCGTCGCCCGAGGCGTCCGCTGTGGGCAGCGGGAGTCTTTCCCTGGCGACTTGCATTTGAGCAAGCATGACCTTGATCCCTGTTCGTAGCCGGGACTGACATCCGTTCTGGATGGCGGTGATCCGGCCTTCTGGACGCCAGAGAACAAGCTTTGGGCTGAACACATGGTTAAGGCCGGCGTTGTCTGGCCTTCATGTTGTTCGGGTGCGTCCTTCTGGCGCCTGTCGTCCCCGACATACGACGGTGCGCTCAGGGTGCGATAAACTGGCGTTCAGGCTCAGTTCAGACGCTTTGGGCCAAGGTACGCATCTACCGAGGGTGCGATTTTGAGGAAGATTGGTGCGATGAACCGCCTGATCCTGATATTCGCCGGGCTTGCCGTCCTGGCCGGACCGCTGGTTCCAGGCGGCGTGGCGGCGGCGAAAGACCATGACCGCGGCGAGCGCGGCAGCGATCGCGGTGACCGTGGCGGCTATGAGCGCCGTGGCGATGAGCCAGGACTGGCCCGAGGACGCGGCGGCCCGAACGGGCGCGACGACCGCGGCGGGTCGGATCGGGGCGCCTATGAGCGCGGCGAGCGGCGTGGCTATGAGGCCGATGACCGGCCGCAATACGCCCCGAGCCCCCGGCGCGGCGGCTACATGCCGCCCGAGGCCGGCGGGCCCTTGCCCGACTACGGCCGTTATCGCCTGCGCCCGCCGCCCCGCGGATTCGTGTGGGTGCGCACCGGCAACGGCTTCGCCATGGTCTCGGAACAGACCGGCCAGGTGTTCGACGTGGTGCCGAACTAGGACCTAGGCCCCCAGCTTGGCTTTCAGCATCTGGTTGATGACGCCCGGGTTGGCCTTGCCGCCGGTGGCCTTCATGATCTGGCCGACGAACCAGCCGATCGCCTGGGGCTTTTCCTTCACCTGAGCGGCCTGGCCGGGATTTTCGGCGATCAGCCTGTCGATGACCGCGTCCAGCTCGCCGGTGTCCGACACCTGCTGCAGCCCCTGCTTCTCCACCACCTCGCGGGCGCGGCCCTCGCCGGCCCACATGCGCTCGAAGACGTCCTTGGCGATCTTGGACGAGATGACTCCCTCCTCGATCAGCTCCACCAGTTCGGCGATGCCGTCAGGAAAGATCGGGCTGTCCTCGATCTCGATCCCGCCGGCGGTGAGCCGCGCGGCGAGGTCGTTGGTCACCCAGTTGGCGGTCAGCTTCGGGTCGCGGCCCTTCACGGCGGCCTCGTAGAAGTCCGCCCTCGCCTGCTCTGTAATCAACACCTGGGCGTCATAGGGGGTCAGGCCGTACTGGGCCTGCAGGCGCGCCTTCTTGGCGTCCGGCAGTTCCGGCAGGGTCGCCTCGATCCGCGCCACCCAGGCGGGATCCAGGACCAGCGGCAGCAGGTCGGGATCGGGGAAGTAGCGGTAGTCGTGAGCCTCTTCCTTAGAGCGCATGGAGCGCGTCTCCAGCTTGCCGGGATCGAACAGGCGGGTTTCCTGAGTGATCGAGCCCCCGTCCTCGAGAATTTCAATCTGCCGGCGGGCCTCGTACTCGATGGCCTGCTGGATGTAGCGGTAGGAATTGACGTTCTTGATCTCGCAGCGCGTGCCGAGGTTACTGAAGTCGCCGGTCTCGCGGAATTTCTCGTAGGCGCCAGGGCGGCAGACCGAGACATTCACGTCGGCGCGCAGGTTGCCCTTCTCCATGTCGCCGTCGCAGGTGCCCAGATAGATCAGGATCGTGCGCAGCTTCTTGACGTAGGCCGCGGCCTGCTCGGACGAGCGCATGTCGGGCATGGAGACGATCTCCATCAGCGCGGTGCCGGCGCGGTTCAGGTCCACATAGGTCGCGTGCGGGTCCTGGTCGTGCAGGGACTTGCCGGCATCCTGCTCCAGATGGAGCCGCTCGATGCGCACGGTGAAGGTCGAGCCGTCGTCCAGTTCGACGATGACCTCGCCCTCGCCGACGATCGGGTCCTTGAACTGGCTGATCTGATAGCCCTGGGGCAGGTCCGGGTAGAAATAATTCTTCCGGTCGAAGTGGCTCTTCAGGTTGATCTGGGCCTTCAGGCCGAGGCCGGTCTTCACCGCCTGCTCCACGCAATGGCGGTTGATCACGGGCAGCATGCCCGGCATGGCGGCGTCGATCAGCGAGACCTGGGTGTTGGGGCCCGCGCCCGCGCCCACCGCCGCGCCGCTGAACAGCTTGGCGTTCGACGCGACCTGGGCGTGAACCTCCAGACCCAGCACGATTTCCCATGGACCGGTGCGGCCCTCGATCAGCAGGTTCTTCTCAGTCATGGCGCCTCAGTAGAGCATTTTCCGACGAAGTGGAGGCCGGTTCGGCGCAGATAGTGCGCCAGCAAAAATCCTCAAGGCGAGTTTCGGACGCCTTGAGGACGCCGCAAAGGGTCGCGAGAAAGTCACCGGCGTCAGCCGCCTTGCCAGATCGTCAAAAACAGGGCTCAAGCTTCGCCGCATCAAAACTCCCTTCGGGGGAAGGAACCCTATGAAGACCACCCTGTTCGCGGCCGCCGCCGCCCTCTCCGTCCTCGTCGCCGCCCCGGCCTTCGCCCAGGCCCCGGCCGCCCCGGCCGCCGCGGCAGCGCTGAGCGTCGAATCGACTCCGATCGAGACCATCGCCGCCAACCCGGCCGCCAAGGCCGTGCTGGACAAGGACCTTCCGGGCCTGACGTCCCACGAGGCCTACGACCAGTTCAAGGCCATGACGCTGAGCCAGGTCGCCCCGATGAGCCAGGGCGCGATCACGCCCGAAGCCCTGAAGGCGGTCCAGGCCGACCTGGACAAGCTCGGCAAGTGATCAAACCGTCCCTCCCGTCATGGGGAGGGACGCGCTGATTCCTCTGAGCCACAGCGTCGCGGCTGCGGATAGCACTTGCGTACGCGCCCACTGTCGGGCTCAAGCTGACCGCCGATAACAAACCCGTCTGGGAAGGATCCCTCTCATGAAGACCAAGATCGTTGCGGGCCTCGCAGCCCTAGCCACCCTCGCCGCCATGCCGGCGTTCGCCCAGGCCCCGGCGCCCGCCGCCGCCGCCGCCGCGGGCCCGATGTCCGTCGACAAGACGCCGATCGGCACGCTGATCGCCAACCCCGCCGCCAAGGCGGTCCTTGAGAAGGCCGTTCCGACGATCGATCAGTACTACGACCAGATCAAGGAAATGACCCTGGCCCAGGTCGCCCCGATGAGCCAGGGCGCGCTCGACGACGCCAAGCTCAAGGAAATCCAGACCCAGCTCGACCAGATCAAGTAGGCCGGCGTTCCTGCCGAAAACGAACCAGCCCCTCGCCGCAAGGCGGGGGGCTTTTTCATGTCAGCGCGGCGTCACCACCACTTCGTCGGCTTGGCCCGGAAGTTGGCGGCCTTCTCGATGGCGCCGCCCAGCGAGAACAGCGTCCCCTCGTCCAGAGCGCGGCCGATCAGCTGCAGGCCGAGCGGCAGGCCGGAAGCGTCCAGGCCCGCCGGCACGCTCATGCCGGGCAGGCCCGCCAGGTTCACCGTCACCGTGAAGATGTCGTTCAGGTACATCGCCACCGGATCGTCCGACCGGTCGCCGAGCTGGAACGCGGCTGACGGCGCGGTGGGCGTCAAGAGCGCGTCGCAGGTCTGCCAGGCCTGGTCGAAGTCGTCGGCGATGCGGCGGCGGACCTTCAGCGCCTTCACATAGTAGGCGTCGTAATAGCCGGCGCTCAGCACA
>JBBREC010000055.1:0-21166 GCA_038203295.1 Caulobacterales bacterium
GCGCCGCGCTTTAGGTTGGCCCCAGACAAACAACTGTTCGAATGCGGGCTCGGGCTCGCATCTGGGAGCCCAAATGAGCCAGCGTTTCGAAGGCACCGACAACTATATCGCTACGGAAGACCTGAAAGTCGCGGTGAACGCGGCCGTGGCGCTGGAGCGCCCGCTGCTGATCAAGGGCGAGCCGGGTCCAGGCAAGACGGTGCTCGCGGAGGAGATCGCCAAGGCGCTGGGCGCCGAGTTGATCACCTGGCACATCAAATCGACCACCAAGGCCCAGCAGGGCCTCTACGAATATGACGCCGTCACCCGCCTGCGGGACAGCCAGCTCGGCGACGAGCGGGTGAAGGACGTCAAGAACTACATCAAGAAGGGCAAGCTCTGGGAGGCGTTCACCTCGGCCAAGCGCCCTGTCCTGTTGATCGACGAGATCGACAAGGCCGACATCGAATTTCCTAACGACCTGCTGCAAGAGCTCGATCGGATGGAGTTCTACGTCTACGAGACCGACGAGACCATCAAGGCCGAGGTCCGGCCCATCGTCATCATCACCTCCAACAACGAGAAGGAGCTGCCGGACGCCTTCCTGCGCCGCTGCTTCTTCCACTACATCCGCTTCCCCGAAGCCGACACGATGAACGAGATCGTCGAGGTTCACTCTCCCGGGATCAAGCAGAAGCTGGTCGCCGAGGCGCTGCGGATTTTCTACGACATGCGCAAGGTGCCGGGCCTGAAGAAGAAGCCCTCCACGTCCGAGTTGCTGGACTGGCTGAAGCTGCTGATGGTCGAGGACATCGACGCCGAGACCCTGGCAGAGAAGGACCCCACCAAGCTGATCCCGCCGCTTCACGGTGCGCTGCTGAAGAACGAGCAGGACGTACACCTCTTCGAACGCCTTGCCTTCCTGGCGCGGCGCGAGGGTGCGGGGTCTCGCCCCGGCCAGTAGCAGCCGTAACCGGTTACGGCGAATTCACTCGATTTTTGAAGGGGCTCCGGCCACGTTCAGCGCGAACGGACCGGAGCCCTTTTTCATGAAGTCCCTGCTCTTCGTCGCAGCCGCGACCACGGTGCTCGCCACCGCCGCCTGCGCGCCCATGCCAAAGCCCCAGTTGCGCGCTGCGCTCGACTGCCCGCCAACCCAGGGCGACCTCACCCGGACCGGCCAGGCCGCAGACGGCAAGACCTGTACCTACAAGACTGGCGAGGGCGTGGAGATCAGCCTTCAACTGGTGCCCGTGAAGGGCGACGCAGGCGCCACCCTGCAGGCCATCGAGGACACCCTCGCCCCACCGGCCCCGGCCTCCGCGACGGCCGCCGTCGGCGACGCCGGGGACGTCGCGGATAGGACCACGGACACAGCCGGTGTGGTGAAGGACCGCGCCCCCGCCAAGACCACGACCGCTGCCACCCGCGGCACCGCCAGCGACGCCGCCGCCGCCGCGAAACAGGCCGCCGACGACGCCGGCCATACGGTCAGCGCCACGGTCAGCGTCGGCGCCACCGACGATGGCTGGAGCAGCGGGCGCAAAGATCGCGATCATAGGGGCAAGGTCGAGGTCAAGATCGATGAGCACGGACATAAGGTGGTCTCCGGCGACGGCGAGACGACCCGCGTCGACCTGCCCGGCATCCACATCTCGGCCAGCGACGAGGACGCAAACCTCCGCATCGGCGGAATCCGCATCAACGCCAACGGCGACGATGAGAGCGTCCACATCATCCGCGACGTCCGGCTGCGTGGCGAGGCGCTGTCGCGCCAGAAGCGCGGAATCCGCGCCACCTTCTTCTCGTCGGGCAAGAACGAAGCCAGCGGCTATCGCTTCGTGGGCTACGAGGCCGCGGGCCCAAAGGTTGGCCCACTGACCGTCGCCGTCGTGAAATCCAAGATCGAGATCAACAACGATGACGATGTGGCGCGCGACGTCAGGCGCCTGGTCCGCCGCAACGGCGGGGTCTAGCCCGCTGGCTGAACCTCGACGACCTTGTAGGTCAGGGGCCGGCCCTCGTCGTCGGTGACAGTTACGTATTCGCCCACCGCGAACCGGTGTTCGCCAAGGCGGTGCACGGGCTCGTCATCGGCGTCATCGCTGTCGTCGTAGTCGAAGAACCAGCGCGCGCCCTTGCGGGCCAGGCGGCCATCCACAGGATCCTCATCGGGCGCGAAGCGGCGGACGTGGCAAGCGTCCCTGGCCTTGCCGTAGGCGGCTTCGTCAAGCAACCCCTCAGCGGTGAGCGGCGCGGTCAGGGCATAACCGCGATGGTCGTCGCCTCCGGCGAATTCGGTGCCAGGATTGCGGGCAAGCCGCATGACGATCCGCGACAGTGACATTTGGGGGAGCTCCTCAGGCGTACTTCAGTGAGACAAGAACAACGAAGGCTGGTCGGAGTTCAAAAGTGTGCGCGTTGTGCCACCGAAAATAAACTCCTGCAGACGCGGATGGCCGAACGCCCCGGCCACCAGGATATCGGCCTCGGCCCTCCGGGCCGCATTGAGTAGCACCGGGGCGGCGTCGCCGCTGTCCGGCAGCAGGTCGATCTCGGCCGCGACACCTCGCGCCGCGTAGTAAGATTTCAGCCGGTTGGGGTCGAAGCTGCGCGAACTGGCCTTGGGTGCGGCCAGGATCACCACGCGTGAGGCTTTTTCAAGAAGCGGCAGGGCCAGGCGCGCCGCACGTGAGGCTTCCTTGCCGCCATCCCAGGCGACGGCCACCGCGCCGCCGACCTTGAAACCCTCTCGCGCGATCAGCACAGGGCGCTGCTCATCGGCCAGCATCTGCTGGAAGGCCTCGGCCAGCGGGCCGCGGCCACGGGCCGGGTCGCTGGAGAACACCACGACGTCCGACAACCGGCTCTCGGCCGACAGTCCGGCCCAGACAGGGCTCTGGAGGGAGATGAACTGCTTCTTGGCGTAACTGCAGGCGTCCATGGCGGCGCGGGCGTTCTTCTCGCCCGCCTGCGCGGCTTCCTTCAGTGACTCCAGCGCCGTGGTCTGGACCCCGCCCAGGAACCCCTCGCCCATCCAGGGCATGACGTCGGCGACGTCAGCGGGCGTATAGACCCCCGCAACCTCGGCGTGGAACGGTTCCGCCAGCATGACCGCGGCCGACACCGCCGCCGGATCGCCCTGTCCACCGGACAAAGGCGCCATGATACGAGCCCAGCTCATGTGTTCATCTTCCTATTCGAGTGAACTGTGCGACCCGGACCCCTATGGTCGCATTGATCTTTGTCAGGGCATGAGCCAGTTCACGACCTTGACTGTGGAGGGAACGCTTCGGTGAGGAAAGGGCTGCGTCGCACGAAGAGTGAGCCGCGCGCCTGGCAACGGATGCTGTCGGGGCGACGTCTCGATCTGCTCGACCCCTCGCCGATGGACATCGAGATCGAGGATATCGCCCACGGCCTGGCGCGCGTCGCCCGCTGGAACGGCCAGACGACCGGCGATCATGCCTTCTCGGTGGCGCAGCACTCGGTGGTGGTTGAGGAGATTGTCGCCTACATCCAGCCCGGCGTCGAGCCACGCTGGCGCCTGGCGGCCCTGCTGCACGACGCCTCTGAGTATGTGATTGGCGACATGATCTCGCCGTTCAAAGCCGCGCTAGGTTATGACTACAAACTCTTCGAGGAGCGGCTCGAGCACGCCATCCACACGCGATTCGGCCTGCCGGCCAGGACGCCGGTGGCCATCAGGAAGCTGATCAAGCAGGCCGACCGCGCATGCGCCTTCTTCGAGGCGACCCAGTTGGCGGGCTTCGGGCACGATGAGTCGCTGGCGTTCTTCGATCCGCCGCCCCTTGGCTACAGCCTTACGATCGACCCCCTGCCGCCCGCCGCGGCCCAGGCGCGATACATCCAGCGTTTCCTGACCCTGTCCGAGGCTGCCGGCCACAAGCCCGCGTCCGCCGCCTTCGACACCGAATGAGCGGTGGGACACCAGACGCAGTGGTCATCGGCCTGTCGGCCGTGGTGGTGGCGATCCACGAGGGCGAGGCCGTGGTGCTTACCGTGCGGCCTCGCACCGACGGCCACGAGGGCCTGCCTTTCGGCCCCTTCGATCCCCGGGGCCACAGGACCTTCGAGCTCGCCATGCGGGCCTTCGTGACCGCTCAGACGCGGTTCAACCTCGGCTACGTCGAGCAGCTCTACACCTTCGGGGACAAAGGCCGCGACGCGCCGCTCGCCGACATGGGCGCACAGTCCGAAGCCTCGCGGGTGATCTCGGTAGGGTACCTAGCTCTGGCCACCACCGCCACCGACACCCACGCGCCGGGCTCCGAATGGCGGCCCTGGACGCGGTTCTTTCCCTGGGAGGACTGGCGCGACGGCCGCCCTCAGGCCCTGCCGGCCATCGAGGGGGCCCTGCGCCGCTGGGCCGGTAGCAACAGCCAGCGGATGAGCCGCGCGCGCCTGCTGTTCGCGCTCGATGGCGCGCCGTGGAACGAGGAGCGGGTCCTGGAGCGCTACGAACTGCTCTACGAGGCAGGCTTTGCCCAGGAAGCCGCCCGCGACCGGGGCGAGGCATCCCCCGCCCTGCCCGCCGTTCTGGCCGCGGCGCTGGGCGAGCCGATGCTGTCGGATCACCGCCGCATCCTGGCTACCGCCGTCAGCCGCCTGCGCGGCAAGTTGAAATACCGCCCGGTGGTGTTCGAACTGATGCCCGATGCCTTCACGCTCTCGGCACTGCAGCGCGCCGTGGAGGCCATCGCCGGCGTGCCCCTTCACAAGCAGAACTTCCGCCGCGCGCTGGAGCGCGCCGAGCTGGTCGAGGGCCTGGGTCGCATGGACGCCGAGACCGGCGGTAGGCCCGCCGAACTCTTCCGGTTCCGGCGCGAGATCCTGGGCGCCCGGCCGGTGTCGGGGCTCAGCCTGCCGCTGCTGCGGGAGTGATGCCTCCCCCGCTCCGACGCGAAGGGCGAGGAGCTCAGGCCGCGACGTCGAGCTTTTCCGCCGTTTCCTGTCCGGCTTCCCATTGCGCCTTCAGGCTGGCGCTGGTGTCGCGAGTGCCGTCGTGGCTCCAGCCCGGCGGGCCGAAGATGTAGCCAAGCGCGTGGCGGGGATGGCGCACGACGTCGCCCGCGATTCCGATCCACTCGTGGAAGGCGACGCGCACGATGTTGAAGGTGCCGAGGTTCTTCACCAGCCCGTAGCGGCAGGGCTCCTCGTCCAGCTCGGGCTGGAACGTGCCGAACATCCGGTCCCAGACGATCAGGATCCCGGCGTAGTTCTTGTCGAGGTAGCGCGGGTTGCGCGCGTGATGCACCCGATGATGCGAGGGCGTGTTGAACACCGCCTCGAACCAGCGCGGCATCCGCCGGATCGCCTCAGTGTGGATCCAGTACTGGTAGACCAGGCTGACGCCCTTCTGGATGGCGATCATCGAGGGCGGGAAGCCGAGGAAGGCTAGCGGCAGCCAGAGCGCCCAGGTGCCGGCGATCCCGCCTGTCCAGGTCTGCCGCAGCGCTGTGGACAGGTTGTAGTGCTGGGAGGAGTGATGGTTGACGTGCGCCGCCCACCAGAACCGCCGCTCATGGCTGAACCGGTGGAACCCGTAGTAGGTCAGGTCCTCAAGCAGGAAGACAACGATCCACGCCCAGACCGCGGTCATCGGGATGTTGAACAGGTGGAACCGATAGACCCAGATCGAGGCGGCTGCGGCGGCGCCGGCCGTCAGCAGGCCCGCAGAGCCCGACAGCAGCCCCATGCCGAGCGACACGGCGGTGTCCTTTACCTCGTAGCGGGCCTCGGCCTTGCCGAAGCGCGCGAGCAGAATCTCGGCGATGATCGAAACGATGAAGAATGGCGTCGCCAAAGCGACCGGATCCAGCGGCTTCATGCGGTCAGATCCTTGTGCGGCGGCCAGGCGGCGAGCTCGATCACCGCTTTCGGCGCGCCGACATCGGCGAGATTCACGGTGATGCGGCCGTCCCGGAAGCTGGCCGTCAGCGCCTGGGCCCAGGGAATCTGGCGACAAACGTATCCGTCACCCATCTTGCAGAGCACCAGGGCCGTGGCGCCGGACCTGGCCAGGGCGCCCTTGCCGTCCACGGCCACCCACAGGTCATCGACGGGCCGTCCCGGGAAGTCGTCAGACAGCAGCTTGCGGGCGCGGGCCTCGTCCAGCGGCGCGGCGGGCTTGGCGATTTTCGCCCAGGCGGCCAGGCCCACCAGCACGGCCACCGCGGCGGCCGACGCCGCCGTCTGGATCAGATAGGCCTGGTTCAAGCGCGTTCCCTTTGTCCCTGACGCAAGGTTTGGGCGCTTCATCCGTATCCGGTCAAGAAAAAGCCCTCCCGGCCATCTCCCAGAAGAGGCGCCGGCCTTTCGGCCGGAAGGACAATGGTTTTCCCGTCGCGGCTGTTGCTCCGGACCACTAACCGGCTGCCCCCTTGCGCAGCCGTGCTATCAACGCCGCTTCGACAGCCGGAGACCTTCCATTGCCCGACGCCGTGATCGCCGCAACCGGCCTCTACACGCCGCCGCTCAGCCTCTCGAACGCCGAGCTTGTCGAGACCTTCAACGCCTATGTCGAGCGCTTCAACGCGGCCAACGCCGACGCCATCGCCGCCGGCGGGACTGAGGCCCTGACGCCCTCCTCCGCCGAATTCATCGAGAAGGCCTCCGGCATCAAGTCACGGTTCGTGGTCAATAAGTCCGGCCTGGTCGATCCCGACGTGATGCGCCCGATCATCCCGGAGCGGCCGAACGAGGAGATCTCGGTGCTGGCCGAGATGGCCGTCCATGCGGCAAGAGAAGCGATCGCGCGCTGGGGCAAGCCGGTGAGCGAGATCGGCGCGGTGATCTGCGCAGCGTCCAACATGCAGCGCGCCTACCCCGCCATGGCCATCGAGGTGCAGCACGCGCTGGGCATCGAGGGGTTCGCCTTCGACATGAACGTCGCGTGCTCGTCGGCGACCTTTGGGATCAAGACTGCTGCGGATTTCATCGCCTCGGGCTCGGCGGGCGCGGTTCTGATGGTCAATCCGGAGATCTGCTCGGGCCACCTTAACTTCCGCGACCGCGACAGCCACTTCATCTTCGGCGACGTGGCGACCGCCGTGATCGTCGAGTCGGCCGATCAGGCGGACGGCGGGGGCTGGGAAATCCTGGGCACGCGCCTAAAGACCCAGTTCTCCAACAACATCCGCAACAACTTCGGTTTCCTGAACCGCGCCGCGCCCGACGGGGTGGGCGCGACCGACAAGCTCTTCGTACAGGAGGGCCGCAAGGTGTTCCGCGAGGTGGTGCCGATCGTCGCGCAGATGATCGTCGAGCACGCCGCCGACCTGGGTATCGACCCGACGGGGCTGAAGCGCCTGTGGCTGCACCAGGCCAACATCAACATGAACATCATGATCGGCAAACGCGTCCTCGGCCGCGACCCGACGCCCGAGGAGAACGTCATCATCCTCGACGAATACGCGAACACTTCCTCGGCTGGCTCGATCATTGCCTTCCATAAGGCCAGTGACGACTTCAAGGCCGGCGAGACAGGCCTGATCTGCTCGTTCGGCGCAGGCTATTCCGCAGGCACGGTGTTCGTCAGGAAGCGTTAGGTCTCGTCGTCGCCCGAGGGCGCCTGGACACGCTCGACGAAGGTCGTCTTGCCCTCGGTGTAGGCGGCGCGATCATTGGGGTGCATGGCGGCGAGCTCGGTCTTCAGGCGCTCATAGGCCGCCGCCTCGTCGGGTTCGGCCCGCAGGCGATCGCGGAACCGGACCGCCTCATGCCAGCGGTAGCTGTCGTATTCGACGAAATGAACGAGGTGCGTGCGCGCTACGCCCTTGCCAAAGATGTGGTGCATGGGAACGCCGGCGTCGGCGGCATAGTCGTAGCCGATCGCCGACATCGCCGCGATGTGGTTCAGCGCATCGTCGAGACTGGCCACGCCCACGAGAATATCGATGATCGGCTTGGCCTTGATCCCGGGGATCGACGTGCTGCCATAATGCTCCATGGCCAGTACGACGGGTCCTAGGGCCTCGCGGATACGCGCGGCCTCCTCCTCATAGAGTTCCGCCCACCGCGGATTGTGGTCCGCCAGCACCACCGAGCCCGGCGGAAGACCGGGAAGAATTCTGGATTTCGACATGCTGCCCTAGGTCCCCGGGCCGGACTTCGGGTGAGTGGCCTTCCACTCCATGGCCCGCCGCACCCGGTTTCCCACCGCCGGGTGGTCGTAGAAGACGATCTCCTCCAGGCGTGACGGCGTGGCGGCGCGGTACTCGATGGTCTTGACCAGAGCCTTGGCGAGGCCGTCCGGTTCGTTGAAGTGCTCCAATGAGAAGTGGTCGGCGTCCGACTCGCCGATGCGGGTGACCGAGCTGGTCAGCGGGGTCGCGATCAGGGCCAGCACCGAGACGATCGCCCCCAGCAACGGCAGGCCCGCCGGGTCGGAGATTCCCTGCACGCCCTTCGCGCCCATCAGCCCAGCGATCCGCGGGAACAACCGGTCGATCAGAAAGAAGGCGAGCAGCGACATGACGCCGTAGAGGGCCGCGAAGATGAAGATGTGGCCGCGGACATAGTGGCCCATCTCGTGGCCGACGACGCCGCGCACCTCGGCGAGGTCCGCGTCCTTCTTGAACATGACGTCACTCATGGCCACCCGCGCGGTGCCGGCCAGGCCCGCGACATTGGCGGTGTAGCGGTTGGACTGCTTGGAGCCGTCGTAGATCAGTATCTTGTCCGACGGCACGCCGACCTGCTTAGCCATGGCCACGATCTCGTCACGCACGGGCCCGGGGGGGGCAGGCTTGTAGCTGTTGAACAGCGGCTCGATCAGCATCGGCTGCAGCAGCATCAGACTCATGAACGCCAGCACAACGCCCCCAGCGCCCCACGCCCACCAGGTCCTCGGCGCGCGCCGGATGAGCCAGTAGAGCAGCGAGAACAGGATGAGGCTGGTGACGACGCTGACCGCAAGGCCGATGCCGCTCTCGGTCAGCCAGCCGCCGAACGCCTGGCTGGTCAGGCCATACTGCTTCTCGCGCCACCAGCCGGTGTAGACGCCCCACGGCAGGCCCAAGAGGTACTCGTAGACCGCGTCCACCATCACCACGGCGACGACAGCCAGCCAGGGCCTGGGCCCCACGCGCTCGACGCCTTCGCGCAGCTTCACCAGCACGCCAGAGCGCAGGACGATCCACGCGACCGCGATGCTTACGAGGCAACCCCACAGCAGCAGCCAATGGCCGCCCTGGGTATAGTGCTGAGCCTTTAGATGCTGCGCCGACGTCAGCGCCGAAAGATAGGCTGCGGTGGCCGCTGCCGGATCGAATCCCTGGACCAAAGCGGCCTCCCCAAACTGCTTCTTGATGTTGAGGAGGCCAGAGATTGCGCGGATTGTCAGGCATTAATCCTTGCTACGGTGAGGCAAGCCCCGGAGTCCCCAATGAAGTCGCTCGCCGCCGTCTCGCTGACCGCCCTCGTCGTCGCCGCCAGTCTGGGCGCGGCCAAGCCTCCGCCGCGCGCCTATGACCTCGTGATCCGCGGTGGCCAGATCCTCGACGGGTCAGGCAATGCGGGCATGCCGGGCGACGTGGCGGTGAAGGGCGACCGGATCGCCTATGTCGGCCCCCACGCGCCGGGCCGCGGCCGCCGAGAGATCGACGCGCGCGGCAAGGCCGTCGCGCCGGGCTTCATCAACATGCTGTCGTGGTCAAACCAGAGCCTGATTGCCGATGGCCGGGGCCTATCGGAGCTGCAGCAGGGCGTGACCCTCGAAGTCATGGGCGAAGGCGATTCGATGGGGCCCCTGAACGCGGAGATGAAGGCTCATGAGTCCAAACGCCAGGGCGACATCAAGTATCCGATAACCTGGACGACCCTCGACGAGTATCTGACCTTCCTGGAGAAAAAGGGCGTCTCGCTGAACGTCGCGTCGTTCGTCGGCGCCGCCACGGTGCGCATCCATGAGCTCGGCGAGGGCGATGTCGACCCGACGCCGGAACAGCTGGCCCGCATGCGCGCCCTGGTGAAGGCGGCGATGGAAGATGGCGCGATGGGCGTCGGCTCGTCGATCATCTATGCGCCGGGCACCTATGCGGAGACCCCCGAGCTCGCCGCCCTGGTCACCGAGGCCGGCAAGTGCGGCGGCTTCTACATCAGCCACATGCGTTCGGAGGGCGACCGGCTTGTAGAAGCGGTGGACGAGCTGATCGAAATCTCGCGTCTGTCCGGCGCGCCGGCCGAGATCTACCACCTCAAGGCGTCGGGCCGGGAAAACTGGGGGAAGCTCGACACGGTGATCGCCCACGTCGAAGCGGCCCGGGCCAAGGGCCAGCGGATCACCGCCGACATGTACACCTACCCCGCCGGCTCGACCGGCTTCGACGCGGCCATGCCCACCTGGGTACAGGCGGGCGGCGTCGAGAAATGGATCGAGCGGCTGAAGGACCCTGCGACCCGCGCCAAGGTGCTGTCCGAGATGCGCGAGGACCATCCCAAGGGCTTCGAGAATCTGTTCCGCCAGGCGGGCGGCGACGGAACCCTGCTGGTCGGCTTCAAGAACCCCAAGCTGAAGCCGCTTACCGGCATGCGCCTGTCGGAGGTCGCCAAGGCGCGGGGCACGAGCCCGGAAGACACCGTCATTGATCTGATCATCGAGGACGGCAGCCGCGTGCAGGTGGTCTATTTCCTGATGGACGAGAAAAACGTCGCCAGGGAGACCGCCCTGCCCTGGATGAGTTTCGGCTCCGACGCCGCCGGAATGGCGCCCGAGGGCGTGTTTCTGCAGTCCTCGACCCATCCCCGCGCGTACGGCAACTTCGTGCGCGTTCTGGGCAAGTACGCCCGCGACGAGAAGACCCTGACCCTGCCTGAGGCCGTGCGAAAGCTCTCCGCCCAGCCGGCGCATAACCTGGGCCTGCATGACCGCGGGATGCTGAAGGCGGGCTGGTACGCCGACGTGGTGGTGTTCGATCCGAAGACGGTCATCGACCATGCCACCTTCGAGAAGCCGCAGCAGCTCGCCACCGGGGTCGAGCAGGTCGTCGTCAACGGCCAGCTGGTGCTGAAGGACGGCGCGCCCACCGGCGCCCACGGCGGGCGCGTGGTTCGCGGTCGCGGCTGGACAGGCTGGAAGGACGGCGGCTGCCGCAAATCGCCCAGCGACTGGACCTGGTAGATCTTCTGGGCGAGGTGGAGGCCGCGTCGCCGCGCACCCACCGCCCCTTGCCCTGCCCCGTCCCTACGCGTGGGGCGATAAGATGATCAGCGGTCCTTCTCGCGCTCGCCGATTGCGGCCTGCGCCGCGGCGAGGCGGGCGATCGGCACGCGGTAGGCGGAGCACGAGACGTAATCCAGTCCCACTTCCTCGCAGAACTGGATCGAAGCCGGGTCGCCGCCGTGCTCGCCGCAGATCCCGAGCTTGATGTCGGGCTTCACCGCCCGACCGCGTTCGACCGCGATGCGGATCAGGTCGCCGACACCTTCCTGGTCGAGACTGACGAAGGGGTCCTTCTCGAAGATGCCCTTGTCGATGTAGGCGTTCAGGAAGCGGCCGGAGTCGTCGCGGCTGATGCCGAAGGTGGTCTGGGTCAGGTCGTTGGTGCCGAAGGAGAAGAACTCGGCGTTCTCGGCCAGGTCGCCGGCGCGGATGGCGGCGCGGGGTAGTTCGACCATGGTTCCGACCAGGTACTCGATCTCCCGGCCCTTATCGGCCATGGCCTTTTTCGCCGTACGGTCGGTCAGTTGGCGCAGGAATTTCATCTCCTCGCCCTTGGCCACCAGCGGATGCATGATCTCCGGGATCGGCGCGGGCCGGCCGGCGGCGGCGACCTCGCAGGCCGCCTCGATGATCGCCTGCACCTGCATCTCGTAGATCTCGGGGTAGGACACGCCAAGGCGGCAACCGCGGTGGCCCAGCATGGGGTTCACCTCGTGCAGCTCCTGGGCCCGGCGCATCAGCTTGGCGGCGTCGAGGCCCGTGGCGGCGGCCACGGCGGCCACGTCCTCCTCGGTGTGCGGCAGGAATTCGTGCAGCGGCGGGTCGAGCAGCCGGATGGTCACCGGCAGGCCCTCCATGATCCCGAACAGCTCCACGAAGTCGTCCCGCTGCATGGGCAAGATCTTGGCCAGCGCCGCGCGGCGGCCAGCCTCGTCGTCGGCCAGGATCATTTCGCGCACAGCGGCGATGCGGGCCGGGTCGAAGAACATGTGCTCGGTGCGGCAAAGGCCGATGCCCTCGGCGCCGAACTGGCGGGCGGTGGTGGCGTCGACGGCGGTCTCGGCGTTGGCGCGGACCTTCAGGCGACGCACGCCGTCGGCCCACTCCATCAGCTTGGCGAAATCACCGGAAAGCTCCGGCTCGATCATCTTGACCGCGCCCACCAGCACCTCGCCGGTGGAGCCGTCGATGGTGACGATGTCGCCGGCCTTGAAAGTGCGGCCCCGGGCGCGCAGTTCCCCGGCGCGCATGTCGATGTGGATCTCGCCGGCGCCGGAGACGCAAGGCCGGCCCATGCCGCGCGCCACCACGGCGGCGTGGCTGGTCATGCCGCCGCGCGCGGTGACGATGCCGCGGGCTGCGTCCATGCCGCGGATATCCTCAGGCGAGGTCTCCTCGCGCACCAGGATCACCGAGCCGGCAGAGCCGCCCTGGATCTCGGCCTCGGCGGCGGTGAAGACGATCTTGCCGGTGGCGGCGCCGGGTGAAGCCGGCAGGCCGGTGGCGATGACATCGCGGGTCTGGCTGGGGTCGATGGTCGGGTGCAGCAGCTGGTCGAGCGAATTGGGATCGACCCGCATGACCGCTTCCTCGCGGGTGATCAGACCCTCGGAGGCCAGGTCCACGGCGACCTTCAGCGCTGCCTTGGCGGTGCGCTTCCCGTTGCGCGTCTGCAGCATGTAGAGCCGGCCTTTTTCGACCGTGAACTCGATGTCCTGCATGTCGCGGTAGTGCTTCTCGAGCTGCTCCACGACGGCTTTGAACTGCACGAACACGTCCGGGAGCGCTTCCTCCATCGACGGGTTCTTCTCGCCCATCTCTTCGCGGGCGATCTTGGTCAGGGCCTGCGGTGTGCGGATGCCGGCGACGACGTCCTCACCTTGGGCGTTCATGAGGAACTCGCCATAGAGCCGGTTTTCGCCCGTCGACGGATTGCGGGTGAACGCAACGCCGGTGGCAGAGGTGTCGCCCATGTTGCCGAACACCATCGACTGGACGTTGACGGCTGTGCCCCAGCTCTCGGGGATGTCGTGCATGCGACGGTAGAATTTCGCCCGGTCGTTCATCCAGCTGGCGAAAACCGCACCGATGGCGCCCCAGAGCTGTTCGGCCGGGTCCTGCGGGAACGGCTTGCCGAGCTCGCTCTGGACCAACTGCTGATAGTCGGCGACCACGGCCTCCCAGTCCTCGGCGGTGAGCGCGGTGTCGACGAAGACGTCGAGCCGATCCTTATGCTCGTCGAGGATCTCCTCGAACATGTGGTGATCCAGGCCCAGCACCACGGCTGAGTACATCTGGATGAACCGGCGATAGCTGTCGAAGGCGAAGCGGCGGTCGCCGGAGAGCTTGGCCAGCCCTTCGACGGTGACGTCGTTCAGGCCCAGGTTGAGGACGGTGTCCATCATCCCCGGCATTGAGGCACGGGCCCCCGAGCGCACCGAGACCAGCAGCGGGTTGGAGGCGTCGCCGAAGGTCTTGGCGGCCTGGCCCTCGACGATCTTCAGGCCCGTGGCGACCTGGTCGTTCAAGTCGGCCGGGTACTGGCGGTCATTGGCGTAATAGTGGACGCAGGCTTCCGTCGAGATCGTGAAGCCCGGGGGCACCGGAAGGCCCAGCGAGGACATTTCAGCCAGGTTGGCGCCCTTGCAACCCAGCAGGTCCTTCATCGAGGCGTCGCCGTCGGCCTTGCCGCCTCCGAACGCATAGACCCAGCGCGACTTGACCAAGGTAGCGGCGCTCATGGATGTCCCTCTTCTACCCGGTGACCTGGCTGAAATCCGCGACACGCCCCATGGCGTCGCGAACCCTGGCCAGGAGCTTCAGGCGATTGTCCCGTTCCGAAGCTATCTCGGAGTTCACTAAGACCTTGTCAAAGAACGCGTCCACCGAACCCCGTACGGCCGCGAGCTTGCTCATGGCGGTGGCGAAATCCTCGGTGGCCAGCGCCTTGCCGACCTCGACCTCCATATGGCCGATCTCGTTGATCAGGGCGGCCTCTTCGGGCGGCGCGCCCGGCATGTCCACCGGATCGCCGGCGGGCAGCGGGCCCTTCTTTTCCTCGGCCTTGAGGATGTTCACGGCGCGCTTGTAGCCGGCCAGCAGGTTCTTGCCGTCCTCGGTGGCCAGGAAGGCTTCCAGCGCGTTCACGCGGGAGACGATCCGAACGAGATCGTCGTCGCCCAGCCCAAAGACGGCGTCGACCAGGTCGTGACGCTGGCCTTGCTCACGGAGGAGGACTTTCAGCCTGTCGGCGAAGAAGGCGATGAGATCGTCCGAAAGCAGGGTCCTGAGCGGCAGGCGGGTGCGCGTCGCCAACAGTATGCGGATCACACCCAGAGCCGCGCGGCGCAGCGCGAAGGGGTCGCGTGAACCGGTGGGCTTCTCGTCGATTGCGAAGAAGCTGATCAGGGTGTCGAGCTTGTCGGCGAGCGCCACGGTCGCGCCCACGGCCTGCACCGGCACGTCGTCGGTGGGGCCTTGCGGCCGATAGTGACTGCGGATGGCGTCGGCGACCTCGGGGTCGAGGCCTTCATTCTCGGCGTAGTAGCCGCCCATCACGCCCTGCAGTTCCGGGAACTCGCCCACCATGCCGGTGACGAGGTCGGCCTTGCACAGCCCCGCCGCCAGTTGCGCATGCGCCTTGGTCTCGGCGTCGTCGCGGACATACGGGGCGATCTCGGTAGCCAAAGCTACGATGCGCTCCACCCGCTGGAACATAGTCCCGAGCTTTGCGTGGAAAGTGACGCCCTTCAGGCTCTCCAGCCGGTCGGCCAGTTTCGTCTTGAGGTCCTCGTCCCAGAAGAAGCGCGCGTCGGCGAGCCGGGCCGAGAGCACCTTGGCGTTGCCGGCCGCGATGACCGCGCCGCCGTCGGCAGCTTCGATATTGGCCACTGTCAGGAAGTGCGGCACCAGGAAGCCGGTCGAAGGGTCACGGACCGCGAAGTACTTCTGGTGGGTGCGCATGGAGGTGCGGATCACCTCGGGCGGCAGGTCCAGGAAGTCCGGGTCCATAACGCCCAGCACAGGCGTCGGCCATTCGGCCAGGCCCGCGACCTCGTCCAGCAGGACCTCGTCCTCGACCAGTTCGAAGTTGCGCGCGAAGCAAAGGGTGCGCGCAGCGTCCATGATCCGCTCCTTGCGCTCCTCCGGGTCGAGGACAACGAAGTGGCGGGCAAGGCCGTCGGCATACTGGTCGAAGTTGCGGGCCTTGAACGGCTGGGCCGAGCCCATGAACCGGTGGCCCTCCGAGGTGTCGCCGCTGTCGATCCCGTCGATGGAGAACGGAACGATCTCGCCATCGAAGACGCAGAGAATGCGCTTCAGCGGGCGCACCCACTTCAGCGTGCCTCGGCCCCAGGTCATCGACTTCGGCCAAGGAAAGCCGCGCACGATGCCGTCGACCATCTCGGCCACGATCTCGGCGGTCGGGCGGCCTGGCTTGTGGGTATGGGCGAAATAGACGCCGTCGCGTTCGGTGAGCTGGTCGCGGGTCAGGCCGGTGGAGCGCAGGAAGCCCTCTATGGCTTGGTCGGGCGAGCCGACGCGAGGGCCTTTGCGCTCCTCATGCCGGTCGCTCTGGGCCACGGGCAGGCCTTCGGCCACCAGGGTCAGGCGGCGCGGGCCGGCGAAGGTCTTCAGCGCCTCCGGCAGCAGCCCCTCGGCCGCCAGCTTCTCACGCGCCAGACGCTCCAGATCGCGCGCCGCGTTGGCCTGCATGCGCGCGGGGATCTCTTCGGAGAACAGTTCGAGAAGAAGTTGGGGCATGGTCAGGCGTTGCCGCCTTCGTTGGCGACCCAGGCTTCGGCGCACATCTTGGTCAGGTCGCGTATGCGGCCGATGTAGCTCTGGCGCTCGGCCACCGCGATGGCGCCGCGGCTGTCCATCTTGTTGAATAGGTGGCTGGCCTTCAGCACATGGTCATAGGCCGGCAGGACGATGGCCTGGCCCTGCGGACCCTTCATCGCGAGGAGACGCGGCACCTCGGCCTCCATGTCCTCGAATTCGCGCTTCAGCATATCGACGTCATAGCCGTGGAAATTGGCTTCCGACTGCTGGCGCTCGTTCTCCAGGAAAACGTCGCCATAGGTCATCGAGGTCTCGAGGCCGGGTTCGTTGAACGCCAGCTGGGTGAAGTGGTCCACGCCCTGCAGGTACATGGCCAGGCGTTCCAGCCCATAGGTGAGTTCGCCGGCCACCGGCCAGACGTCGAGCCCGCCGACCTGCTGGAAGTAGGTGTACTGGGTGACTTCCATCCCGTCGCACCAGACTTCCCAGCCCAGGCCCCAGGCCCCGACCGTGGGGTTCTCCCAGTCGTCCTCGACGAAGCGGATGTCGTGCAGGCGAGTGTCGAGGCCGATGGCGTCGAGACTGCCAAGGTAGAGGTCCTGCAGGTTGTCCGGGTTCGGCTTCAGGATCACCTGATACTGGTAATAGTGCTGCAGCCGGTTGGGGTTCTCGCCATAGCGACCGTCCGCCGGTCGGCGCGAAGGCTGCACATAGGCCGCCCGCCACGGCTTGGGGCCCAGCGCGCGCAGCACCGTCGCGGGGTGCAGTGTCCCTGCCCCCACCTCCACGTCATGCGGCTGCAGGATCACACAGCCCTGACGGGCCCAATAGTCGTGCAGCTTCAGGATCAGGCCCTGAAACGAAAGCGGCTTGTCTGACATCAAAATGGGGCTTGTTCGCAGGCGCAAAAAAAGTCGGCGGACCATAGGGCCCGCCGACTGTCGCATCAACCCGCCGCAAGGCGGATGTTAGGCCGGGCTCTAGTTACCCTTCGGAGCGGTGTGCTTGCCGGCATGGGACACCGGGCCGCCGTACTTGGCGCGATTCTCGGCGGTGTCAGGCACCGGGCCGTTGCTGACCATGGAAGAGGTAACGGTCGTGCCGGTCGCAGGATCGCTGGCGGTCACCGAGGTGGTGGTGGCCTGGCCGGTGGGCGCCGGCGCCGTGGTCGTCACGGTCGTAGTCTGGTCTGCCGAGATAACGGGGATCGCCGGCGCCGGGACACCGGTGGGATCGGCGGCTTGTGCGAGAGCCGCACCGCTCATCAGGGCGGACGCGGCGACGGCGGTCATAGCGATATTGAGCTTCATGGGGTGAGTCTCCTGCTGGGTGCGTAAAGCCCCACCCCGGTGAAGGTTCATTTCTTCTTCGGCGCGGCCTTCGGTTTCGGGGTCGGCGCGGGGGCCGCAGCGGGTTCCGGCGTCGGCGCGGCGGCGGGCGGTTCCGGCAGGGTCGCTGGCACGGAGCCGGCGATCAGGACCTGATCCACAACGTGGATCGTGCCGTTGGCCGAAGCGACATCGGCCTGGACGATGTTGGCATTGTCCGCCTTCAGCATGTCAGCCGAGCCGTCGATGACGATAACGTCGCCGGCGCCAGACGGAATTGGCCCGCGCGAACCCTTGATCTTCGAGCCGGGCACCGGAGCGTTGATGATGTGGTGCAGCAGCAGCTTCTGCAGGTCGGCCTTGTTGGCCATCAGCGCATCCAGCTTGCCGGGCGGCAAGGCGGCGAAGGCGGCGTTGGTCGGCGCGAATACCGTCATGCTGGGCCGGGTCTGCAGCATGCTGGCCAGGTTGGTGGCGTCCAGCGCCTTCACGAAGGTGGAGAAGTCAGCGTTCAGGCGGAGCGTCGAGGTAGTGTCGCCGTTCGCGACTAGCTTCGGACCCGCGGCCATAGGCGCCGCAGGCGCGGTCGCCTGGGCGTTGACGGCGCTCTGGCTGACGGCCTTGGCGGTCCCCTGGACGGCGGTGGCCGCCGGCGCGTCGGTGCTGGCCTTGCCGGTCAAGGCCGCGGCAGCCTTCTCGGTGGTGGGCGCCTGCGCGTGGGCGGCGAGCGGCGCGAGCGCTGCGAGCAACGAAGCGGCGGCTGCAGTGGTCAGCAGGCGAGTGAATGTCATCGGATCCTCAGGTCTTTAGGGGCGAACTACCGACAGGAACGCACGGGCCGCGGCGAGGTTCGCAAAGGCCCTTGCGCAGGTTGGCTGCTGGGTCTTGGCCGTCACAGCTTCGTGAAGGTCAGCCCCAACCTTGGCTCAGGGTCAAGGTGGAAGCCGCAAACGCACATTTTTGAGGCGCCGTCCCCCGCAAACGCACACAGAATGAGCGGCTGGTGGCTTCTTCGCCATGGCCGGCGCCCCACCGGACCGCCTGACCGCAAGGCGCCGATAGCGTCAGGCGACCGCCGCGACAAGGGGATGGGAACATCCGCGGTGGTCTTGCGAAGTTTAACCTAGGACGGGCCGGCCTACCCTAAGGGGCCGCGCGGGAGCGAGCGGATGAAACTGATCATGGCGATCGTCAAACCCTTCAAGCTGGACGACGTGCGCGAAGCGCTCGTCGCCGCCGGCGTCGAAGGCCTGACGGTCTCGGAAGTCAAAGGCTACGGCCGTCAGAAGGGGCAGACCGAGATTTACCGGGGCGCTGAGTACCAGGTGAACTTCCTGCCCAAGGTGAAGCTGGAAGCGGTTGTCGATGACGCCGCCGCAGCCAAGGCGGTCGAGGCCATCAAGGCCGCGGCCGCCACCGGCAAAATCGGCGACGGCAAGATTTTCGTCCTCACCGTCGAGGACGCCGTGCGCATCCGGACCGGCGAGACCGGCGCCGCGGCGCTCTAGCGGACAGTGAGAAGGGGACAATCACAATGAAACTTTTTAAATTCAAGCAGTTGGCGGGGATTTTGCTCGCCGCTGCCGTCGTAGGGGGGCCGCTCGCAGCGCCCGCCTACGCCCAGACCGCCGAGGCGCCCGCCGCCGCGGCCGCCACCCCGGCTCCTGAAGCCGCAGCCGCTGCGCCCACCGCTCCCGAAGCGGCGGCTCCGGCCGCAGCCGCTCCGGCGCCCGCCGCGCCAGCCGCCCTGCCGACCCCGGTCGACAAGGGCGACAACGCCTGGATGATGGTCTCGTCGGTCCTCGTGCTGCTGATGATCGTGCCGGGTCTTGCGCTCTTCTACGGCGGCCTTGTCCGCCAGAAAAACATGCTCTCCATGCTGATGCAGACGACCACGGTCTGCGTCATCGGCATGATCGCGTGGTGCCTGTGGGGTTACTCGCTGGCCTTTACCGACGGCGGGTCGCACGACCTGTACTTCGGCGGCATGAGCCGGCTGTTCCTCAACGGTGTGACGCCCGCCAGCGTCGTGGCCACCTTCTCCACCGGCGTCTACATCCCCGAGCTGACCTTCATCGGCTTCCAGATGACCTTCGCCGCCATCACCGCCTGTCTGGTGCTGGGCGGGGTCGCCGAGCGGATGAAATTCTCCGCGGTCTGCATCTTCGCGGTGCTGTGGCCGCTGCTTTCCTACTACCCGATGGCCCATATGGTCTGGTGGTGGCCGGGGCCCGACTCCATCGCCCACGCGCCGAAGGATGCGGTCAAGGCCGGCATGCTCTGGGGCTGGGGCGCGCTCGACTTCGCCGGTGGCACCGTGGTGCACATTAACGCCGGTGTGGCCGCCCTCATGGGCTGCCTGATCCTCGGTCCGCGCAAGGGCTACCGCTCGGAGCCGATGCCGCCGCACTCCCTGACCCTCACCCTGGTCGGCGCTGGCCTGCTGTGGGTGGGCTGGTTCGGCTTCAACGCCGGCTCCAACCTGGAATCCAACGGCTACGCCTCGCTGGCGCTGGTGAACACCTTCATCGCCACCGCCGCCGCCGGCGCATCCTGGGCCGGTACGGAATGGATCACGCGTAAGAAGGCCTCGATGCTCGGCATGGCCTCCGGCCTGGTCGCCGGCCTCGTGGCGGTCACCCCGGCCGCCGGCTTCGCCGGTCCCATGGGCGCCCTGGTGCTCGGCCTGATCGTCAGCCCGATCTGCATCTTCTTCTGCTCAGTCGTGAAGAACGCCCTGAAGTACGACGACAGTCTGGACGCCTTCGGCATCCACGCGATCGGCGGCATCGTCGGCGCGCTAGCGACCGGCATCCTGGTGGCCGCCTCGCTCGGCGGCGCGGGCATCGTCGACTACACCACCTGCGGCGCCGATGGCGACTTCTCCACCTGCGACGCCCTGGCCAGCTACACGATGCTGGGACAGTTCATCACGCAACTCAAGGCGGTCGGCGTCGCGGTGATCTGGTCCGCAGTCGCCAGCTCAATCGTCTTCTTCATCATCAAGTTCACCATTGGGCTGAAGGTCAGCGAGGACGTGGAAGAAGACGGCCTGGACATCGCAGAGCACGGTGAACGCGCCTATCACGCCTGACGATGGGCGTCCCAGCCGCCGGATACGTCCGGCGGTCGGCGCCTTTGAACCTACGGAACGGGAGTCCTTCGGGGCTCCCGTTTTCGTTTTGGGGGTAGAACTAGGTCGGGTCCGGCCATGGGCCGCCGAGGCGGCAGCGCTTGATCCACCAACTGGGCGCCATGGCTTCGAGGCGCTCGGCCAAGCCCTCGGCCTCGATGTCGCC
Source organism: Caulobacterales bacterium (assembly GCA_038203295.1). GTDB lineage: Bacteria > Pseudomonadota > Alphaproteobacteria > Caulobacterales > Caulobacteraceae > Phenylobacterium. The sequence continues at coordinate 20,577 of JBBREC010000055.1, forward strand.
GGCGCAGAGGACGAAACAGGTGCCGCCGGACCCCGAGACCCGCGCGAGCAGCGCCTCCGGCTCGTTGGACAGGGTCTCCAGGACGTCGCCAACCTCGGGGGCCGCATAGATCGCCGCGGCTTCCAGATCATTGCGCTGGAGACTGAGCCAGCCAGCAAGTTCGGCCGCCGTCTCGAACGCATCGGGCGCGGGCGGCGGCGCGATGTCGCCGAAGCGTCCGTCGGCGTCGAAGCGGCGATAGACCTCCGCTGTCGAGACCACCACGCCCGGATTGACCAGCACAACGTCAAGATCGGGCAAACGCGGGGCGGCGCTCAGGCGTTCGCCCCTGCCCTGCGCCAACACCGGCCGGCCCCAGAGGCAGGCCGCGCCGTCGGCTCCAAGGCCGGCGGCCAGGGCCTCGAGCCGTTCGTCGCCGGGGCTGTAACGGTATTCGTCGCAGAGCAGACGCAGGGTCGCGCCGGCGTCGCTGGACCCTCCACCGAGGCCCGAGGCCACCGGCAGGCGCTTGTCGAGGGTTAGACCCACGGGCGGCAGCGGCCGCCTGGCCTCGGCGATCAGGGCGCGGGCGGCGCGGGCGACCAGAGTGT
>JBBREC010000056.1:0-21021 GCA_038203295.1 Caulobacterales bacterium
GAGCGCGTCGGGGTGAAAGTGGAGCGCGGCGTTCTGCATCGCAGATGCGCTTACGCGAGGGGATCGCCGGGGCAAACCCCCAAAAGAAAAGGGCCGCCCCGAAGGGCGGCCCTCAACTCAGAGATCGAAGCCGAAGTCAGCCGACGATGTTGGTGTAGTCGATGTCGGCAAGCGTACGTCCCACGAGGACGATCGCGTCGTCAGCCATGCCGTTGTCGTTGTTCGTGTCGACGAAGAGCACGACGTCGGTGCCGATTTGCACGGCGAAGTAGTCGTTGCCGGCCGCGATCTGAGCATCTGCGAGCGTCTTGGCGGCCCCGAAATCAGCAGCGCTGAGCTCAAGGTAGTTCGTCGCAAGCGCGCCACCAGCCGCGATACCAAACGCCAGACGATCAACCGGAGCGCCAGTCGCACCACCGGTCCAGTCCTGGATCTGGTCGAGCTGACCCGCGACCACCGGCGAACTGCCCACCGCGAACACGAAGCGATCGTTGCCGAGGCCGCCTTGCAGGAAGTCGACGCCCGTGCCGCCCGTGATCGTATCGTTGTCAGCGCCACCTTGGATGGTGTCGTTGCCAGCGCCGCCGGCCAGGACGTCGAAGCCCGCGCCGCCATCGACGTTGTCGTTGCCGCCACCGGCATCCACCGCATCGTCGCCGTCACCGGCGGTGACCACGTCGTTGCCGAGGCCCGAACTGATGGTGTCGTCACCGACATCGCCGTTGATGGTGTCTGCGCCATCGAGCGTCGTGATGGTGTCGTTACCGGCGCCCGCGAACACCGAGTTGGCGCCCGTGCCCGTGGAGTTCAGGCTGTCGTTGCCCGCGCCCAGGTCGAAGGTGTTGTTACCACCGGCGTCCGAGACGGTGTCGTTGCCGTCGCCGGCGCTGACCGTGTCGCGGTTGGACGTGGCGGAGTTGCCGCCCGTCAGGTTGATGGTGTCGTTGCCGGCGCCGCCGCTGATGGTGTTGTTGCCACCGGCGTCAGTGATGCTGTCGTTGCCGTCTTCACCGCTGATGGTGGTGGCGGCCGTCGTGCTGTTGTCGGTGATCGTGTCGTTGCCGAGGTTGCCGTCGAGAACGTCAGCGCCACCGCCGTTGCTGGTGATGTTGTCGTTGCCCTGGCCGCCCAGGATCTGGTCGATGCCGGCGTTGTTGGTGACGATAGTGTCGTTGCCAGAATTGCCCTGCACGGTGTTGAAGCCCGCGCCCGCGCCGATGGTGACGGTGTCGTCGCCCGCGCCGCCGAAGATGGTGTTGCTGCCCGTGCCGGCCGTGATGGAGTCGTCGTCGTCGCCGCCGTCAACAGCGTTGGTGCCATCGCCGACCGTCAGGTTGTCGAAGCCAGCTTCGCCGAAGACGGTGTCGTTGCCGCCGCCGCCGACGATGGTGTCGTTGCCCTGGCCGCCGAGGGCCGTGCTGGCGCCGCCCGAGGCGTTGATCCTGTCGTCGCCGACGTTGCCCTGCAGGAAGTTGTTGCCGCTGCCGCCGATCAGGCTGTCGTCGCCCTGACCGCCGAAGATGGTGTCGTTGCCGGTGCTGCCATCGAGGGTGTCGTTACCGCCGTTGCCCTGGATCAGGTCGTTGCCCAGGCCTCCATTGAGGTTATCATCTGCAGCGCCCACGCCGGACACGCCGCCACCGAAGAGGCCGTCGTTGCCCGAGGTGCCGGCGACTGTCTCAGCCGCGGCAGGATCGCCGACCAGCAGGTTGGAGCCGTCCGGGAAGATGATCGGGCCGCCGGAGCCGCCTTCACCGTAAATGCCCGTGGTGCCGCCACCCGTGGTGCCGAACACCACCGAACGCCCCGTGGCGTTGTCGATGATCGTCACGGTCGCGGCGGTCGTGGCGCCGGCCGGGTTGTACAGCACGGTCATCTTGCTGCCCGACGAGGTCGGGTTGGTGAACACCAGGGTGTCGGAGGACGCGTAACCGAGCGCCTGCGCCGCAGTGATGGTCTCAAAGAAAAAAGTCGACATTTATCTCTCCAGTCTGTGTCACACGAACCTCCGAGACGCCTGACCCCCATCCCCGATGGAGCAGTCCCGGCGGTCCATTTGTCCCAAGCGCCATAGCGTGGCTGCGGCGAAGGTTAAACGAGCCCAACCGGAGACCTATCGGAAGGCTGTAAATTACGCAACACCAAAAAGGGTCCCGGAAGCATACCCGGAGCCCCTGTCTCCGAGACGCAACTACTGGTCCCGGAGGGCGTCGTGCAGGGTGTCCGTAATGGGGGAAATCAGCGACCCCATGACCGTTCGCTTGCCGGTCACGATGAGCGCCTGGGCGGGCATGCCGGGGCTGATCTGTGCGCCGTGCTTGAGGTTCGCGAGGTCTTTCGGATCGATTCGCAGGTCGACGCGATAGCCCGAGCTGCCGGTCTTCTCATTGTCGATCCGGTCGGCCGAAATCACTGCCACGGTGGCCGGCAGCGGGCTGTGCCAGCGCTGGTTCAGGCCGCTCAGCCGGACCCGCGCCGTCATGCCGATATGCACGTCGTCGACGTCCTCCGGCTTGATCATCGCGGTGATCATCAGCGGCGCGTTCGCGGGCACGATATCCATCAGCAGTTCGCCCGGCGCGGTGACGCCGCCCACGGTGAACTGGGTCAGGTTGAACACATAGCCGTCCACCGGCGAGCGCACGGTCGTACCGTCCAGCGCTTCCTTCGCCGCGGTCAGCCGCGGGGTAATGTCGGCGAGCCGCGCCATGGTGTCGCGCAGACCTTCAGCGGCCTGGCTTTGGCGCTGATCGCGGGTGGCGACCATCTGCATCCGGGTCTCGCCCATCTGCTGCTTGAGCTTGGCGATGTCGGAGAGCAGCGAGCCCCTGCGGCCATCGAGGTCGGCGATCGAGCGTTGGTAGCGCAGTATCAGCGGCTTCGGCGCGAAGCCCTTGTCATAGAGCGTCTGATAGCCGGACATTTCCTCGGCGGTGAGACGACGCTGTTCAGCAACGGAGATGACCTGCTGTTGCTGGCCGTCGATCTGGCTCTGGAGCTGGTCGAGACGCTGCGACAGCACCGACATCTGGCTCTGGAAGAGCTGGGTCTTGGTGGAGAACAGGAACTGCTGGTCGCGAATCAGTCCCGCCACCCGCGGGTCGGCCATCCGCGAGGTGAGCTCGGGGGTGAACTCCAGAGCAGCCTTGCCCGTACCCTCGGCCTGGAAGCGCGCGGCCTGGGCCAGCAGGCTGTCGGCCTGATTCTGGAACACGTCGTACCCGGCGCGCACCTCCACGTCGTTATACAGGATCAGCGGCTGGCCGGGGCGCACGCGCTGGCCTTCGTGCACCAGGATCTGGCGCACAGTGCCGCCATCCCTGTGCCGCATGGTCTTGCGGTTGGATTCCACGCGGACCGAGGCCGGCGCGGTGATCCCGGTGCTCAGCGAACTCAGCGAGGCCCAAAGGCCGAGGCCGATCACCAGGATCAGGATGATCCCGGCGCCCACCTTCATCGGCTGGTGCAGCCGGCGCTGCAGCCGCGGATCCATGGGCGCGCGCTCATCACCGCCGAAGGCCGGCGCGACATAGCTTGAGCGGACGGGACCGATTTCGAGTTTCATCGGCCGGCCTCGACCGCGCGCACTTCGGTGGGCTTCATCAGGCGCGCCATGACCTGTTCGCGCGGACCGAACAGTTCGATACGTCCGTCGCGCAGGACCAGCATCTTGTCGGCGGCGCGGAAGATCGCCGGCTTGTGCGAGATGATCACCACCGTCGCACCGTTCGATTTCATGGCGTCCAGCGCCTTCATGAGCGCGTCCTCGCCCTCGGCGTCGAGGCTGGCGTTCGGCTCGTCGAGCACGATGAACGCCGGGTCGCCCAGCATGGCGCGCGCCAGGCCGACACGCTGGCGCTGGCCGGCCGAAAGCGTGTGTCCGCCTTCGCCGACTTCGGTCTCATAGCCCTTCGGCATCCGCAGGATCAGGTCGTGGGCGCCGGCCAGCTGGGCCGCGCGGACCACCTCCTCGTCGGTCACGTCGGACCGGAAGCGGGCGATGTTGTGGCGCACGGTGCCGCCGAACAGCTCGGTGTCCTGCGGCAGATAGCCGACGTGCCGGCCGAAATCGCCGCGGTCCCACGTGAAGACGTCGGCCCCGTCGAGGCGCACCACGCCGCTGTTGGGCCGCCAGATGCCCATCAGGATCCGGGCGAGCGTCGACTTGCCGGCCCCGGACGGGCCGATCACGCCCAGCGTCTCGCCAGGCTCCAGCGCGAAATTGATGTTGCCGAGCAGCAGCTTCGTCGCGCCCGGAGGGGCGTAGTTGACGCCCTCGGCCTGCAGCCGGCCGGTGGGACGGGGCAGCGCGGTGGCGGCCGGCGGCGCCTCGGCGCGGGACAGGAAGGCCATCAGCCGGCCGTGGGCGCGCGACATGTTATTGAGCGGCTCCCAGGAGCCAACGATCTTCTCGATCGGCTGCAGGGCGCGGCTGGCCAGTATCATGTTGGCGAACAGCATGCCCGAGTGGATCTTGCCCTTGATGATCAGGTAGGCGCCGATCGCGATGATCAGCACCTGGATGCCCATGCGAACCGCCTTGATGATGTCGGTGAACATATTGGACTGTTCGGCCGCGGCCGCGCCGCGCTCGATGGTCACGCGGCGATGGTCGGCCCAGGCGGCGCCGAGGGTCGGCAGCATGCCCATGGCGCGCACCACCTCGCCGTTGCGCAGCGCCGCGTCGGTGAAGGCGTAGCTCTTCAGGGCGGCGTCGCCAGCTTCCTTCTGGGCGGGCCGGATGGCCCGTTCCTGCACCAGCGCAAGGATCATCAGCAGAATCGCGCCGCCCAGGGTGATCACTCCGACGAGCGGATCGATGGCGAAGAGGACGAGCAGGAAGACGGGAATCCACGGCACGTCGAAGAAGGCCGCTGCGGCGACGCCGGTGAGGGTCTGGCGGAAGGTGTCGAGGTCTCGCAGGCCCTGGGCGCGGGCGCTGGGATCGCCGCGCACCGCGGCGTCGAACAGCGCCGAGAAGATCCGGCCCGAGACCCGCTGATCCAGCAGCACGCCGTAATTGATCAGGATCCGCGCGCGGACATCGTCGATGGCGCCCGACACCATGAACACGAACAGGGTGACGCCGGTCAGCACCCACAGCGTCGCCTGGCTCTGGGTGATCAGGACGCTGCCGTAGATCTGGTAGGTGTAGAGCGGCAGCGCCAGGTAGAGGACGTTGGAAAAGAAACTGAAGGTCGCAGCCACCGCGAAGGGCTGCTTGCCCTCGCCCAGCGCACGGGTCAGCACGTTGTCAGGCTGGTTCGTGAGGAACGTAAAGATTTTCATGCGCGCCGAGCCGTCCCGTCCGTCCGTGTCGCCTGATTAACCGAAGGGCGGCCTAAAAGGGTAAACGCGAACCGTCGCGACGCGAACAATCCGCCATCCGCCAGGAACGTCCGAGGCGCGGCGAGAGATGCGTGGCGCCCCAAAGCTTGTCAATCCTGCGGTTCCAAAGGTCGCGCCCGGCTATGCTACAAACAGCCCGGGCGCTGGAGAAGTCGGCGTCGGGGCCGGGAGCTTGCATGTCTAGGGTCGCCATTGTCGGCAGCTGCATAACCCGGGATGTGTGGCGGTTCCGTGGCGCCCCTGTTGCTGATTTACACTACATTTCCCGCACCAGCCTCCCCAGCCTGTTCGCAGATCCGGTCGCGGGCTTCCGCCCCGCCGCCAAGCCGCCAGGCGGCCTTAAGCCACAGCCGCACCGCGCGCTGGTGGCCGATCTCACGAAGACCGCGCTGGCAGGACTTGTCGCCTTCGCACCCACCCACGTGATCTTCGATTTCATCGACGAGCGATTCGATCTTCTCGCCACGAACACAAGTCTGGTCACCCACAGCTGGGAGTTGGAGGCGAGCGGCTATCTGAAGCTGCCGGCGCTGCGCGGCGCCCGTCCGGTGCCACGACTATCCGCCGCCGCCGAACGGCTCTGGCTGGAGGCCGCAGGCGAATTCGCCGCCCTGATCCGCGCGACGCCTCTCAGGGACGCGAGACTGATCCTGCATGAAGCGCGCTGGGCGCAGGATCACCGCGGCCCCGATGGCGCTGACGTCCCATTGAACGGCGTCGAAATCCTGCCCGGGTCGCCGGCGGACATCGGCGAGCAGAACGCGCTGCTGACCCGCTACGAGGCAGCCTTCACCGATCTGCTGCCCGGCATGGCGCGGGTGGCGGCGCCGCGAAACAGGCATGCGGACAAGGCTCACGAATGGGGCCTCAGCCCGTTCCATTACGAGCGCGTCTACTACGCGGAAATCTTGCGGCAGCTGGCCGATCTCGGCGTCTAGGGCCGCGCCGCCTTGCGGGCCCAGTGCTCCAGCGGAGTGACGCCCTCGCGGACCAGTTCTGGCGAGGCCGCAAGGTAAGCTGCGCTTGGGAAACCCGGCCGCGCCTCGCCGATCGCCCAGGCGCCGCCCTGCAGATAGTCGACCAGCGGATTGGCGCCCGGATCAAGCGCCTCGCCGCGGGCGGCGATGTAGTGGCGCGCGTCGAACCACGGCCCCGGATTGCGACCTTCCGCCGCGCCGGCCATCACGAAATGGGTCAGCGGCTCCAGCCCGCCCTCCAGCACGTCCGGGCTCTGCTCCAGATACCAGCGCGGATCGAACAGCGGATGCGGCGTCAAGCCCTCGGCCCAGCCCTGAGCCAGGTAATGAACCAGCGGCGGGATCTCGGCCGCCTGGCGCGGCATCTGGCGGCGGTACCAGGCCTGATCGAACAGCGGATGCGGCGACAGGCCGTCGCGCCACCCCGTCCGCAGGTAGTGCGAAACCGGGTCCTCGCCAGAGGCGAGCGCCGGTCCCTGGGCGACATAGTGGGCGATGTCGAAGACCGGGTGGGGATTGCGGCCGCGCGCGGCGCCTTCGTGCAGGAAATGCTCCAGAACCGATACGCCGCTGGCGCGCAGGGCGGCGGTGTTCTGGGCCTCGTACCAGGCCGGATGGAACAGCGGGTGGGGGCTCAGGCCCTGCGCCGCGCCCAGCACGATGTAGTTGGTGAGCGGCGACAGGCCGGAATGGGCGACGTTCGGATAGGCGGCCAGATGCCAGGACTGGTCGAACAGGGTCGCAGGCTGGGCCACAGGATCGGCGCCGCGCCGGACATAGGCCTCGATCGTCGCGGGGGCATCGGGACGCCAGATGCCCGCGCGGGCGATGACCATGGCCTGGCCCCGGCGGCCAAGGCGGATGAGCAGGCGATCGATAGCGCGCGAGATCCGGCCGCGCCGCCGCAGTCCCACAGCGCGGTCGGCCTCCAGATAGCGTTGCACGGCCTGCCGCCGCGCCAGCGCCAGCGCCTCGCTGCGCCCGATCAGGGCTTCGGTCAGCGCCAGGGTCAGTTCCGTGCGGGTCAGGGCCTCGCGCACCTGGGCCTGCTGGGCCACGTCCTGGCCGGCGGCGAGGTCGGCGCGCAGGTTCGCGACACGCTCGGCCACCATCACGGCCTTGGCCTTCACCTCGGAGGCGCGGGCGTCGCGGGTATCGGACGGTGGGGCGTCGGCTTTGGCCAAGACTTCGGCCGCGACGTGGGCGGCCCCTCTACGGTTTATCTGCTGGTTTGTCTCAGGCCCACGCCCTGGCCTGTCAAGGCATGCGCCTCAGAGGCCCTCGCGTTCCAGCCACTGCTGGTAGGTGCCCTCGCCCGACCGGAACGGATCAGCGAACGCCGCCTGCAGGTCGATCCGGTGGCGGTAGAGCTCGCGGTGAGTCTTCGGGATCGGGGTCCCGTCCTCATAGGACTGATAGGCCCACCAGCGCTCTGGAATGGCGTCATCCGTAGCGGCGACGACCTGACGCTTGTACCAGCTCCAGATCTCGTAGACCGGGAAGTTGGTCCCCGCGTACTTCTTGGTCATGGTGTCGCCCAGTGGGCCGAGCTTGGTGAAGTGCCAGAAGCGCAGGGGATGGCTGTTGACCGTGACAGCCCCGTCCTTGCTCACCGCCACCGTCCGTGTGCTGAGATTCCAGCTGGCGACGTTATAGCCGGGGTCGCGGACCACCTTGACCTTGTCGAACAACGCCGGGACGTGATCGCACCAACGCTGGTCAACGAAGAGGCCGTTGGGCATGTCGTCGTAGCACCAGTCGAGCAGGCGATCGTTCCACCACTTGGCGAACCGCGCACCCTCGCCCGTGGTGCGGATCGCCACGAATCCCAGGTTAAAGATACCGGTGCGCGAGGCCGAAAGGTCATTGTCCCAGATCGCCGTCGCGTCGTCGTTGGCGTCGATCAGGTGCGGGGTCAGCAGGACGTCACTGGTCTCCAGCCACTTGGTCAGTGGATCAAGGCTGCCGAACAGCGCGGTGTCCGGATCGAGATAGATCACCGCGTCGGCGCCCGATGAACAGGCCTGGTGGATGAAGGGGCCCTTCACGGCCGTGCAGACCTCGACCACGTCGTGCTTGAAGAGCCAGCCCTGGAAGTCCGGGATACCCAGGTCCTCGGCCCAGACCAGCCGGTCGAAGGGCTCATTGGCCGGGTCAAAATCGAACCCCGCCGGCGGCCTGTCGGTAACCAGCGCCACCAGTTCCCAGTCCGGATGGAAGCGTCGCACCGTCTGGAACAGCACCCTGGCGCGGTTCAGGTAGGAGAAGGTGAAGCTGGAGTAGCAGAGGACCTTCATTTGCCGGGCTCCAGCAGGTCGACTGTCAGGGCGCTGAACGCCAGATCGTAAAGCATGGGCCTGCGCCGCGTGCGGCTGAGCGCGACGATCTCGCCGCTCGCCAGGGCCTCGCCAAGCGCGTCCTCATCGGCCAACACCATGCCATGGCCGCCGGCCTGCACGAAGGCCGCGATATTGCCGCTGTCCGGTCCCGCGATCACCGCCGCGCCCGCCGCCACGGCCTCGTAAGCGGTGAACGAGAAGGTCTCGCGACAGAGCGGCCAGAGCAGGACAACGTCCACCCCCAGGCGCTCGATCGCATCCTGCATGGCGCGCGGCGTCTCGTCGGTGACCACGATCCTGTGGAACTCCAGCGGCAGGCCGCCGGGCGTGCGGCCGCCCAGATGCAGGAACTCGTAGCGCGGGTCGCCGGCGAACCGCAGCACGAGGTCGTGGAATACCGGCCAGCCCTTGTGCGGCGCGGGCATGCCGGCGAAGGCGATGCGCAGGGGTCGCTTTCCCGCCGCGACGGGCGCCGGGCCGCGCTCGACCAGAGTGGCGTGCGGCAGAATCACCTCGCCCTTGTCGGCGAATTTCCAGCTGCGACGCCAGAGATCCAGCGTCGGCTGCGAGGGACTGACCACGGTCAGCGCCAGGCGCTCGAACAGTCGCTCGTGCTCCGCCAGGTGCCGGGCGCGCCAGGGACCGTAGATGCAGATCCCGCAGGCCGCGCTTTCCGGCGGCGGCGCGGCGCAGTCCTCCACGTCATTGCGCAGCAGGTGGTAGCCGGCGCAGAGGCTGGCGAAATCGTGCAGCCAGAAGAAGCCGGCGTTCAGTCCCGCAGCCGCCAGGATGTCGGCGGTCTGGTCGGCGGTGTGGCCCAGCAGGCTGTGGATCGCGAAGCTGCGGCGCCTGGCCTTGGTGGTCCCCACGGCCTTGCGCAGGGTTGTGGCCGCCGTGCCCGGCGCGAAGACTCCGACGGCGTGGCCATTGAACACAACGCCCAGATGACCTGCCTCGCCGGCGGTGCGGACCACGGGCCAGGCCTTGGCCGGATAGAAATGCAGGTGATCGCCGCCGGTCGCAGCGATGCGGGCGCTTTCGCGCTGCAGGCAGAGTTGAACTCCGCCGGTGTTCCGCGTGAAGTCGTCGTGGCTGAAGGTGATATGAAGCTTTGCGAGGCCAGTCCTGGCGCCTGCCAGGGCCTCTGCCAGGTCCGCCGCCTTGCCCAGCTTCAGGCGCGACGAAGCCCGCGCCACCGCCGCCACGCGTTTTTCCAGCGGCGCCAGGTGCTTGATGATCTCGTAGCGGAAGCCGAGCTCGTTGCGGGCGATCCGCCCCTCGGCGCGGCCAACGCTCAGGAAGTGGACGAACGGGTTGATCCCGGCCGAGGCGATATCCGGGTAGGTCTCGAGATAGTCCTTCACCGAGAACGCCGGGCTCGGGTCGCGGCCCTCGCGCCAGCCGGCGGTCAGGAAGTGGTCCAGCGGATCGGCGCCTTTGCGCGCCACGTCCGGGTTGGCGCCGGCGTAGAAAGCATGGTCGAACTCGCCGGCGGCGACCTCGCGCTCACGGCGCAACTCGGCGGCGTCGCGCGTGACCACGTCGACGGTGGCCGCCGCCTCGGCGGCCGGCCCGCCCAGCAGGGACGTGAAACTCCAGGCCGGCTCGACGCCGCGTCGCGCCCTGGCCAGCAGATAGCCCGCCGCATGCGCCGAGCGGACGATCTCGTGGCCCTCGCGACGACCCTTGCTCAGATAGTGGTGCAGCGGATTCCAGCCGGCCTTGGCGACTTCCGGATAGGCCTCGACATAGGCCTTTGTGGAGAACCACGGCGCCGGGTCCCGCCCCTCGCGCCAGCCGCTCTGCATATAGTGCCGGATGGGATCGACGCCCGCCGCGTCCAGGTCCGGATTGATCGCCCGGTAGAAGGCGCCATCGACCGCCGTGGAGATGACCTGGAGGACCTCGTCAGCCGATACCGAAACTGGGGCCCTGACGGCCATGCGGTGCAAAATCCTGTGCGGCGGCCCGGGCTGTGTGCAACAGAAGGGCTTAGCGATCAACCGGCGCAACCCCTTGCGACCCATGGGGACCGCCCGTACAGCCTAGGCGATCCAACGGGTTGCGACCGGACCGGCCATGACGACCACCAAGACAGTCCAGACTGAGGGCCGCTCCGCCTACCTCGTGCTGGGCATGCACCGCTCGGGCACCTCGGCGATGACGCAGGTTCTGGCCCTGGCCGGGGCAAACCTGCCGGAAAACGTGATGACCGGCGATGAGCACAATGCCAAGGGCTACTTCGAGCCCTGGAAGATCGCGATCCTCAACGATGGCCGCCTGCGCGCTGCAGGCGCCGCTTGGGACGATGTCTTCGCCTTTCCCTACAGGCCGCTGGCGCCCAAGGCCGAGCGCAGCTGGCTGAACCGCGCTGAAGCCCTGATGGAAGAGGAATTCGGCGTCGCGCCCTTCCCGCTGCTGAAGGATCCCCGTGTCACCGTCCTGATGCCGTTCTGGCGCACGGTGCTGGCGGACCTGGAGATCGGCGCCCGTTGCGTGATCCCGGTGCGCCATCCGCTCGCCGTGGCGGGCTCGCTCTCCCGCCGCAACGGGTTCGCGCCGGAGAAATCGGTGCTGCTCTGGACCGCGTACATGCTGGCCGCCGAGGCTTACACCCGCGACCTGCCCCGCGCGTTCGTCAGCTATGATGGCCTGCTCGGCGACTGGCGTTCGGAAGTCGCCCGAATCGAGGCGGCCCATGGCGCGGCCCTGCCGAAGCTCAACGACAAGGCGGCCAGGGCCATCGACAAATTCCTGACGCCGGAGCTGCGTCACTACGCCGGCGACGGCGGCCTGGCGGGTCTGGGCTGGGCCGGCGTACTGGCCGGCAAGGTCTACGACTGGTTCGAGGCGGCCTCGATCGGCGCCGCGCCGGACGCCAAGGCGCTGGACGCCGCCGCAAAGGCGCTGGCCGACCGCAGCCGCGAGATTGGCGTGCTGGTCTCGCCGGTCACCCGCGATCTCGACGCCACCCGCGCCGACCTGCTGGAACTGCGCCAGCTGCACGACTTCGAGCGTGGGCAGATGGTCCAGGAGCGCGACGCCCATCGCGCTGAGGTCCGCCGGCTGGAGCGCGAGATCGAGGCGCTCAGGCGCGAGGCCGCTGACGCGGTCTTCCACCTCGACGCCATCCTTGCCGACGGCTGAGCCGGCGGTCCGCGAGCCCTGTGCCGAAATCTCCCGACCCCCAGATGATGGCCCGCCGCGCCGCCGCCCGCGCGAAGCTGGCCGAGACCGTCGCCGCGCGCTGGGCGCGGTTCCAGGCCGCCAGCGCCAAACGCTACGCCGGTCGCGCGGAACGCCGCCTGCCGGCCGCGATCCAGCGGCTGCTGGCGCGAGCCAAGGCGCCGGGCCGGATGATACTGCTGTCCACTTCCGGCGTCTGGGAACCTGGGCTTGAGGAGAGCCTGGGCTCGCTGGCCGGGCCCACCGCGTCGCTCTCCGACTATGTGAGGGCCGGCCCCAACTCGGCGGCTCAGCCCCGCGCGCTCTTCGATCAGAGCTGGTATCTGCAGCACGCCGCGGGCCTGGCCTCGAGCCAGTGGGCGCCGCTGGCGCACTATCTGGTGGTTGGCGACAGCCACAACCTGAGCCCGCACCCGCTGCTCGACGCGCCGGCCTATCGCGGTCGGCATGGGGCCAGGATGGCGGCAGGGCGGCTGACGGCGCTGGAGCACTTCCTGTTCGCCGGCGCGGCGGAGGGCGCAAACCCGCACCCGCTGTTCGACGTGGCCTGGTACGTCGGACAGTGCGAGGCCGTGGCCGAAAGCGGCGAGAACCCGCTGGCCCACTACCTGCGCATCGGCTGGCGCGAGGGTCTGGACCCGCATCCGCTGTTCGCGGGCGACTGGTACCTCGGCCAGAACCCCGACGCGGCGACGGCCGACATCGCGCCGCTGCTGCATTACGTCATCGCCGGCGCCGCGGAAGACCGCGATCCGCACCCGCTGTTCGACACCGCCTGGTACCGCAAGCAGACCCGCGGGCGCCGGCGCGGCGCCGATGCACTTAGCGACTTCCTGCGGTCGGGCGCGCGCGAACTGCGCAGCCCCAGCCCTCACTTCGACCCGGCCTTCTATGTGGATCAGGCGCACGGCGCAGCGCTGGCCCGCGCCAATCCGCTGCTGCACTACCTGAACGTCGGCGCCTGGGAGGGTCTGTGGCCCTCGCCCAACTTCGACGAGCCCGCCTATTTCACCGCCCACCCCGACGCCGCGGCCTCGCCGTTCAGCGCGCTTGAGCACTGGACCCGTACCCGCACGACGCGCGCCGCGGTGGCCGCGCCGGTCGGCGACCGGGTCTCCGCAGAGACCCTGTTCCGTGACCTGCGGCGCGCCAGCGACCCGGACCCGGCGGCCTACGACAACGAGGCCTATGCGGCGCTCCGGCGGCCCCGCAGGGCGAGCGACAACGAACCGGACTGGGTGCGGGTGATCGCGTTCCGGCGCACCACCGCGCCGGACTGGGTGGCCGTGGCCCGCGCCCTGCCGAACTATCTGGGCCATCTGCAGCCGCGCCTGCCCGCCGACGGCTTCGCCGATCCCGCCTTGCCCGCGACCCTGCTGCGCGACGTCGAGCTCGCCGAGCGATATGGCCTGGGCGGGTTCTGCCACGAGGTGGCGAGCGCCGAAGCCGCCCGATCGCTTGTCGCGCACAATGCGCCCTCGTTCCCGTTCTGCCTCGCCTGGACCGGGCCGGGCGAGGCCGCCGAAACGTTCGCGTCGGTGTTGGCCAAGGGTCAGGCGATCCAGATCGATGGGCGACCGGTCGTCGTGCTGGCGGCGGGCGCCGATGTCGCGGCCTGGCGGGTAGGGGCCGGCGCGCCTGGCTTTTTCCTGGTCCAGCGCGGCGGCGACCCGATGGAGGGCTTCGACGCTCACATCTCCGAACCCACGGCATCGCGCACCCCGGAAGGCCCCGGCGGCGCGGTGATCAATCCCGACTTCCGCGGCATGGTGCACGACGCCCATGCCATGGTGAGGGAGCAGATGGCGGTGAAGCCCGCCGACGGCGCGTTTCCGCTGATCATCACCACCCGGGACACGACGCCCCAGACTCAGGACGCTCCCGTCGTCTGGCGGGACGCCAGCCCCGGCGCCTTCCAAGCCTGGCTGGAACTGTCCAGCGACCGGGTGCGCGCCCGACCCGCCGACCGCCGGGTCGTCTTCGTCCAGGCCTGGAACGACTGGGAGACCGGCGCGGCCCTGGCGCCCGACCTGCGCTTCGGCCACGGCTGGCTGGAGGCGATTGCCAACGCCGCCGACGCCGATCTGCTGGAACAGCCATGAGCGACCTGGCGATCGTCGGCTATCCGTTCCTGCCCATCGGCATGGGCGAGCACGCCCGCTCGACCTTCCGCGCCTTCCGCGCCGCGGGCGCCGAGCCCGGCCTGCTGGACGTCGCCGACCATCGCGGCGGGATCGACCCTGACCTCGACCGCGACTTCAGTCCGTTCCTGACCAAGGGCGCGGGGGCGGTGAACCTCTACTGCGTCAACGGCGACGAGGCCGCGCGCGTGATCGAGACCGTGGGCCGCAAGGCCTTCGACGGGTCCTACAACATCATCTACCCGGCCTGGGAGCTGGCCCGATACCCGGAGCCCTGGGCCAGGGTCCTGCGGCAGTTCGACGAGGTCTGGGCGCCCTCGGCCTTCATCCAGGAGGCCATCGCGGGCGTGGTCTCGAACCCGGTCGTGCACATGCCGCTGGCCGTGGACCTCAAGCTCTCCGCCTTCCTCGGCCGCCGCCATTTCGGCATCCCGGACGAGGCGTTCGTCGTGCTGTTCTTCTTCGACTTCTCGTCCTTCGCCGACCGCAAGAACCCGGGGGCGGTGCTGCAGGCCTTCGAACAGCTGGCGGCGCGTCGGCCCGAGGCCCGCATCCATTGCGTGATCAAGTCGCGCGGCGGGGCCGACGCCGACGAAGCCCAGATGGCGCTGGAGGACCGGCTGGCCGCGCTGGCCCCCCGCGCCCAGGCGATCTACGGCGACCTCACCGACAACGAGATCAAGAACCTGGTCAGGGTCTGCGACGTCTTCGTTTCACTGCACCGCTCGGAAGGTTTCGGGCGCGGCATGGCCGAGGCCATGGCCATGGGCCGCCCGGCCATCGCCACCGGCTATTCCGGCAATCTCGACTTCATGACTCCGGCAACCAGCCTGCTGGTGGACTACGACCTGGTCCCGGTGGCCGCCGGCGCCTATCCGCACGGCGAGGGCCAGGTCTGGGCCGAGGCCTCGCCGGAGCATGCCTCGCGGCTGATCGAGCAACTGCTGGACGACCCCGCCGAGGCCCGCGCCATGGGCCAGCGCGCGCGCCGCCACATCCGCGAGAACTTCTCCGTCCGCGCCATCGGCCAGCGCTACGTCGACCGGCTGAAGACGATCGGGCGCTAGCCGGCTTTCTTGCCGAAGGGCGGATCGAGGGCCGTGTAGATCAGCCCCACGATCGCCGCGAGATCGAGCAGGTAGAGGTAGCGGTAGTCGCAGGCGACCGAGATGATCGCGAAGCTCGCCACGAAGGTCAGGGCGCCTGTCAGCAGGCCCACGAACACCCAGTCGGCGGGGTCGCGGCGGCGCAATAACAGCCCTATCACCACCACCGCCGCGGCCGCCCAGGCCAGGTGCGAGAAGACCGGCGTGCCGAAGAACCGGCTCGCATAGCGGAGCAGCTTCAGGTCGGCCATGTCCTGGCCCGAGCCCAGGTCGAGCTCGCCGAGCATTTCCGGCGGCCCGTCGATCCCGACCGTCACCGGCAGGCAGCGGCCAAGCTCCGGCGTCGCGAACACCCACCAGAAGACGTCGGCCCGGTGCAGCACATAGGCCGCCGGATAGCGGGTGATGACCTCGATCCACTCGGCGTCCATCGCCTTGTCAGGCACATGCCAGAGCGTCCGGCGGAAGGTCTCGTCGGCGTCCAGCGTGTCGACGCGGGACTGCGAATACTGGGAAGGACCCGCCGATTCCAGATATGCGGCGGCGGCCGGATCGACCCTTGCGATGGCCCCGTAACGCAGCTTCGGGTGGTGCGCCTTGGCACCGATGATGTCGTAGTGCTTGAGGATCAGGGTCGCGGCGTTGAGCCTCAGGTACGGCGGAACCTTGGCCGGCAGGGCGATCTGGTTGATGCCGAGCGCCAGCACTGCGGCCGCCGCCAGCGATCCTAGGCCCCAGCCGAGCATCGCCCGGGCGCCGCCGCCGCGCGCCGTCCACGCCAGCACGATGGAGGCGAACACCACCAGGATCAGGCCATTCTGGCGGACCAGCGCCGCCAGCGCCAGGCAGACCAGCGCGCCCGCCAACGGCAGGATCGGCCTTGCAGCCCACCCGCGCGCAACGTGCGCAAGGCACACGAAGCCCGCGATGGCGAGGTTGGCGAACAGCACGTCGCGCCAGACGATGCCCTGGTAGATCAGCACTTGCGGCGTGGCGATGGCCAGCACGCCCGCCGCCACCGCCAGCCACGACGTCCGCGCCCGCAGACCCGTCAGCGACATCAGGCTGACAAACAGCAGCGCCGCCGAGGCGGTCACATAGAGCCCGGTCCCCGCCACCAGGCTGTCGAACAGCCTGAGGATCCAGGACGAGACCGCCGGCGCCCAGGTCTGGCGCACGCCCGTGCGGGCCTCGACCATCGCCACCACTGAATCCAGCGTCATGTGCCCGGGCAGGTTGGCGGCCAGCACCAGCAGCAGCCCTCCGGCCATGGTGATTCGGAAAGCCGTGGCGGCCGCGCCCTGACGGGTCCTGCTGGTCGCCTCGCTCAAAGCCCCGTCCCCGTTCCACGCACTGCAGGCTAGGTAAAAGCCTGTCCCCGGCTTGGAAAGCAGCAAAAAGCGTGTCGCGCGAACCGGGGGCTTGCTTATGGTGCGCCGGCCCGGTTGGCGGGCGTGGCAAGGAGTCGTCCGTGGGCGGGATCGGGGAGCGCGAACTTGCTGACGTGCTCGCGCGATTCCCCAAGACGCGCCCGGCCCTGCCGCCCAAGCTGCAGGCGATCTACACGCGCCAGTACATCGAGAACCGCGCAGGCGCGACGCCCGCCGCCTCGCTGTCCCAACGGATGGAGCGCTGGCTGCACCTTCAGGTGGCCGCCGACGTGAAGGACGGGTCTGTTGGCTCTACCCTGGAGATCGGCGCCGGCACGCTGAACCAGCTGAATTTCGAGCCAGAGTCCGACGCCTACGACATCGTTGAGCCCTTCGAGGCGCTGTACCGCGGCCAGCCACAGCGCATCCGCATCCGCGATGTGTTCGCCGACGCCTCCGACGTGCCTGCTGAGCGCGCCTACGATCGGATCACCAGCGTGGCCACCCTGGAACACATCTGTGACCTGCCGTTGGTGCTGGCGCGCGCCGTGCGGCGCCTGAAGCCAGGCGGCGGCTTCCGTGCCGCGATCCCCAGCGAGGGCGGGTTCCTCTGGAAGCTGGGCTGGATGGCCACGACGGGCCTGGAGTTCCGCCTTCGCCACGGCCTCGACTACGGCCTGATGATGGCCCACGAGCACGTGAACACCGCCCGGGATGTCGAGCTCCTGATCCACGCGCTGTTCGAGGAGGTCGAGATCAAGAGCTTCGGTCTGGGTCGCCAGCTCTCGCTCTACCGCTTCATCGCCGCGCGCAAACCCCGCCTCGACGTCGCCGAGGCTTGGGAGCAGCGTTTCGGTTAGGCGGGTTTCCTGCGCCAGGGCCAGGGGAAGTCGATCGCCGCATAGACGACGCCCACCAGCGCCGCGAGGTCGGTGAAGTAGAGGTAGCGGTAGTCGCAGGCGATTGAGATCAGGAAGAAGCTTGCGGTGAAGCCGACGCCGGCCAGTTGCAGGGCGGCCATCGCGATGTCGGCGGGCTGTCGGCGCAATAGCAACAGGCCCGCCAGCAGCAGCGAGATCACCGCGTATAACGCGTGCGAATAGACCGGCGTGTCGAGGAGCCAGCTTGCATAGTTGGTCAGTTCCACGTCGCCCCGGACGTAGCGGTGCTCCATCCCGATGCCCTTCATCAGGTCGGCCGGCGCGTCGACGCCCACATAGACCGGCAGGCAGAAGTCGATCACCGGGGGCGCAAGGACCCAGCGGAAGTCCTCCCAGCGGACCCTCAGATAGAGGCCGGTATGCCGGGTGACGAGGTCGATCCACTGGGCCTCTGTGGCCTCGGGCGGGATTGAATTGATGGCGTTGGAGAGCACGACGTCGCGGTCGATGAAGTCCACGCGGCGGCCGGAATAGTCGAGCCTGGCGCGCTGCTCCACCACGGCGGCGGGGCCGGGGGCGGCCTTGGCCATGATCGAAAGCCTGTAGGCCGGATCCAGGGCGGCGGCGCCTATCACATCGTAGTTCTGGATGATGTGAATGCCGGTGGACATGCCGCTTTCCGACTTCGGCGTGTGCGGCGGTGTGGCGAGCACGGTCATGGTCTGGGCCAGGGCCACCACGGCGAGGAGCCCGCCAGCGCCCCACACGAACCCACGCCGCCAGCGGCCCCCAGCGGCGATCCAGCCCAGCGCCACGGCCGCGACCATGGAGACGATCAGCCCGTTCTGGCGGACCTGGGCCGCGACGGCGAGCAGCACCAGCGCCCCGGCCAGCCAGAGCCAGCGGCGCCGCGCGGCCGCCCAGTCCTTCGCCGCGTGCGCCAGGCAGATCACGCCGGCCACGGCGGTGGTGGCGAAGGCGACGTCCTTCCAGACGATCGCCTGATAGATGATCACCTGCGGCGTCAGCATCACCGCCACGACGACCGCCGGGGCCAGCCAGCTTGTGCGGCCGCGCAGGTCGGCAAGCGAGGCCAGGCCCCCGAAGAAGATCAGGCCGCTGGCGACGACATAGAGGGCGGTCCCCGGCACGATTCCGTCGAAGAACCCCAGAATCCAGGCGTAGAGCACCGGTCCCCAGGTCGAGCGGTGATGGAAGTGGCCCTCAGAGAGCTGCGCAACCGAGTCGTAGGACAGGTGGCCGGGCAGGTTCGCGCCCAGCATCACCAGGAAGCCCGCGGCGATGACCAGCCGAAATGCATCGCGCGCGCTGATTGTGAGACCCCTCATCGCCCCGGTTGGTACGGTGCGTACAGCGCCTTGAGAAGCGGAATTCTCCGCCGGCTTGGCGGCCCGCGCCAATCGTGGTGAGTTCCCGCCATGTCGCACGGCCCCCGAGACTCCGCCCCGCCCGAGCCAGGACGCGGATAGCCATGACGACGGTGCACATTTTCGCCCATTTCGACGACGAGTACGTGGCCTGGCCGCTGATCCGCCAGGCTCTGGCAGAAGGCCGCGAGCAGCGCTTCATCCATGTGGTCGACTATGGCTCGGCGGAGTTGGCGGCGACGCGGCGCGCCGAAACCCTCGCCTTCCTGAACAGCCATGGCCTGCCGGCCGCTTGCGAGCTGCACCTGGGCGGCGGGACCGGCTGGCAGGATGGCCAACTGCACCGCCACGCCCGGCCGGCCTATGCGGCGCTAAGGGCCGCCGTCAGCGGTCCGGTCGAGCGGATTGTCTGCCCGGCCTGGGAGGGCGGCCACCCCGATCACGACGTCTGTGCGGCCCTTGCGGTGAAGCTGGCGGCCGAACTCGGGGGCGTGCCCGTCGATCAGATCAGCCTCTATCAGGGCAAGGGCCTGCCCTGGATACTCTACCAGGCCGCCAGCCCGATCCCCGAGAACGGCCCGATCCGCAGCATCCGCCTGCCGCTTGGCGAATGGGTGCGCTGGTTCGCCGGCGTCCGGGCCTTTCCCTCGCAGCTCAAGGCCTGGGCGGGCCTGCTTCCGGCGATGATGGCCACCTTCGTCCTTCAGGGCGCCTTTCGCTATCAGGCCCTGGATCCGGCGCGCATCGGGGACCGGCCACATGCGGGTCCGCTGCTCTATGAGAAGATGTTCCGCACGCCCTACGCCGTGGTCCGCGCGGCGGTCGACACCCTGGCCGAGGACGGCAAGGCGCCTTGGACCGCATCATGAGCGACCTGGTCTTCCGTCCCGCCGAACCCGCCGACCTCGACCGCACCGTCGAGCTGATGGCCCTGGGCTTCCCGGGGGTCCACAAGTTCTCGCCCGCCTTCCTGCAGTGGCAGTACTACGACAACCCGGCCGGTCCGCCGGTCGGCTGCAACATCGATGACGGCGACCGGCTGATCGGCCACCTTATGGGCATCCCGCTGAAGGTAAGCCTGAAGGGCGCGCCCACGACGGTCACCCTGATCATGAACGTCGCGACCCACCCGGACTATCGCGGGCGCGGGCTTTTCCTGGAGCTGGTGAACCGGGTCGCCGCCATGTCGGCCGCGCGGGGCCACGCCGCAGTGGTTGGCGTCGCCAACCAGCAGACCGAGCGCGCCTACCGCACGAAGCTGGGCTTCCAGAACGTCACCCCGCTCGACGCCCAAGTGGAGTGCCTTCCGCAACGGCTCGACGTCGGCCGGGCGCTGGACACGGCCGAGTTTTCCAGAACCTGGGATGACGCGACCCTGGCCTGGCGCCTGAAGAACCCGGCCAATCCGCTTCGGATCGCCGGCGGCGGGCGCGATACGCTGGTCATCGAGGGCGCCTCGACCCTGCCCCTGATCCGCTCGCGGGGGATAATCCCCCGCTGGGGCCTGACGACCACGGCGTCAGGCTTCGTCGCGGGTCCGGCCGTCGTGCTGGGCCTGACGCCGAAGGGAACGGCGAAGCGCACCCTCGCTCTCACCATACCCGATCGCCTGCGCCCCTCGCCGCTGGTGCTGATCTACAAGAACCACGCGAACCCCGACGACCGGCTGGACCCCGACCGCGTGCTGTTCAGCTTCCTGGACTTCGACGCGTTCTAGCCGAGCGCTTTCAGGCGAAGTGGGAACCGGTTCGCCGTCCGAAAGCGCGTAGAGCAAGAAAAACCCTAGCCGCGCTGGCCCTGCATGATCACCGCGAAGCCTGAAAGCATGAGCAGGTAGCCCACGGCGAAGCGCCAATCGAGCGGCTCCTTGAACACCAGCCAGGCCACCAGCGGCACCAGGCCCGAACCCACGATCGAGAAGGCATAGGCGGTCGAGAGCGGCACCCGTGTCAGGATATAGAACCAGAACAGCGCGGTCAGGCCGTACCAGGCGAAGGCCCCGATCAGCGGCACGTTGGTGACCAGCTTGACGATGAGCGGCCCCTGCAGCCGCGCCTGGTTCACCGCGGCGAACTTGAACAGGGTCTGCCCGATCGGCAGCGCCAGCGAGAATCCGGCGCAGAGAAGGGCTTCCTTGAGGGTCATTCGCCTTCGCCAGCTTCCATTCGCGCGATGGTGCGCAGGTAGGGGTGGATCGGCCGGGTGGGGGCGTTCAGCAGCTGGATCCCGACCGGATCCGCGAACGGCCGCACGAGGGCGTGCTGCTCTACGAGCGAATGTTCAA
>JBBREC010000057.1:0-20702 GCA_038203295.1 Caulobacterales bacterium
TCGGGACCATCAAGGTGCGCTTCACGTAGTTGAAGCTCTCCCGCGGGAAGTCGAACTTCGCCGGGATGTCGGGCGTCATCGGATCGGTCTGGGCGAAGGCGGGTCCGGCGGCTAGGGCCAGGACAGCAGCCGCGGCCGCGAGCAGTGTGTAACGTGCCATGTCACGACCGTAACCGATGGGGAGGCCTTGCGAAGCCCCCTTACTCGGCCGCGATCGCCGCGCTGGGATAGCTGCCGCGGCGGACGCGGTAGCGTAGGATGCGATCCTCCACCTCATGGCGGAAGTGGCGGAACAGGCCCTGGATCGGCCAGGCCGCCGCGTCGCCGAGACCGCAGATGGTATGACCCTCGACCTGACTGGCGACATCTAGCAACAGGTCAATCTCGGGCATCTCGGCTTCGCCGGAGGCCATCCGTTCCATCACCCGCCACATCCAGCCTGTCCCCTCGCGGCAAGGTGTGCACTGGCCGCAGCTCTCATGCTTGAAAAACCGCGCGGTGCGGGCGATGGCGACGACGAGGTCGGCGTCTCGGTCAAAGACGATCATGGTGGCGGTACCCAGACCCGACCGGCGCGCCTTGAGGTCGTCGAAATCCATCAGCGCCACTTCGGCCTCGGCGGCTGGGATCATGGCCATTGAGACGCCACCGGGCATCACCGCCTTTAACGCACCCCAGCCGCCGCGGACGCCGCCGAAGTGGGTCTCGATCACCTCGCGCATTGGGGTCCCGATGGCGTCCTCCACCACACCGGGGCGGTTCACGCATCCGGAGGCGGCCATCAGCTTCGGGCCAGTGGATTTCCCTGAGCCGATGCCGGCGAACCAGTCGGCGCCGCGCCGCAGGACCGCGCCTACCACGGAGATGGACTCGATATTGTTCACGGTGGTGGGACACCCGTAGAGCCCTGCGCCTGCGGGGTAGGGCGGCTTGAGGCGCGGCTGGCCCTTCTTGCCCTCCAGGCTCTCCATCAGCGCGGTCTCGTCCCCGCAGATATATGCGCCGCCGCCGTGAGCGATGCGGATCTCGCACGCCCAGCCATGGACGTTCTCGGAGCCGATCAGGCGGGCGGTATAAGCCTCATCGATCGCGGCCTGCAGCCGCTCGCGTTCATGCACATATTCCCCGCGGATGTAGACGTAGGCCGCATGAGCGCGGATGGCGCGGCAGGCGATCAGGCAGCCCTCGACGACGAGGTGCGGGTCGTGGCGCAGGATCTCGCGGTCCTTGCAGGCGCCCGGCTCGCTCTCATCGGCGTTGACGATCAGATAGTGCGGCCGTGCGCTCTCCTCTTGCGGCATCAGGCTCCACTTCAGGCCCGTGACGACGCCGCCGCCGCCCCGCCCGCGCAGGCCGGACGCCCTGATCTGGTCGCAGATCCATTCGGGCGTCTGGGCGACGATGTCGGCCACGCCGTTCCAGGCGCCGCGCATCCTAGCGCCCGCCAGTCTCCAGTCGTGGAGGCCGTAGAGGTTGAGGAAGATGCGATCGCGATCGGCAAGCATCGGAGGCTCCAGCGCCGCGGACCAGCGTGATCTCGTAGGCGGCGGCTGTCGCGGCAGAAAAAGGCGCGGAGTTCGTGAACCGGGCGCACTTGGCGCCGGGGCCGGTTTCGCGCACCTCTTGGCGAGGCGCCGGCGACGTGGGGATGACTGTGAAGCGAGTGATCGAGAAGAGCCTCCTGGCCGGGGTGGCCGCGGCCGCCCTGATTCTGGCGGCGGGACCTGTGGCTGCGGCTGCTGCGGCGCCCGCAAGGCCCGCCGCCTCAGCGTCCAGCGCCGCCGACGCCCGGCTCAGGGCGCTCTACAGGAAGGAATGGGCCTGGCGGCAGGCGGAACTTGCGCACGGCGACGAGGGCGACGCCGTACGGCTGGCCGGCTATCTGCCCAAGGTGGACGCGGCGAGCCAGGCGCGGCGGCTGGCCTACTGGCTGGACGTCCGCAAGCAGCTGGCAGCGATGCCGAAGCGGGCGCTGTCGGCCAGCGAAGCCGTAAATTACGAGGTCTACCGCGACCAGGTCGACACCCTGATCAGCCAGCAGAGGTTCCGCGAGTACGAAAAGCCGTTCAACTCGGACTCCTCATTCTGGTCGAACTTCAATTACACGGCCATGCGGACCCTGCACGACGCCGGGGAATACCGGAACTACATCGCCCAACTGAATGATATCCCGCGCTATTTCGCCGAGCAGACGACGAACATGCGAGCCGGGCTGAAGCGCGGGTTCACCCCACCAAAGGCGACACTGGTCGGCCGCGAGGCCTCAGTTTCGGCGACGGTCGACGCCAAGGACGCCGAAAGCACGCTCTTCTGGAAGCCCTTCAGGTCCATGCCGGCGTCGATCCCTGCGCCCGAGCAGGCGACGCTGAAGGCGCAGGCCAAGGCCGCCATCGAGGGCAACGTGCAGCCGGCCTACGCCAGCCTCTTGACCTTCCTGCGCGACGATTACATTCCGCATTCCACCGTGACATTGGCGGCCGTGGCCCTGCCGGACGGGCCAGCCTACTACCGGGCGCAGATCAAGGAATTCTCGACCCTCGACATGGCGCCGGAGGCCATCCACCAGCTCGGGCTGAGCGAGGTCGCCAGGATCCACGCCCAGATGCTGCAGGTGATGGCCGAGACCGGGTTCCGGGGCGATTTCCCGGCGTTCCTGGACTACCTGCGCAGCGACCCGAAGTTTTACGCGAGGACGCCCGAAGAACTGCTGATGCGCGGCGCCTGGATCGCCAAGCGCGTCGACGGCAAACTCTCGGCCTATTTTGGCTGGCTGCCGCGCAGCCGCTTCGCCATCGAGCCGGTGCCGGCGGACATGGCGCCGTTCTACACCAGCGCCCGCGGCGGCAAGTCGACCTACCTGCTCAACACCTACGACCTTCCATCCAGGCCGCTCTACAACCTGACGGCGCTCACGCTGCACGAGTCCGCGCCCGGCCATGCCCTGCAGGGCGGGCTGGCGGAGGAGCAGACCGGCCTCCCAGACTTCCGCCGCTATGTCTACATCTCGGCCTATGGCGAGGGCTGGGCGCTCTACTGCGAGCGGCTGGGGGTGGAGATGGGGATGTACGACACCCCCTACGACCGCTTCGGCATGCTGACCTTCCAGATGTGGCGCGCCGCCCGGCTGGTGGTCGATACAGGCATCCACCACAAGGGCTGGACGCGCGCCCAGGCGGTCCAGTTCCTGCACGACAACACCGCGCTCGCCGACCATGACATCGAGATCGAGGTCGACCGCTACATCTCCTGGCCGGGACAGGCGGTGAGTTACTACCTGGGCATGCTGGCGATCGTGGAAGAGCGCGCCAAGGCCGAGACGGCGCTGGGTCCGAAGTTCGACATCCGCGCGTTCCACGACACGGTGCTGTCGATGGGCAGCGTGCCGTTGCCGGTGCTGCGCGCCCGCATCGACCGCTTCATCGCCGAGGGCGGCCGCGACCCCATGCCGGTGACCTGGCAGAAGCCGGCGAAGGCGCCCTAGGCGCTGGCCAGCACGCTCTGGAAGAGGATGGCGCCGTCCGCTGAACCAAGCTCGGGCTCGAAGGCGCGGTCCGGGTGGGGCATGAGGCCCAGGACATTGCCCGCAGCGTTGACGATGCCGGCGATGCCGCGCTGTGAGCCGTTGGGATTTTCGAGATAGCGGAACACCACCTGACCCTCGCCCTCCAGCCGGTCCAGCGTCGGCTCGTCGGCGAAGAAGTTGCCCTCGCCGTTGCCGACCGTCATCGCCACTTGGCGGCGGCCGGCGTAACCGGCGGTAAAGCGGGTCTGGGCGTTGGTGACCTCCAGTTCGACGGTCTTGCAGACATATTTGAGCTGCGCGTTGCGCAGAAGCGCGCCCGGCAGCATCCGCGCCTCGCAGAGCACCTGGAAGCCGTTGCAGATGCCGACGACCGCCACCCCGCGCTCGGCGGCGGACCTGACCTCGGCCATCACCGGAGAGAGGGCGGCCATGGCGCCGCAGCGCAGGTAGTCGCCGTAGGAGAAACCGCCCGGCAGCACGATCAGGTCGAGGCCGTCGGGCAGGGCGGTGTCGCCATGCCAGACCATATCGACGTGGGCGCCCGTCGAGCGCTCGATCGCCACCCTGCAGTCTCGGTCGCAGTTGGAGCCTGGGAAAACAACGACGGCGGCTTTCATGCGCATTCATCCAGGATCGGGGTGATGGTCGCGGCGTCGGGCGACGGGAAGGGAGAGCGGAAGCTGAACACCTCCGGCGTCGGGCCGAGCTTTTCGAACGCCGAGAGACGCGCCAAGCCTTCCTCGATAGTCGGGATATGGCCGGCCGAAACCCACCAGAGGCACATGAAGATTTCTATCGCCTCGAACCACTCACGGCGGCGGCGCATGATGTCACGATGGTCGGTGCGGTAGACGAAGGCGGCGAGCGCGTCGAGGTCCGTCCAGACCGACATGTTGATCGCGAACAGCGGATCGTCGGGCCGGGGCTGGATATCGGTGGCGTTGTTGCCCTCGCCCTTCAAACGCCAGACGAAGCCCGGCAGGCCGTCGGCGATGGTATTCACCCGGTCGAGGTTTGCGGTGAAGTCGGCGATCTGCGGATGGTCTACCGGCGCCAGCAGGCGCCCGACGTTAATCTGGGCGAGGTGGAACTCGCTAAGCGATGCCCCCTTTACCGATGCCACGTCTTCAGTCCTTCCAGATAGGCCAGCAACTGCTCATAGGGCTTTTGGTCGCCGTAGCGGCAGCCGCTGGTCTTCACGTCGTTTCCGGAGGCGCGCTGCATCATGATCGCCGGGTGGGCGGGCGCGCCGGGCTTGGTGATCAGATAGGACGTGTGGCCATCCTCGCTAGAGTAGAATTTGTAGGGTTCGGCGTAGTCCTCCGGCGCGGGCGTCAGGTGCGGCTGGGCGGCCAAGGCTGTGGCCTGTTGCGCGAACGGCTGGCCGCAGTCGGGCGCGAGGAAGCCAGTGGCGGTGTCGGCCTTCGGAGCGCATGACCAGAGTGTGATGGCGAGGAGAAGGGCGGTCAGCCCCCTCACGCCACCTCCACGCGGTAGCTTTCGATGACCGTGTTCGCGAGGAGCTTCTCGCACATGGCCTTCACCTCGCCCTCGGCGGCGGCGGCGTCCGTGGCCTTCAGGTCGAACTCGATGGTGCGACCGACGCGGACAGCGCTGACGCCACCCCAGCCCAGGCCGTGCAGCGCCTGTTCGACGGCCTTCCCCTGCACATCGAGGACGCCGGCCTTTAGGAACACATGGACGATCGCCCGCACTAGTGGAGGCCTCCCTGGATGACGGTCGGCATCTCCTTCATGATTCCGAGGCGGCGGGCGACCTCGGTGTAGCTTTCGATAACGTTGCCCAGGTCGCGGCGGAAGCGATCCTTGTCGAGCTTCTCGTTGGTGGCCGCGTCCCACAGCCGGCACGAATCGGGGCTGATCTCGTCGGCCAGGATCACCCGGGCGAAGTCGTTCTCGTAGATGCGGCCGTACTCGACCTTGAAATCCACCAGCGTGATGCCGACCGCGCCGAACATGCCGGTGAGGAAGTCGTTCACCCGCAGCGTCAGGGCCATGATGTCGTCGATCTCCTGGGTGGAGGCCCAGTTGAACGCGGTGATGTGCTCCTCGGAGACCATCGGATCGTGCAACTTGTCGTCCTTCAGGCAGAATTCGATGATCGAGCGCGGCAGAGCGGTGCCTTCCGGGATGCCGAGGCGGGTGGATAGCGAGCCCGCAGCCACGTTGCGGCAGATCACCTCCAGCGGGATGATCTCGACTTCCTTGATCAGCTGTTCGCGCAGGTTCAGCCGGCGGATGAAGTGGTTCTGAACGCCGATGGCGTTCAGCTTCGTCATAATGTGCTCGCTGATGCGGTTGTTGATGACGCCCTTGCCCTCCAGGACCGCCTTCTTGGTGGCGTCGAAGGCGGTGGTGTCGTCCTTGAAGTACTGGATCAGTGTGCCGGGTTCGGGCCCCTCATAGAGAATCTTGGCCTTGCCCTCGTAGATCTTCTTGCGGCGGGTCATCGTCGCGCCTTCTCCGAGAGCGAGGGGTTTGCCTGTCGGCGGAAAACAAAACGCGCGCGATAGCTCCCTCGCGCGCGGGTCCGACTCGGCCTCTCGCTCAATATGAGGCCAGGTCAAATTACCGGATGCGACGCGAGGGCGCAAACATCCGCCTTTCGATTGCGGCGAGCGCAGGTGCAGGATATGGGATCGCCCGTTCGCGCCGCTTCCCGGAGACCACATGACTACCTTTGACGATCGTGAACGTGGCTTCGAGAAGCGTTTTGCGCTCGATCAAGAGCAAGAGTTCAAAGCTTCGGCTCGCCGCAACCGCGCGCTGGGTGAGTGGGCCGCTGCCCTCATGGGCCTGCAGGAGAAGCACATCGCCGAGTATGCCCAGGCGGTGGTGAAGTCGGATTTCGAACAGCCCGGCGAAGATGACGTGCTGCGCAAGGTCTTCGAAGACCTGAAAGGCGCGGGCGTCACCATCACCGAGGGTGAAGTGCGCATGAAGATGGCCGAACTGCTGGCTCAGGCCCGCGAAGGCGTCCGCGAAGGCAAATAGCTTCGGCTCACCGTCTTCGGGACGATGCTCGACCAGGCTTCAAGGATGAATTCGGCCAGTTCAGCCTCGGCGAGATGTCCGAGCTCAACATAGCTCCAGTAGGTGCTGGCGACCGGGCGCCTTTGGAACGTTTCCGGGCGCACCTCGAACAGCAAATCCTGATGCTCCCGGTCGAGCTTCAGAACCGCGCGGCCCCGCAGGTGGAGCGCGAACGTCTTCTTGCCGACGTTGAACCATGGGTCGCCTTTGTAGGTGACCTCGTGGGCGCCCGGCAGGGCGAGGCTCAGGCGGCGGAGGTCTTCGACGTCTGCCATGCCGCCTCGGCCTCGTCGCCGAAGACGCGGGCGAAGACGCGCCCGACGTTCTTGAAGTGATAGCCGAGGTCGAAGAGCTCACCGAGCTCGGCGTCCGATAGGGTGACCTCCGGGTCAGCTTTCAGGAAGTCCAGGAAATTGCCCTCGCCGCGCCAGACGCGCATGGCGTTGCGCTGGACGGCCGAATAGGACGCTTCGCGGCTCATGCCCTTCTGGGTCAGCGCCAGGAGCACCCGCTGCGAGTGCACGAGCCCGCCGAGGCGCTCGAGGTTCTTCGCCATGTTCTCCGGATAGATCACCAGCCGCTCCATTACCGAGGCCAGGCGGCGAAGGGCGAAGTCCAGGTGGACGGTGGCGTCCGGGGCAATCCCCCGCTCGACGGACGAGTGGCTGATGTCGCGTTCGTGCCAGAGGGTGACGTTCTCCATGGCAGGCACGACGGCGGAGCGGACGAGGCGCGCCAGGCCCGTCAGGTTCTCCGTCAGGATCGGGTTGCGTTTGTGCGGCATGGCAGACGACCCCTTCTGGCCGACCTCGAAGGGTTCCTCGGCCTCCAGCACCTCGGTGCGCTGCAGGTGGCGGACTTCGGTGGCCAGCCGCTCGATGGACGAGGCGACGACGCCAAGCGCTGCGAAGTAGGCGGCGTGCCGGTCGCGGGGAATCACCTGGGTGGAGACCGGCTCCACGGCCAGGCCCATCTTCTCGGCGACATATTCCTCAACGGCGGGGTCGACGTTGGCGAAGGTGCCCACAGCGCCGGAGATGGCGCAGGTGGCGATCTCGAACTTCGCCATCGCAAGTCGTTCCTTGGCGCGGACGAACTCGGCGTAGTGGCCAGCGAGCTTCAGGCCGAAGGTGATCGGCTCGGCGTGGATGGCATGGCTGCGGCCGACCATCGGCGTCATGCGGTGCTCGTAGGCGCGGCGTTTCAGGGCGGCGAGCACGAGGTCGACGTCCTCGATCAGGAGGTCGGTGGCGCGGCTGAGCTGGACGGCCAGCGCCGTGTCGTTGACGTCGGAGGAAGTCATGCCCTGGTGCAGGAATCGCGCCTCGGGCCCGACGATCTCGGTGACGTGGGTCAGGAAGGCGATGACGTCGTGCTTCACCTCGCGCTCGATCTCGTCGATGCGCTCGGCGTCCCAGATGGCGTTGCGGCCCTTGTCCCAGATGACCCGGGCGGCCTCCCTGGGGATCACGCCCAGTTCGGCCATGGCGTCGGCCGCGTGGGCCTCGATCTGGAACATGATGGAGAACCGCGTCTGGGGGCTCCAGATGTCGGCGGCTTCCTTGCGGGCATAACGGGGGATCATGCCAGGCGGTGTGACCTCAGCCGGGGCCGGGGTCAAGGTCCGGGGTCGGTCTCAGCGTTCCGTTTCGCGGCCAAGCAGCGAGAAGACCGGATCGCCCCCCTCGTGAACGTCGACAGACAGGGCGCCGCTGGTGTCGAGAAGGTTCTGTACGTGGCGCATCACCTCGGCAAGGCTGCCGCGGTGGGTCAGCGGCTCGAACCGGACGTGGCCGTCGGCGTGGCGCACATAGAGTTCATAGGTGCGGTGCATCGCCCCCAATTTGCCGCTGCGGCGAAACTCTGACCTTGATGTGGGTCAAATCCAGGGGCCGGATCTGTGTCCGGACGGCGCGAACGCCGCCCGGACACAGGCTCTCCGGCTACTGGCGGTAGCTCAGGCGCAGATAGAAGAAGCGGCCTGGCGCGTCATATGCGTTCGGGTCGTAGTTGTTCAGTGAGCAGCTGATGCAGCCCGGCGGGTCCTTGTCGAAGAGGTTGTTGACGCCGACGGCCAGCTTGATGTCGTCGCTCAGGAAACCCGGCGTCCAGCGGAGCTGCGCGTCGATGTAGGCGCGCGAGTTCAGATGGTTGGCCGCGCCTGTCTCATCGACGCCGGAGATGTACCGAACGGTGCCCGTGGCGCCGAACTGCGCCTTGTCCCAGTCGACCACGAAGTTCGACTTGGTCTTCGGATAGGCCTGGTCGGGGCTGCCCCGCTCGGTGCCTTCGCGCTTGGTGGGCGCAAGGCCGTTCGACGTTGGCTGCAGCTCGGTGAATTCGAGCAGGAACGTCGTGTAGGAATGCACCGCGAAGCGGCCGAACGACCAGTCCGGCGACGTCCAGTTGACGCTGAGATCGATGGCGCGGGTCTTGATGCCGCCGATGTTGATCAGCGGATTGGTGATCGCCGAAACCGCCCCGGAGGAGGTCCGGGTGATAGTCGCGCAGGACAGGGCGTCGCCGGTGTTGGCGCAGCGGTCCAGCAGGGTCTGGCCGTTCAGGGCCTGGATGGCGTCGTCCAGCTTGATGTTGGAATAGGCTACCTCGACCGACCCGCCGCTCGACCATGAGGTGTCGCGCAGGGCGGCGGGCTGCCAGACGAAGCTGTAGTCGTAGCTGCGGCTGGTCTCGGGCTTCAGGTTGCGATTGCCCGAGGTGATCACCGGCAGCTGCGGGTTAAGCTGGCTATAGCTGCCGTTCGCCGGCACGCCGCGTGCGATGCAGTTGGCGCGGACATTGGCCGGAGTGGCCGCCGAGAAGCCCGAGCAGGGGTCGGTGACCTCCTGGTCGAAGCGCGAGGCCGCACCGAATAGCTCGCCAATCGACGGGGCCCGGAAGCCCTGGCCGTAGGAGCCGCGGAACAGCACGTCCTTGATCGGCTTCCAGCTCAAGCCCGCCTTGTAGGTCGAGTCAGACCCCGAGGTGGAATAGTCGAACCAGCGGCCCGCCAGCGAGGCGTCCAGACGCTCGACGCCTGGAAGGTCCTTGAGCAACGGAATACGCAGTTCGCCGTAGGCTTCCTTGACGGTGATCTTGCCCCTCGCCGGCTGGGCCGGGATGTCGGACGACAGACCTGCCACGACCAAGGGGTCGGGCTGGAAGAAGCCCTCTGAGCGGCGATGCTCCAGCCCCGCGGCGAAGGCCAGCGGCCCGGCCGGCAGCTCGACGAGGTCGCCGGTCAGGTTGAAGGAGTAGTCATGCAGCTCCTGCTCGGACGTGTCCTGCTGGGTGAAGCCGATATAGTTCAGCATAGCCGGCGTGATGGTGCCCTGGCCGCCGAAGATATTGAACGGCACACAGGTCCCGGTGCAGCCGGACAGCGGGCCGAGCGCCTGTTGCACGCGCTGGGCGTTGATGTTGCCGGTAAAGGTCTGTTCGGCGTGGTTGCGCGACCACACCGCATTGGCGTCCCAGTGCCAGGTGTGGTCGGCGACCTCGAAGTCGCCCAGCAGGGTCCCGGTGACGTTGTAGGTATTGACCGTCTGCTCGAAGTGGCGCGGACCGGCCTCGATCATCCGCCGGCCAACGAAAGAGTAGGTGCCCGGGCCGAGGTTGAAGCCGAACGGGTTGAACGGGTTGCTGGCGTCGATGGTGACCGTGTCGAGCAGGTTGCCGTTGCCGGCGTCAGGTCCGACGAACAGCGGCAGGGGCGCGGCCTGGTTGGCGGACTTGCGTTCGACGTATGACGCACGGACGCGGAACTGGATGTTGTCGGTCAGGTCCTGGCTCACCGAGCCGAACAGGCTGAACCGCTCCATCGGCGTCAGTATGTAGTTGTAGGGCTGGAAGTTGAACCGGTCGGCGGTGGTGAAGGCCTTGTAGCTGCCGCCCGCGCCTGTGGGATCGAGTGGATTGTAGACCGGCCGCTGGCCCGGCTGAAGCGCCTGGCGAAGCGTCAGGTTGAGATCGCCGTTGGTGTTGGGGTCATGGATGATGACCCGCGCGTTGGGCGTACCCGAGCTGCACCCGCCTGCGAGGCAGGAGGTGGCGTAGGGAGCGGGGAACCGCGAGATATCGCGATCCGCGGCCAGCACGGGATCCTGTTTGAAATAGCCGCCGCCAACGACGATGCGGGTCTTGTCCTGGGTCACGCCCCAGGAGAAATTGAAGTCCTGGCTGAAGCCGTCGCCGTCGCCGAACTTGCCGATCTGGGCGTTGGCCTGGAAGCCGTCCTGGCGCTGCTTGGTGATGATGTTGACGACGCCGGCGATGGCGTCGGATCCGTAGATCGGCGACGCCCCTTCCTGCAGCACTTCCATGCGGCTGATCATGCCGGCCGGGATGGTGTTGAGGTCGACCGCGCCGGGTACGCCCGAGGCCGAGGCGCCGGACACCCAGCGCAGGCCGTCGACCAGCACCAGCACGCGGCGCGAGGACAGGTAGCGCAGGTCGATCTCGGCCGAGCCCGCGCCCACGCCGCCGCCGTCGGGCGGGTTGCCGAGGTTGCCGGAGTTGTTGAACTTGCCGTTCAGGCCGCCGCCAGCCGATGGAATCCGCTGCAGGACGTCGACGGTGGAGGTCAGGCCAGTCTTGGCGATGGTCTCCTGGTCGATCTGGATGACCGGCTGGTCGCGTTCAAGCGGGCTGGTGCGGATGCGCGAGCCGGTGACCACGACTTCGGACACATCAGCGGACTTTCCGGCCGTCTGGGCGCCCGCCGGACTGAAGCCGGCGCTGGCGGCCAGAGCCGCGAGCGCGAGGGAGGCTGCGCCTCCCGAGAGACGTTTCATGGTTTCATCCCTGCAAGCGACGGCGCGTTGGGCGCTCGTCCTGATGGACAGGATGTCGGCTGTGTCTCAGTTTTGTGTCAAGCGCGCAACGCGCCTCCCCGCAATCACAGGTTGGCGGCGTTGCGCGGAGGATACAGCCTCGCTTGTTGCCCCTTTTCGGGATTCTCCGGCTCAGTCCGTTTCGCCGCGATCCGCGCGGGCCTTCGCCAGGGCTTCCTTCAGGCCGAACGAGGCCAGCATATAGTGGAAGGCGGCCCAGAGGCTGAAGGCATAGGCCACCAGGATGCCGTGGCGCGTGCCGAGCACCAGGGCGCCCGAGCAGGCCGCCTTGGCGGCGTCGCTGGCGTCCGCCGCGGCCTTGCCGCCGGGACACGCCGCCTGGAAGTCCGCCGGATGGACGCTGAAGAAGCCCTGCACCGCGCTCCACATGCCCGGCAGGTCTGCGTGGGCGTAGTGGAAGGCCGCGAAATGGTCGATGGCCCACCCGGCGAACGTCGGGCCAAGGCCGAGACCGATCAGGTTCAGGAAGAAGAACAGGATCGCTGTGGCGGTCGCGCGGCGCCGCGTCGGCACCATATTCTGGATCACGCCGAAGCTCGGACCGAGGTAGACGTACGAGAAGAGGCCCGGCAGCAGCAGGAATAGCGCAGCGACTTGCCAGGTGCCGGCCGTGTAGATCCCCACGATGAAGGGGAAGGCCAGGGTGATGCCGATGGCAGGGACCAGCGCGTACCAGCGTGGGCCGAACTTCGCGAGCCGGTCGGTGAGGAAGCCGCCGGCCAGGGTGCCGATGCCCTGGCTCACCCCGGCCACGAGGCCGGTGATCAGGCCAACCTGACCATAGGTCAGATGAAAGGCGCGAATGAAATAGGGCGGCACGAACTGGCCCCCCGCGTACCCCGCGAAGGAGACCAGGGTGACCCCCATCACGATGTTGAAAATCGGCCATTTGCCGAAAAGGACGCCA
Organism: Caulobacterales bacterium; assembly: GCA_038203295.1. Lineage (GTDB taxonomy): Bacteria > Pseudomonadota > Alphaproteobacteria > Caulobacterales > Caulobacteraceae > Phenylobacterium. Next base: position 12,337 of record JBBREC010000057.1, read on the forward strand.
ATCACCGCGCCGATCTCGCGAAGCTCCGAGCCCAGGGTGGCGGGCGGCTTTGCCGGCTCGTCGGCCACCACGTCCTCGGGCAGACCCGGGTGGGCGACCGGTTCGGAGTGACCCCGCGGGGGCTCCTTCACCAGCATCTTGATAAGGATTGCGACAAGGATGCCCGGCAGGCCGACCAGCATGAACGCGGTGCGCCAGGTGAAATGGTCGAGGATCTGGCCGCCGATCACCGCGCCAAGCATGGAGCCCAGGGGAATGCCGAAGCTGTAGACCGACAGCGCGGAGGCGCGTTTCTTGGGCTCGAAATAGTCGCTGATCAGCGAGTGGGACGGCGGAGACAGGCCGGCCTCGCCGACGCCGACGCCGAAGCGGTACGCCGCCAGTGTGGCGAAGCTGCCGGCGGTGCCGCAAAGCGCCGTGAAGGCCGACCAGATGACGATGGCCGCCGAAATGATGTTCACCCGGCTGAAGCGCTCGGCGAACCGGGCGATCGGGATGCCGAGCAGGGTGTAGAGGAGGGCGAAATAGAGCCCGCCCAGGAGACCCAGCTGGGTGTCGGTGATCTTCAGGTCGTCTTTGATCGCCTGGCCGATGGTGGCGATGATCGTGCGGTCGATGAAGTTGATGGTGTAGGCGGCGACCAGCAGGATCAGAACGAGGCGCTTGTAGCCCTCGGAGAAGACCGGTTTGGCTGGAGCGGCGGGGCGCGGCTTCGCGGCGCCCACGGGCGTATCGGTCATCCTGGCAGTCCCCCAACGCTTATCCGCCGCTTACCCGCGACGGTGTGATTTGAGAGAAGGTTAGCGGGGTGGGGAGGCGGGGGATAGGGGGGGTGGTGTGACGCGGCTATCCGCGAGCCGATGTAACGTCCGTCGACGGGTCCCTAGGCGGTCTGAACCGCCAACTCGCCTAGCGCACCTGAGGCCAGGCATTCGTCCAGCCACCGCCGGAGGCGGCGGCTGGACGCTGATCCTGTCGTCCTGTTCAGTTGAAGAAGGAGACGCCGTCGAACAGGCTCGACATATGCAGGTGGCCGATCACCGTCAGATCGGCGTCGCTGGTATCAACGGATGGATCGGTCGGTGTCGGGGGGGGTGTAAAAGCGCCATCCGGAACGCCCGGGTCCGGCGGGGTCGCAACGACCGTGGGGTCGAGCGGCGCGGCGGGTGTCGGAGCCGCAGGGTCTGAAGGCGTGGGGTCAGTCGTGACCGCGCTCGTCGGATCTGACGTCGGCGTGACGGGGTTATTTTCCAATGGAATGACGCCAGCATTCAGGTCGACTGTCAAGCTAGAGAAGTCGAAAGCCAGGTCGAGATCCAGGCTATTGTCGCCACGCTCGAATTCACCATCAATATTGAACGGCATTGCTGGACGCCCCTTGCAATTGTTGATTTGCTATTGACCCCACATTATTCGTTATAGGTTTTATATTTGGAAAATAGACGTAGTAAAAATCACATAAAAGAACACTAATATTGAACTAATTTTCCCATCTATTCAAAGATAGGATCTTCCCGTCCACCGGTGCTGCGCGGGAAGCCACCAGCGGCACGACCTTGCAGAGCTCGCCATTGAGGGCAGATGGCGCGACCAGGGCAGCGAACAGACGCCACCCAGTCTGTTCATGTCCGCTTTCCCCCCCAAATCTGCGTTGGATGGGCCGGCTAAAGGTCGCGTCTGAACGACCCGCTGCGGCCCGGCATGGACGCTCACAGGTAGAAGCCCTGGCTTGGCGGGCGCGGATTCTTGAAGGCGCAGCTGATCATCGTGGCCGGAAATCGCCTGGCGAGCTGTGGTAGGCTCGCGCATGGTCCAGGATGGCCCCGACGACGAAGCGCCGATCGCTTACATCGCGCGCACTCACGCCTGGTACGGGGCGCTGGGCTACGGCAACCCCTATCGCTACGCCCGGTTCGACGAGGTTCCGTTCGCGCGGCTGGGCAAGGGATTGGCTGAGGCGCGGTTGGCGCTTCTTACCACGGCCGCGCCCTACCGGCCGGAGTTGGGCGACCAGGGCGCTGGCGCAGCCTACAACGCTGCGGCGAAGTTCTACGAGGTCTGGTCGCGGGACGTCGCCGGCGAGCACGACCTGCGGGTGAGCCATGTGGTGGTGGACCAGGCGCAGCTCTCTGACGACCAGAACTGCTGGTTCCCTCTGTCCGCGCTCCGACGAGCTGTGGCGGTGGGGCGCGTAGGCGGGCTGACGGCCCGGTTCCACGGCGTGCCGACGAACAGGAGCCAGCGGCACACGCTGGCGGTCGACGCGCCGGAAGTGGTGCGCAGGTGCCTGGAGGACGGGGCAGACGCCGCGGTGCTGGTGGCCAACTGCCCGGTCTGCCACCAGTCGATGAGCCTTGTGGCCCGGGCGCTGGAGGCGGCCGGGATTGCGACTGTAGTGATTGGCGCGGCGAAGGACATCGTCGAGCAATGCGGCGTGCCGCGGTTCCTGTTCTCGGACGTGCCGCTGGGCAATGCGGCGGGGCTGCCGTGGGACGTGGCCTCGCAGGACGCGACGCTGGCTCTGGCGCTATGCCTACTGGACACGGCGGCCGGGCCACGGACGACGGTGGCGAGCCCATTGCGGTGGCCGGGCGGCTCGGCCTGGAAGCGGGCGTTCATGAACCCGCAAGGCCTCAGCGCCTCGGAGTTCGCCCGCCTCCGCGCCGAGAACGACGCGGCGAAGGACGTGGCCAGCGGGGTCCGGGCCTCGGAGCCGGGTTAGCGCGGGGGCGCGGCAGCCGGCGGCAAGGTCCCGCTCTCGGCCAGAACCTTCATGTTGGCCCTTGCACGTTCGAAGGTGGCGCGGCGGGCTGCATCTCGGCGGCCTTGGCGCGCTGCTGGGGGAAGCCAGACTTTCGCCGCCAGTCAACGCCAGATCACAACCCCTTAGGCGAACCTGGAAAGTTTCGCTGGGCGGCGGTAAGCAGACGGCTGCAGCGCGCTTACAAAAGTACGACCAAGACCCTGGCGATGGTGACGCTCGCGGCCCGCCTGCTGGCGCAGACATCGGGACGCCCCGCCTACGCCCGGCGCGCAGGCTTCGTCGTGGGCATTGGCGCGATCGTGGCGATCTCGACCCAGGTCTCGGAGCCCGCCTGGCTTGTCTTCCCTGCCGACTACACGGTCGCCCGGATCGTCCTGGACTTGAGGCCCTGGCTTGTCGCCAGCCTGTCCGTGGCGGGGAGGGCTTGAGCTCGAGCTCTTGGCGATGCCGGCGTTTGACGTTTCGCTGAAGGAATCTGCCTGACGCGCGGATGGGAACCCGGCGCGGAACAGGTTGTGGAACCTTGTTCGAAAGGTTTCGATAGCGCGCCGCCCGGTGTGTGGGCGCATAGAACAAGGACGCCGCAATGGCCGACGGAACCGTGGACATCCTGAAGGACAAGCGCGCCGCCGCACGCAAGGCTGCGTACGAGACGCCCCTCGAGGCGCTCAATCCGGCCCGGGCGTCCCTGTTCCGCGACGACGCCATGTGGCCCATCTTCGAACGACTGCGCGCTGAATCTCCAGTCCACTTCACACCGGACAGCAACTACGGACCCTTTTGGTCGATCACCAGATACCACGACATCATGGGGGTGGATTCCAATCACCAGGTGTTTTCCTCGGCCAAGGGCATCGCGCTTTCGCCGAAGGCCGCCCAGGGCTTCCGCGATCCCAACAACACGGCCACCAACTTCATCGCCATGGACCCGCCGCGCCATGACGTGCAGCGCAAGACGGTCAGCCCCGCCCTGTCGCCCCACGCCCTGTCGATGATGGCGCCCCAGATTCGCGAGCGCGCCGGCCTGATCCTCGACTCTCTTCCCATCGGTGAGGCCTTCGACTGGGTCGACCTGGTGTCGAAGGAACTGACCACCATGACGCTCGCGACCCTGTTCGCTTTCCCGTTCGAAGAGCGCCGCAAGCTCACACGGTGGTCCGACGCCATGACCACGCCACCGGGCTTCGGCGGCGGCGCGGCCAATCTCCAGGACCTGCGCGCGACCATGGCGGAGTGCTTCGGATATTTCACCGAGCTCTGGAACCAGCGGGTCAACGCTGAACCCACGGGCGACCTGATCTCCATGCTGGCGCATGGCGAAGAGACCCGGAACATGACGATGGCGGAGTTCCACGCCAATGTCGGCCTGCTGATCATCGGCGGCAACGACACCACGCGGAACACCATTTCCGGCTCGGTCTACGCCCTCAACCAGAACCCCGACCAATACGCCAAGCTGCGCGCCAATCCAGGCCTCATCTCCCCAATGGTTTCCGAGACCATCCGCTGGCAGACCCCGCTCGCCCACATGTCCCGCACCGCGACCCAGGATTTCGAACTGGGGGACAAGACCATCACGGAAGGCGACAAGGTGGTCATGTGGTACGTCTCGGGCAATCGCGACGAGACCGTCATCGAAAGCCCGAACAGCTACATCGTGGACCGTCCCCGCCCTCGCCAGCACATGTCGTTCGGCTTCGGCATCCACCGCTGCGTCGGCAACCGCCTGGCTGAGTTGCAGCTGACCATCATCTGGGAAGAGATCATGAAGCGCTTCCCCGATATCCAGCTGCAGGCGGAACCGAAACGCAGCTACTCCATCTTCGTCAAAGGCTACGAGGATATGCAGGTGGTGCTGCCCGCTCGGCTCTGAGGCTGGCTGCGCAGCCGGTGATCGTTCATGGTCGCGTGTGTCTCCCAACGACGGCCCTGAGATGACCCGCGCCGAGATCATCAGCCCCGGAAGCCTGCGTCGGCGCGCCCTGGACGCCGCCCGGGGCCTGGTCGACAAGGGTGGATCAGAAGCTCTGCAACTGCGGCTGGTGGCGGCGGAGGTCGGCAGCGGAGTCGCCAGCCTCTACTACCATTTCGCCAACAAGGACGCCCTGCTGGCGGCGGTGGCGATCGAGGGCAGCCGGGAGCTCACCCAGAAGATCGAGCGCGCCCGGGCCAGCGGCAGGTTCCCGCATCAGATCGATGCCGCCTCGGCCGCCCTGCTCACCTTCATCCGCCGGCATCCTCACCTCTATGCCCTTATGCAGACCGAGCCCGGCCTGTCTCACGACCCCGCCGTGCGGGAGGCCGGACAGCAGGCCTTCGAAGCACTCCGGAACGGCCTGAATGGCGATGACCGGGTCCCTCCAGACCGCATCGAGGAGGTGGCGCGCCTCATCTGGGTGCTCGGCCACGGCATCGCCTCGGTGGTCCACATGGAGGACGATGCGGCCACCGCGGAGCGATTGGTCCAGACCGTGCTCCGGGGCTTCGCCTTCCTGCTGTCGCCCAGATACACGACCTAAGCCTCGCAAAACCCGCTGACCTCGCAGTGTCGATCCGGATCCTTCCCGCAACTCCGGCGATGAACTTTCGAGAGGCGCTGAGCGCATCCCGCCTGAACGACCGAGCGCGGCGAACTGCCGGGGGTGGATTCAGGCGCCTACGCGTCCAGCCGCAGCGGCCGGGTTGGTCACCTGGCGCGCGCCCGCCAGCCTGATCCGGGGGGCGGACAAGGCTGCCAAGGCTGGGCGAATGTCGATTTTCCACAATCTCTGGCGGCGCTGGGGCTTCCATGCACTACCCATGCGCGAAGTTAAGCGGCGGATTGTCGCGCGCCCTCCATTGAATAGTGAAGTTAGTACGTTGCGATCCAGAGAATGAAATTCTCGCACCTCGAGCGTAAATAATCAAATTGATGGATAATGCTTGGTAAAGATTTCAATACAATGACGATATTCCCCTGGCGGGCGAGAGCGATTTTTGGTGATTAAGCATGATACAGCGATGCAATAGAAATTTATTAACGAATTGTACTCTTAAAAAATCCCATTTCCCCCAATAGGCGAGCGAATGAATATTAACGATATAAGAATCTTATCATTGAAGTTTGAGGCGAAATTCGTTCGTTGGGCGCAAGTCGCCGTAGCAGCGGTGGCGCCTCTTGTCGGATGGGTAGAAGATGCGAGCTATTACGAAGATCATTTCGGCAGCCGCCGTCGCGCTGTCGCTGGCCGCTGTCGCCGCGCCCTCGCAGGCTGCGGTGTTCGCACAGTTCTCGCCGGACACTGGCCGAAACATGTACCGCTGGGTCAACAACGGCGCGAACAACAGCGGTACGGGCGGTGCGTTGTACACGACATCAACGGCGACGGGCACGTCGGCCGGCGCAACCGCCGTACACTTCAGTTTCCTGGATCCGGCGCTCGCCGACCTGATGTTCGTGCCGGCCCAGTTCCTGCTGAACACCACCGTGGCGAGCGGCAATCCAGCGACCTTCACGGCCGGTCCTAACACCTGGACGCAGACCAACGTCAATGGCGGCTTCAGCTTCATCTACACCGGCGCCGACCATGTGTTCGGCTCCACCCTGGTCCACCAAAACGCCAACCTATTGTCCGGCACGTTCACCGACGCCTGGATCCAGGGCAACGGTGGTACGGGTTCGATCAACCTTTCGGTCGGCAACGGGGGGCTCTTCAACTCGCTGACTTCGGATTTTGAGCAGTTCACCAACCTCACTCCCGGCTCGCAGGAGTTTGCGCTGAACCTCCTGGGCGTCACTCCGGCGTTCGGGGCCAACGCCGGCAAGGCGCTGAAGTCCTTCCGCGCCAACGGCGGCGGCAACTTCAGCTTCGAGGCCGGGGTTCCTGAACCGGCGACCTGGGGCCTGATGATCATGGGCTTCGGAGGTGTGGGCGCCATGATCCGCCGCCGCCGCCAGAGCACCGCATTCGCCTGATCTGCGACGCACCTGGGAAACGATTGAAGAGCGCGGCGAGCCATCGCCGCGCCCTTTTCGTATAAGGGCGCGGCTGACGCAGGCGCGATGAGGCTGAAGACGAGCGTCAGTCAGGAGTGACTTAGTGTCACCTGGCAGTCATGAAACCGTCGAGTGGGTTCCGCAGTCTCAAATCACATGTAAAATCCGCGAATAACATGAGTGAATCAAAGATAATCGTTTCATTTAGAGAAGAATATTAGTTATTAAAATTTCCAAAAATTCCGAAACAATTAGGTTGAGGTGTTGAATAATACTAAAAATACCGAGGCATATTGCTAGAGTTTGGCATTTCCCCTGAGAGGCGAGTGGGGCGATAACTCTATTATACAGTTGTTATGCTTGCATCATTGGGCGACCTGACGTTGATAGGGACGTCGCCTTAGCGGTGACGGCTGAATTCTGGACGAGGCTGTTTAATGCGAGTTCTTTCGAAGATGCTTTCGGTGACGGCGGTTGCGCTGTCGCTGGCCGCAATGGCCGCGCCTTCGCAGGCTGCGGTGTTCGCACAGTTCTCGCCGGACACCGGTCGAAGCATGTACCGTTGGGTCAACAACGCAGCGAACAATAACGGCACGGGCGGCGCGCTCTACACGACCGCAACGGCGACGGGTACGTCGGCCGGTGCGACGGCGGTCCACTTCAGTTTCCTGGACCCGGCCCTTGCCGATCTGATGTTCGTGCCGGCTAAGTTCCTGCTGAACGCCACGGTCGCCAGTGGGCATGCGGCGGCTTTTACAGCCGGTCCGAACACCTGGACGCAGACCGACGTCAATGGCGGCTTCAGCTTCATCTACACCGGCGCCGACCATGTGTTCGGCTCCACCCTGGTCCACCACAACGCCAACCTATTGTCCGGCACGTTCACCGACGCCTGGATCCAGGGCAATGGCGGTACAGGTTCGACCAACCTGTCGGTCGGCAACGGCGGAATGTTCACATCGCTGACCTCGGACTTTGAGCACTTCACCAATCTCGACCCGGGCTCGCAGGAGTTCGCGTTTAACCTCCTGGGCGTTACCCCGGCGTTCGGGGCCAAAACCGGCAAGGCGCTGAAGTCCTTCCGCGCCAACGGCGGCGGCAATTTCAGCTTCGAGACACTCGCCGTGCCGGAACCGGCGACCTGGGGCCTGATGATCATGGGCTTCGGAGGCGTGGGCGTCATGATCCGCCGCCGCCGCCAGAGCGCCGCGTTCGCCTAGAGGCTGAATTCACCTGACGATCCTGGAGCGCGGCGAGCGATCGCCGCGCTCTTTTCGTATGCCGAACGCCTTGCTCCCGCCCATTGGACGGCTGGGTGAGGCCGTCTGAATTTAGATTGGAACCTGGCGGGCCCAGCATCGTTTCGCCGGGTAAGGTGTGCGCCCATTGCGGGCCGCTCGTATCTTGCCAATTCCCAAGGCGGTTCCAATGCGCGTGAAGACAAAGCTCATTTCGGCGGCCGCCTTGGTCCTTGCGCTTTCTGTCGTAGCGGGAACTTCCCAGGCCCTCGTTTTCGCTCAGTTTACACCGGACAGGGGCGCGGCCATGTACAGTTGGGTGAACGCCGGCTCGGGCGGTTCGTTCTTCACGACAGCGACCGCAAACGGAACAGCGGTTGGCGCCACG
>JBBREC010000058.1:0-19228 GCA_038203295.1 Caulobacterales bacterium
AGGACGCCACGGACGACGCAGCCCGCGAGTCCTGCGGCGCTCGTCACGTGCAGAGCGTACGGACCCATGTCCAGGGGCTGTCGGCCAAGGCCTATTGGGACCAGTTCGAACGCTCGCCGGACTTCGTGGCCATGTTCATCCCCGGCGACAACTGCCTGGCCGCGGCCCTGGAGCGCGCGCCGGACCTGATGGCCGACGCCATGGACCGCAAGGTGCTGATCGTCACCCCCACCACGCTCTTCGCGCTCTGCAAGGCGGTGGCCTACGGCTGGCGGGTCGAGGAGCAGGCGGCCAACTCGCAGAAGATCGTCGACCTGGGCCGCGAACTCTACAAGCGCATCGCTGTGATGGGCGGCCACGCCAGCTCGCTGGGTAACGCGCTGCAGTCGGCGGTGGGCAAGTACAACCAGTTCGTGGGGTCACTGGAGACCCAGGTCCTGACCCAGGCGCGGCGCTTCGAGGAGCTGAAGGTCGACCACGAGGGCAAGCAGGTTGCCCTGCTGGAGCCGCTGGACACCGCGGTGCGCCCGCTGACCAAGCTGACCCCGGAAACCCCGCCGCAGGTGCGGCTGGTGGCCGGCGACGAGGCCTGAGACTCTTCGTCTCCTACCTTGACGCTCGGATATTGCGACCCTAACTCCCCGCGCATGGCCCTGCGCGAAATCCTCGTCGTCCCCGATCCGATCCTGAAACAGGTGTCGAAGCCCGTCGATGCGGTCGACGACGACCTGCGCGCCCTGATGGACGATATGCTCGAGACCATGTACGCGGCGCCTGGCATCGGCCTGGCCGCGATCCAGATCGGCGTCGCCAGGCGGGTGATCGTCATGGACCTGGCGCGACCCGAGGAAGAGCCGCAGCCGCGCTACTATGTGAACCCCGAGATCGTCTGGGCCTCCGAAGAGACCGCGCCCTACGAAGAGGGTTGCCTCTCCGTTCCGGAAATCTACGACGAGGTGGAGCGCCCTTCGAAGGTGAAGCTCCGCTACCTCGACTACAACGGCAAGCTGGTGGAGGAGGACGCGGACGGCCTCTTCGCCGTCTGCATCCAGCACGAGATGGACCACCTGGAAGGCGTACTCTTCATCGACCATCTCTCACGCCTGAAACGCGAGCAGGCGGTGAAGAAGGTCAAGAAGTGGGTGCGCGCGGCCTGACGGAATGCGTTTATCCCGGCCTTAGCCAGGATGAGTCGCTACGCGCTCATTTCTTCCCAGCCGCCTCGGCCCTGGCCTGGGCGTTATTCAGGGCCGCGTCGGTCCTGTCGCCGGCCTTCTTGGCGCCATCCTTGATCTCGGCGCCGGCTTTCGCCGCGCCGGCCTTGAGTTGCTCGCCGGCCTTGTCCGCCCCGGCTTTCAGCTTGTCGCCAGCTTCTTCCGTGCCCTGTCTGATGTCCGCGCCGACCGCCTGCATGGCGGGGGTGGCGGCCACGTCCTTGGCGGCGTCCTTGATCTCGGTCCCTGCAGCCTTGAGGTCGGCGGAGGTCTTCTCCTGGGTGGGATTAGAGCAACCCGTGATCGCTAGGCAAAGGCCGAGACTGGCGACGGTCAGGATGGTGCGCATGGAGAGGCTCCTTCAGAGTCCCCGTTTCAACGGTCAAGCTTGCGCCTTGGTTCCGGACCGCTAAACCCCGCCCATGCGTCTGGCCTTCCTGGGAACCCCCGATTTCGCGCTCACCGCGCTGCGCCGCCTCGTGGAGGCCGGCCACGACATCGCCTGCGTCTATTCCCAGCCGCCCGCGCCGCGCGGGCGCGGCCATGAGCTGAAGCCGTCGCCGGTGCACGCCTATGCACTGGAGCAGGGGCTGACGGTGCGCACGCCCGCCTCAATGCGCGACCCCGACGAGATCGCGGCCTTCCAGTCGCTGGGGCTGGATGCGGCGGCCGTGGTGGCGTTCGGCCAGATCCTGCCGGCCGCCGTTCTGGAGGCGCCCCGACTGGGCTCGTTCAACGTCCACGGCTCACTGCTGCCGCGCTGGCGGGGCGCGGCGCCCATCCAGCGGGCGGTCATGGCCGGCGACTTGGTGACTGGCGTCGAAGTGATGCGGATGACCGAGGGCCTGGACGAGGGGCCGGTGCTGGCCTCGACCACCCTGCGGATCGGCCCGCTGGATACCGCCGGCGCCATGCACGACCGGATGGCCGAAGCCGGCGCGGCGCTGCTGGCCACGACCCTGGAAGCCGTGGCGCGCGGCGAGGCGGTGGAGACGCCGCAGGTCGAGGAGGGCGTCACCTACGCCAAGAAGATCCGGCCGAAGGAGGCGCGCATCGACTGGAGCAAGCCCGGCGTCGAGGTGGACCGCAAGATCCGTGGCCTGTCGCCGTTCCCGGGCGCCTGGTTCATGCTGGAGACCGAGAAGGGCCCGGTGAGGGTCAAGGCGCTGCTGTCGGTGTTCGAGGATGCGGACGGGACGCCGGGTGAGGTGCTGGACGACCGGCTGCTGGTGGCGAGCGGCGCGGGCGCGGTGCGCCTGCTCCGCGTGCAGCGTGAGGGCCGCGGGCCGCAGCAGGCCCAGGAGTTCCTGCGTGGCGTGAAGGCGCCCGCCGGGACGAAGCTCGGCTGATGCCCCGCTACCGGCTCACCATCGAATATGACGGCCGGCGCTATCACGGCTATCAGGCGCAGGTCGGACTGGCCTCGGTGCAGGGGGCGCTGGAGGCGGCGGTGACCGCGTTCTGTGGCGAAGACGCCCGCGTGCATGCGGCCGGGCGCACCGACGCCGGCGTGCACGCCACCGGGCAGGTGGCGCACGTCGACCTCGAGAAGGCGTGGCCGGTGGCGACGGTGCGCAATGCGCTGAACGCCTATCTGATCGAGGATGCGGTGGTGGTGCTTGACGCCGCGGTGGCGCCGGAAGGCTGGCACGCTAGGTTCTCGGCGGTTGAGCGCAGCTATCGCTATCGAATCCTGAACCGGCCGAGCCCGCCGGCGCTGGAGAATGGCCACGTCTGGTTCGTGAAGAAGCCGCTTGATGCGCAGGCGATGCATGACGCGGCCCAGGCGCTGGTCGGCCACCACGACTTCACCACCTTCCGCGACCTGGCCTGCCAGGCGAACTCGCCGATGAAGACGCTCGACGTGGCCAGCGTGCGCCGCGAGGGCGAGGAGGTGGTGCTGGAGTTCGCGGCGCGGTCGTTCCTGCATCGCCAGGTGCGATCGATGACGGGTTCCATCGCCGAGGTGGGCGTCGGGCGCTGGACCGCCGACGACCTGAAGGCCGCGTTGCAGGCCGCCGACCGCAAGGCCTGCGGCCCGGTGGCCCCGGCGGATGGGCTATATCTGACTAAGGTGAGTTACGGCCCCTAGTTCCTCCCCGTTTTGGGGGAGGTGGCGCGCAGCGCCGGAGGGGGTCAGCACTGATCTGGGAGGACCCCCTCAGTCAGCTCCGCTGACAGCTCCCCCAATGGGGGAGCAACTTGATTGGATTAGCCGAACGCCGCGAAATAGCGGCTGATCAGGCGCTCATAGACCGCCTGGAGCTGGCGGATTTCGGCCACCGGAGCGCGCTCGTCGACCTGGTGCATGGTGGTCCCGACGAGGCCCAGCTCGACGACGGGGCAGAGCGCGCGGATGAAGCGGGCGTCCGAGGTGCCGCCGGTAGTGGAGAGCTCAGGCGCACGGCTGGCCACGTCGCACACGGCGGCGGCCACCACGTCGGTGAACGGGCCGGGCGCGGTCAGGAAGGCCTCGCCGCTGATCTGCGGGATGACGGTGACGCTGCCGTTGAAGCCCTGGAGGGCGAGAGCGGCCTCCTCGTCAAACCACGCCGCGAGCGCCGCGCCGGTATGGTTGGGATTGAAGCGGATGTTCAGCCTCGCCCTCGCCACGCCGGGAATGACATTGGTGGCGGTGTTGGGCACGTCGATCCAGGTGACCTCGAGATTCGAGGGCTGGAACTCGGGATAGCCCTCGTCCAGCACGCGGGCCTGCAACCGGGCGAGCAGGCGGATCAGCACCGGCGTCGGATTGGCGGCTCGGTGCGGATAGGCCACGTGGCCCTGCACGCCCTGGACGGTGATCGTCGCATTGATCGAGCCCCGGCGGCCGACCTTGATCATGTCGCCGAATACGGCGCTGGAGGTCGGCTCGCCGACGACGCAGTGGTCGATGATCTCGCCCTCGGCGGCCAGGGCCTCAACGACGAGCTTGGTGCCGTGGGTGGACTCGCCTTCTTCGTCGCCGGTGATCAGGAAGGACAGCGAGCCCGTCACCTCGCCGGCCGCGATGGCCTTGGCGGCGGCGGCGGCGAAGGCGGCGATGGCGCTCTTCATGTCGACGGCGCCACGGCCGATCAGGATGCCATCCACCACAGCCGCGTCGAAGGCGCCCTGGCTCCAGGCGCCGGCGTCGCCCACCGGCACGACGTCGGTGTGTCCGGCGAAGCAAAGGTTGGGCCGGGCGGTCCCAAACCGGGCGTAGAGGTTTTCGATCTCGCCGAACTTCATGCGCCGGCAGATAAAGCCCAGCCCGGCCAGCGCTTCCTGGACCACATCCATGGCGCCGGCGTCGGCGGGGGTCACCGAGGGTCGGCGGATCAGCTCTTTCGTCAGGTCGATCGCGTCGATCAAGCTCGCCCCCGGCGTGGTCTTTGATAGGTTCAAGGGCTCCTCCTAGACTGGATCGACCCCATGCCCAAGATCGACATCGACGCGCTGCCGGTTCGCGCCGGCTCCGCCTATCCCGCGCCCTTCGACGCGCCCTGCGCCGGCCGCACGCGGCGCGCGCTGGGCGACGCCGTCGGCCTCGAACAATTCGGGGTCAATCTGCAGAAGCTGGCGCCCGGCGCCTGGACCAGCCAGCGGCACTGGCACACCACCGAGGACGAGTTCGTCTGGGTGGTTTCCGGCGAGGTGGTGCTGGTCACCGACGAGGGTGAGGAGTTGCTGAGGGCCGGCGAGTGCGCGGGCTTCAAGGCCGGTGTCCCAAACGGCCATCACATCCAGAACCGGTCGGAGGTGGAGGCGGTGCTGCTGGAGGTGGGAACGCGGGACTGGTTGGAGGACGCCTGCGACTATCCCGACATCGACATGGTCGCTCGGCCGAACGAAGACTTCTACCGCCACCGGGACGGGACGCCCTATCCGAAGACAGCCTAGTCCCGCAGCAGCTCGTTGATGCTGGTCTTGGATCGCGTGCGCTCGTCCACTGTCTTCATGATCACCGCGCAGTAGGTCGACGGCAGGGTCGGGTCGTGCGGGTTGGGGCGGGAGCCGGACATGATCACGGAGTAGGGCGGCACCTCGCCGGTGAAGGTTTCGCCGGTGCGGCGGTCGACGATGGGGGTGGTCGAGGTCAGGTAGACGCCCATGGAGAGTACGCTGCCCTGGCGCACGATGACGCCCTCGGCGACTTCCGAGCGGGCGCCGATGAAGCAGTTGTCCTCGATGATGGTCGGGCTGGCCTGCAGGGGCTCCAGGACGCCTCCGATGCCGGCGCCGCCGGAGATGTGGCAGTGCTTGCCGATCTGGGCGCAGGAGCCGACCGTGGCCCAGGTGTCGACCATCGTGCCCTCGTCGACATAGGCGCCGATGTTGACGAACGACGGCGTCAGCACCGCCCCCTTGGCGATGAAAGCGCCCTTGCGGACCACGCAGCCGGGGACGGCGCGGAAGCCGGCCTTGCGGAAACGCTCTTCCTTCCAGCCGGTGAATTTCGAGGGGATCTTGTCCCAGTAGGGACCCGGCGCCGGCGAGTTCATCAGGGTGTTCGGGATCAGGCGGAAGTAGAGCAGGATCGCCTGCTTGGCCCACTGGTTGGTGACCCAGGTCCCGTCGTCCTCGCGCTCAGCGACGCGCAGGGTTCCGGCGTCGAGGCGCTCGATGGTCTCTTCCACAGCGTCGCGCACGGCTCCTCGGGTCTCGATGGTGATCGCGTCGCGATCTTCCCAGGCGGCTTCGACGACGCTCTTGAGGTCTTGCGTGGGCATCAGGCAGGTTCGCTCAGCTGGGCGCGCCCGAGGAAGCGCGCGAGGTTGTCGGTCTTGTAGTGGACGAAGGCTGCTGTAGAAGCCTCCGCGTGCGGGCCGACCAGGACGGTGGTCATGCCGAGGTCGGCGGCCGGCGCCAGGTTGCGCTCGGCGTCCTCGAAAAAGGCGGTCGTGGCCGGCGTGATGGCGTGGTCGGCGCTGATGCGAGCCATGTTGGCCGGATGGGGCTTGGGCACATAGTCGGCGGAGCCGATGTGGAAGATGTCGCTGAAGAGGTGACTGAGGCCCAAGTGGTCCAGCACGCGGCGGGCGTGGAAATCGTCGGCGTTGGTGAAAATCAGCCGTCGGCCCGGCAGCCGCTGCAGTCCGGTCAACAGCGCTGGGTCCGGCGCCAGCAGCTCCAGCGGCAGGTCGTGGAAGATCGAGTGGAAGTCCGCCGGGTCGACGCCGTGATGCTCGATCAGCCCGCCCAGCGTCAGGCCGTACTCGGCCAGGTACTGCTTCTGCAGCCGGTAGGCGTCGTCGCGCGGCAGACCGGTGACGCGTTCGACATAGCCTGTCATGCGCCTTTCGATGTGGCCCATGAAGCCGGACGTCGAGGCGTAGAGCGTGTTGTCCAGGTCGAAGAGCCAGGTGTCGATGTGGCGCAGATCGGCTGTCATTCGCAGATCAGCGTGCCCGCACCGTGCTCGCTGAAGAGCTCCACCAGCATGGCGTGCTCGCGGCGGCCGTCCATGATCACCACGGCGCCCACGCCGGCCTCGACGGCGGCGATGGCGGTTTCCAGCTTGGGGATCATGCCGCCGGTGGCGACGCCGTCGGCCATGGCCTTGCGGGCTTCGGCGACGGTCATCTGGCGGATCAGCTGGCCGTCCTTGTCCAGCACGCCCGCCACGTCGGTGAGCAGCAGCATGCGCTTGGCCTTCAGCGCAACGCCCAGCGCGCCGGCCACGGTGTCGGCGTTGATGATGTAGGTCTGACCGTCCTCGGCGACGCCGATGGGCGCGATTACCGGGATGTAGTCATCCTCGGCGTGGATTAGGGCGTCGATCAGCTTGGGGTCGACCTTGGTGGGTTCGCCCACGAAGCCCAGATCCACTTCCTGCTCGATGCGGCTGTCCGGGTCCTTCTTGGTGCGGGTGACTTTTTCGACAGTGATCAGCCTGGCGTCCTTGCCGGAGAGGCCCACGCCGCGCACGTCGGCTTCCTTGCCGGCCAGCGTGATCCAGTTGGCGATTTCCTTGTTGATGGCGCCGGACAGCACCATTTCGGCCACTTCCATGGTGGCTTCATCGGTGACCCGCAGGCCGTCGATGAACGTCGACTTCACGCCGGCGCGCTGCAGCATGGCGGAGATCTGCGGACCGCCGCCGTGCACGATGACCGGGTGCAGGCCCAGCATCTTCAGCAGGACCGAGTCCGCGGCGAACTGTTTGGCGACCTGCTCCTCGCCCATGGCGTGGCCGCCGTATTTGATGACCACGGTCGAGCGGTCGTAGGTCTGGATGTAGGGCAGGGCTTCGGCGAGCGTCTTGGCGGTCGCCCATCCCTGGCCTTGGTCGTCGTCGGTCACGGGCCGGCCCCTGGAAGTTGGAGCGCTCCGATAGCGGACGCGAGGGGCGATGTCACGTTTGCGCGGTCAGACCATGCAGGCGTGGGCGATCTCGGCGCGTAGTTCGGGGATGCCCCAGCCCTTTTCCGCGGAGGTGGCAAGCACGCGGGGGAAGGCGGCGGGGCGCTTGATGATGGCGGCGAGCGTTCTGGCCTGCACGGCCTCGACCTCGGCCGGCTTCAGCTTGTCCGACTTGGTCAGCACGATCTGGTAGGAGACCGCGGCAACATCGAAGGTGTCCAGCGCCTCGGTGTCGACGTCCTTCAGGCCGTGGCGGGCGTCGATCAGCAGGTAGGCGCGCTTGAGGTTCGGGCGACCGCGCAGGTAGTCGCGACCGAGGTTCTGGAATTTCTTCACGTCGCCGCGCGAGGCGCGCGCGAAGCCGTAGCCCGGCAGGTCGACGAGGCGCAGCTTCTCGTCGGCGACGACGAAGTTCACTTCGCGGGTACGACCCGGAGAGTTCGAAGCCCGCGCCAGGTGCAGGCGTCCGGCGACGGCGTTGATCAGCGTTGACTTGCCGACGTTGGAGCGGCCGGCGAAGGCCACCTCCGGCAGATCGTCGGGCGGCAGGCCGGACATCTGGACCGCGCCCATCATGAACTTCACCTCGTGGGCGAAGAGCACGCGCGCGGACTCCAGCTCCTCCTCGCTGAAAGCGCCCGTTTCGGCGGTCATCAGGCTGCCGTGGCCTTGCCGGTGAACCGCGCGATCAACTGGTCGATCGGGTTGTCCACCTTGAAGCGGCGCATGATCACGTACTGCTGGATCGAGGTCAGGATGTTTGACCAAGTCCAGTAGATCAGCAGGCCCACGGCGAAGGGGGCCATGATGAAGGTGAAGACGATCGGCATCAGCTGGAAGATCTTCTGCTGGGTCGGGTCCGGGGCCGGCGGGTTCATCGACGTCGTCAGCCACATGGTGATCCCGTAGAGCAGCGGCAGCACCCCGATGTGCAGGGTGGTGTCGAGGAGGCCGCCCACCAGGGGCGTGGCCGCAGGGGTCCAGGGGATCAGGCCGAACAGATTCCAGACCGTGGTGGGGTCCTTGGCCGAAAGGTCGGTGATCCAGCCGAAGAACGGCGCATGGCGCATCTCGATGGTGACGCTGAGCACCTTGTAGAGCGAGAAGAACACCGGGATCTGCAGGAGCAGCGGCAGGCAGCCCGCCAGCGGGTTCACCTTCTCGCGCTGATAGAGCGCCATCATCTCCTGCTGCTGCTTGGCCGGATCGTCCTTGAATTTCTTGCGCATCTCCTCAACGAGGGGCTGCACCTTCTTCATCTTGGTCATCGACTCGTAGGACTTGTTGGCCAGCGGGAAAAAGATCACCCGCACAGCTACGGTGAGCAGCAGTATGGCCACGCCGAAGTTGCCGACGTGCTGGAAGATGTACTGCAGGAACAGGAAGATCGGCCGGGTCAGGAACCAGAACATGCCCCAGTCGACGGCCTCGTCGAGGTGGGCGACGCCGAGTTTCTTCTCGTAGGCCTGCAACTGCGGCACGGTTTTGGCGCCGGCGAACAGGTGCTGGGTGACGGTGACCTGCTGGCCGGGCGGGATTGCGCGGGCAGCGCCGGTGAAATTGGCTTCATAGACGTCGACGCCGCCGGTCTTGGTGTCGCGGAAGATGGTGTGGACCTGCTCGGCCGGATTGGGAATCAGGGCGGCCAGCCAGTACTTGTCGGTGATCCCGGTCCAGGCGCCGGTGGAGTTGAACTCCACGGGGGCCTTCTTGGTCAGGTCCTTGTATTTGTAACGGCGCACGCGGCCGTCGAGCCAGCCAGTCGCGCCCTCATGGACGATGCCCGACTTGCCAATATCGGGCGGCACGCCCTGGCGCTGGACGGAGCCGTAGGGCGCCAGCGTGACGGGCATTGTCCCCAGGTTGGCCGCCGTGTCGGTGATGGTGAACATGAACTTGTCGTCGACGTCGATGCGGCGCGTGAAGGTCAGGCCGGTGGCGTTCGCATAGGTCAGCACGACCGGCTGGCCGGGCGCGAGCGTCGAGCCCTGGGTCAGGGTCCACAGTGTCTGGGCGGTGGGCAGGCCGGGGATGTTGGCGCCCGTCCAGCCGAACTCGGCGAACCAGGCGTGTTCCGCGCCCTCGGGACGCAGCAGTTCCACCGGCGGCGAGGTCTTGGCCAGCTCGGTGCGGTACTGGGTGAGGAAAAGGTCGTCGATCCGGGCGCCGCGCAGCGAGAGCGAGCCTTGCAGCGACGGAGTCGCCACCGGCACGCGCGGGCTGGCGCTCAGGGCCTCGGCGCGGGTCTTGATCGAGACCACGGCGCCAGTCGGCGCGCCGGGCGCGCCGGGCAGGGTCGCTGCGGCCGGGGCTGCAGCCTTTGCGGCGGCGACTTCGGCGTCATGGCGCCTGGTCGCCGGATCCAGCACGAATTGCTGGTACGCGAAGAACAGGGCGAGGGCGCACACGAGGAAGATGATCGTGTTGCGGCTGGAGTCGGGTTGCATGTTAGGGGACGCGGTCCGTCTGAGGAGAGGCTTGCCCGGTCATATGAGGGCGGTCGCGGTCGGCGGCGAGCCTTAACAGCGCGCTTTTCACGTCGTCAAGCAAACGCGGCCACTCGCGGGTGGTCACGCCGCCTCTCGCGACGAAGACATAGTCGAAACCGGGGTGGGCCAGATCGGGCAGAAGCTGGCGGACGGCCTCGCGCAGGCGGCGTTTTGCGCGGTTGCGCTCGACAGCGCCCCCGATGCGCTTGGTGGCGGTGAAGCCGGTGCGGACAAGGGGGTCTTCGTCGCGCCGCCGGGCCTGGACCAGCACGGCGCCGCGGGCGCAGTAAGGGGCTTTGGCGCAGGCAAGGAAGTCCGAACGCTTCTGGATGCGTGCGATCTTGAGCCTGGGGATTGGAAGGCCGGCGTCGGTCAAGCCGACACCCTTACCTCAAACGAGGTATTTAGGCGCTCAGGCGCTTGCGGCCCTTGGCGCGGCGGCGGGCCAGCACCTTCTGTCCATTCTTGGTGGACATGCGCAGGCGGAAGCCGTGGCGACGGGCGCGGACGAGACGGGACGGCTGGAAAGTCCGCTTCACGGGATGGCTCCGGGGTCGAAAATCGAGCGGCGGTGGATAGTGGAAGGGTGGGGACGTGTCAACCGCTCACCCCCTTTATCTCATGGTTTCAGTCCGCATCCGCCGTTCCACGCACCGGGCAACCCTGGCATCATGGCGCGGGGCTGCGGCCCGGGAAGTCGAAGGGCGCCTGAGTGCCGATCCTGAAGGACATGTGGCGCGTCGGTCTGGTGGCGGCGCCGATGGAGACGCTGCTGTCAGCCGCGGCGCTGGGCGCGCAGCCGGTGTCCTGGCTGCCCGACCCGGGCCCCTTGCGGTTCCTGGCCGATCCCTTCGGCCTGTGGCGGGACGGCCGGCTCCATGTATTCGTGGAGACCTATGACTATCGCGACCGGGTGGGCGCCATCGACGTGCTGACCTTCGACGCGGACCTGCGGCTGATCGACTGGAAGCCCGCACTAAGGGAACCGTGGCACCTGTCCTATCCGTTCATCGTGGAGGACGGCGGCCAGACCTGGATGCTTCCCGAGGCGCACAAGTCCGGGCGGCTCACTCTCTATCGCGCCGAGGACTTCCCGACGGTCTGGTCGGCGCACAGTGTGATCGACCTCGACCAGGTCCCGATCGATGCGACGCCGGTGTTTCACGAGGGGCTGTGGTGGCTGTTCTACACGCCGGCGACCACGCGTGCGGACAAGGTCAGCGCGCTCCACGTCGCCTTCGCCACTTGTCTGACCGGCCCGTGGACGCCGCACCCGGGCAACCCGGTGCGCTACGACGTCTCAAGCGCCCGGCCTGGCGGGACGCCGCTGATCGTCGACGGCGCCGTGGTCCTGCCGGTGCAGGACTGCCGCCGGACCTATGGCGGGGCCATGCGCCTGCTGCGGATCGGCGCCCTGACGCCGGACCGGTTCGAGGCGGAGGCAGGCGAGGTGATCGAGGCGCCGGCGACGTTCGGCGCGCACGCCGCGGGTTTCCATACACTCTCCAGCGCCGGCCCGGTCACCCTGGTGGACGCCAAGCGGCGGCACATCTCGGCGCGCAGCTTGACGCTGGACGCCGCCCGTGAACTGCGGAAGCTGACCCAGCGCTTCGGTTAGGCGCAGCCGAAGGTCACGGGGTATCCGACGCCCGCGCCGGCATGCCGAACGCCGCGACAAGGCGGCGGCCGCCGACGCCTGCGAAGGCCGGAAGGGTGATCGGGCGCGGGCGGGACGGCCGCTCCGGCGGGCCACGGCGCGCCCTGACGACGTCGAAGAGGTCGAGGTAGGCGGCCGAAATCGGACCGATGCGATATCCGGCCACGGTCGCGGCCAGCTGCTCGGGATCGGGCGCCGGCGCGGCCATCACCTGGCGGAGGCCCTCTGCCAACGCGCACGCGTCGCCAATCGGCGACACCGCGCCGGCCCCGGGCTGCGAGAGCAATTCGAACGCTGCGGGCGTGCAGTCGGTGCTGACCACGGGGCGGCCAGCGTCCAGGGCCTCCACCACCACGGCGGCGTAGCCCTCATAGTAGGAAGACAGAAGGAAGACCCGCGCGGCGTCCAGCCACGGGCGGATATCCGGGACATAGCCAGGGAATGCCACACGCGCCGCGACGCCAAGGTCGGCGGCGAGTGCTTCCAGACCGGCGCGGGCCGGCCCTTCGCCAAGGATCGCCAGACGGGCCTCGGGGTCCTCGATGCCCGCGAAAGCCCGCAGAGCGACGTCGAAGCCCTTCTCGCCGACAAGGCGGCCGGCCGCCACGATCAGCTTGCCGCCGGCTCGGGTCCGAGGTCGGGCATGGCTCTGCTCGTCAAGGGCGGGCAGACGGATGCACCGAGTGATCCGGCGAGCGAGGACCCTGTCGACGTCCTCGGTCATCGCCGGCGAGAGCGAAACAGCTGCGTCAGCGCCGGGGAAATGCCGCCGCGTCCGCCAGTTGTAGACAATCTGCCGCAGGGGACCGCGGCCGTGCCTGAAGAGCGGCGTGCTGACCTGGGCCACAATCACGGGCCTAAGGCGGTCGGGCAGCAGAGCCACGGCGGGCATCACCGGCCAGTGATAGTTGCCCGGCACGAACAGGATGTCGTGCGGCCGTTGGGTGAGATAGTCCGCGACGGCCCGCGCCAGCCGCCGGCGCGATCCCGGCCCGCGCGGAATCGGCGGATCGCACTCCAGCACCTTGACCGCGTCGTCGACCAGCCAGCCCAGTTCGCCCTGGCGACTCCCGCAAAGGATGGTGACATTGCGGCCGCCCTGCGCCCAACGGTTCGCCAGACGGACGGCGATCCGTTCCGTACCGCCCAATGGCAGGTCGTGGAGGACGACCAGAATCGACTGGGCCGGATTGTGCAAAGGCTGGAAGTGCAAAGCGTCCCCGTAGCAGGCCAGCATCGAGAACTTCGAAATTTAGAGACTGCGCCCGGTCCGTTTTCCTGTCCGCCAGTGGCCTCCAGTGTTCGCTCAAGTAAAGGATAAAGAAAGTATAAATTTCAGTACGGAAACAATAGATACAATCTGCAGTAGAAATTTTGGGCGAAACCATAGCTCGCCCTTGCGCTTCCAATGGCCCGCTCGGTCCCGCGCGCCCTAGAGATCCGGCCGGACGATGGACTTACCGACCACCTTGCGCTGAGCGAGGGTCTCAAAGGCAGCGCGCCACTGGTCCAGCGGATACTCCGCGTCGACGCGCGGCTTCACCAGACCGTCCTCCGCCAGTTTCCAGATGGCCTCGTTGTTCTCGCGGCCCTTGGCGGGGAACTGGCGGCCGTACTCGCCGGCGCGCACGCCCATCACCGAGAAGCCCTTGATCAGGGCGATGTTGACCGGCAGGACCGGGAGGCGGCCCGAGGTGAAGCCGATGGACAGGATGCGGCCCCCGAAGGCGATGCAGCGCAGGCTCTCGTCGAAAACGTCGCCGCCCACAGGATCGTAGATCACGTCCGCGCCGCGCCCGCCGGTAAGCTCTTTCACCTGCTCGCGGAAGCCTCGGGTGACGTTGACCGTGGCGTCGGGGGCGTACTCCTTTTCGATCACCGCCAATTTCTCGTCTGAGGCGGAGGCGGCGATCACCCTGCAGCCCAGCAGCTTGGCGTAGTCGACGGCTGCCAGACCGACGCCGCCGGCCGCGCCATGCACCAGCACCCACTCGCCGGGCTGAGCCTGGGCGCAGCGGGTTAGCGCCACATAGGCGGTCAGGTAGGCCACAGGAAAGCCGGCCGCTTGGCCGAAGGTGAGGTTGGCGGGCTTCTTCCGCAGTGTCGCGGCCGGGAGGATGGCGTACTCCGCGAAGCCGCCCCGGCCACCGGCGACCACGGCGTCGCCAGGCTGGAAGCCGCTGACGCCTTCGCCCAGCGCATCGACCTCCCCGGCCAGTTCCAGGCCGCCGACGAAGGGCACGACAGGTTTGTGCTGGTGCTCGCCCCTGGTCTGCATGAGGTCGGGGAAGTTGACGGCGGCGGCGCGCACCCTGATCCGCACTTCGCCTGGGCCGGGCTCGGGGGTCGGGATCTCCTTTACCACGCAGCCTGCGTAGTCCGGCAGCAACTCTTCAACGACCAGCGCGCGCATCAGGCGATCCGTCCTTCCAGGCCCTCACGAACGAGGCCGGCGATTTCGCGACAGGCGACATCGGCGGCGGGGACCGCGCCGGTGAAGCCGGTAAATCCATGGGCAAGGCTATCGTAGCAGCGGTAGATCACCGGTGCGTCGGCGGCCTTGAGGCGCCGCGCATAGGCCTCGCCCTGGTCGAGGAGGGGGTCGAAGCCCGCGCCGACCACGATGGCGGGCGCGAGCCCTGACAAGTCGACGGCAGCGAGCGGCGAGATGCGCGGGTCGGCTGGGTTGTCGCCGGGGCCTATGTAGAGGTCGGTGAACCAGTCCATCATCGCCTTGTTCAGCGGAAAGGCGTCCGCATAGGTGGTCGCCGACGCACTCTGGCAGGCTACGTCAACACAGGGATAAATCAGCAGCTGCAGCACGGGCTGCGGCTCGCCCGAGCGCTTCAGCTCCTGACAGACGATGGCGGCGAAATTGCCGCCCATGGAATCGCCACCGATCGCGGCCGCGCCGGGCGGAGCGCCGAACCGCGCGGCGTTGTCGCGGCCGAAGCGATAGGCGGCCATGACGTCTTCGAGCCCGGCCGGGAAGCGGTGCTCCGGCGCCAGCCGGTAGTCGACCGACAGCACAGGCGCGCGGGCGACCCTGGCCAGCAGGGTGCAGAAGCTGTGGCAGGTCTCCAGGTCGCCGATCACCCCGCCGCCCATGTGGGCATAGACCATCAGCGGCGTTGCCGGGTCCTGGCCCTCGGGGCGATAGACGCGGGCGGGAATCGCGCCGCCGGGTCCTTCGACGGCGACATATTCGATGTGCACGCCGGGCTCGGGGTCGCCGCTGAGGACAGCTAGGCCCTGGGCGCTTGCGCGGCGGGCCTCCTCCGGCGTGAGCGAGGTCATCGGCGGCGCGCCGCGCGCCTGAGCCGCCAGGAACTGCAGGCGCGGGTCGAGCGTGCGGCCGCCCTGATAGACCGAGGCGCCGCCCGACAGCAGCCGCAGGATCGGCGTGGGCAGGCTCAGCAGCTTGCGCAGGATGAACCGTTGTGTGGCCGGCCCGTGCATCTAGGCCGGAGCCATGGGCAGGCCCTTCAGGCCACTCAGGATCATGGTGACGGCGAAGGACGCAGCGCTCTCGGTGTCGATCGGGCGGCGCTCCAGCATCTTGTCGCCGATCTCGCGGGCGATAGCGATGCACGCGGCGGCCATGAAGTCGGGGTCGGCGCTGGGTCCCTGACGGTCGGCGATGGCCTCGGCGATGGCGTCGCGCACCTCCGCGAACACCGCGGCCATCTCGGGCGTTTCGCCCTGGACATGCAGGTGCGGCTCGCCCGCCGGGCGGCGCGCGACCCAATTCTTGTGCTCGTCCGCGAGGAAACCGAAATAGGCAGTGATGGCCAGCCGCACGAAGGCCTCGAAGCCGTGGCCATGGCCGCGCAGGCCCTTCAGGATCGGCGCGAACCGTCGCGCGCCATCGTCGGCGAGGGCGGCGAACACCTCCTCCTTGGACCGATAGTAATTATAGAAGGTCCCGGCCGCGAGGCCGGCGCGGCGGATAATGTCGCGAACTGTAGCGGTCTCGTAGCCGATCTCGCCGAACACCTCACGCGCTGCGTCCAGGATCGCCTGGCGGTTCTGGACCTTGGTCTGTTCGCGCTTGCCGACGGGCAGATAGGTGACGGTGGCGGCCTGGGACATCGGAACTCACGAGACTCAAAAGTGACGCGTGTCACTCTAGAGAGCGTCCGCTCGAAAACAACCCGCTCGCTAGTGAACGACCGCGCCCGGGGTCGCGGGCGCCTTGCCGGTGCGGATCCAGCCGGCCGCCAGATCCAGATAGCCGGCAGCCAGGCGAACGTGGGTGACGCCGTCCACCTGGCTCGTCTCGACGATGCCGTGGTCGGCTTTCGGGAAGACGGCGACGGTGAGCGCGCGGTTGGTCTGCTGGATGCGGGTGAGGATCGCCGCCGTCCGAGCGCTGGGCGCGTTGGTGTCGTCGCCGCCGAGCACCCATAGCTGGCGGGTCTTCAGGGCCGCGATCACCGGGGCAGGCTCATATTCGAAACTGACGCCCAGGTCGACCTTGGGTCCGAGCACCCGGACAGTGGTCGACGGCGTGGCGACCATCATGCCGGTGAAGCCCTCTTGGCCCATGGCCTTGAGCCAGGGGGCGTTGGCGTACCGGGCCTTCAGCGCGTCGAAATGCTCCCAGCCGGTGGTCCAGTGGGAGCGGACGACCTCGGCGGCGGCGGACTGCAACGCCACCGCTTCCCTGATTTCGGTGGGGCCGAAGCCCGCGGCCTGCAGGTTCTGGATGATCTCCTCGCGGTCCTCGTCGGTGACGGCCTCGGCCATACCGTAGGCGACCACGACGAAGTCCACCTTGCCCCGGGACGCGGCGAGCGGCGCCACCCAGCCGCCCTGGCTAAAGCCGATCAGGCCGACGGCGACCTTTGGGCCCAGGACGCCCCGCATGAATTTCACGGCCGCCAGGACGTCGTCCGCCCGCTGGTGAAAGTTTGCGCTTGGCTTTCCGTCGGAAGCGCCCGTGCCGCGCTTGTCGAGAATTAGGACGCCGACCCCGCGCAGGGGAAGTTCATATTGCCAGTAGGTCATATCGACCGCGCCGGTCTGGTCGGACCCGTCAACGAAGACAGCGAGCTGGCGGATTGGACGGTCGCGTGGGGTGACCATCTTGCCGGACAGAGTGACGTCGCTCGCCGGGATGCGGAAGACCGGTTCCTGGAAATATACTCGATGGCCCACACCCAGTTTGCCGAAGCTGATCCGCTCGCCGGGACAGCCAGGTAGGCTCAGGCTGAACGGAGCGCGGGGCGCGCCCTGTACAAAAGCGCCGCCGCCCTGCGGCTTCAGGGTCCCTCGTTCGCCGTCGGGCAGCAGGTAGCCCAGCGCACCCTTCGGTTGGGCGGTGAGAGTGACATGGTCCCCGCCTTCCAGGCGATAGGCGCCGACGGCGCAGGCGATATCCCTCGACAGGGTCTCGGCGGCCGCCGGGGCGCCAACGACCGCCAAGCCGAGTCCGGACAGCGCGGCTATCAGGCGGCGGAGCGAGCTCATGACGAAGTTGTTCGCCTTTATGAGCCCAGCGACAAGACGCCACCGGCGGTATGACGACCGGCGGTCAGCGGGCGGCGATCAACAGTCGCGGCCGCCTAGACCGTCCGCTTGGCCCGATCCTGCTCGTTGGTGGCCCGGATTGCGTTGCGGGCCTCTTCCCATTCCTTGTCGCCCCAGGCGGACAGCCGGTTGAAGCCGCCCCCGCTCTGCAGATGCGAGCCACCGTCGATTGCGATGGTCTGGCCGTTCACATAGGCGGAGCCCGGGTTCAGCAGGTAGACGGCCAGGTTCGCGAGTTCGCGCATTTCGCCGTTGCGGCCAAGCGGGATCGTCGGGTCGGCGGGCGCCGACTCCGTTCCCGCCCCGGGATTCAGCCGCGCCCAGGCGCCCTCCGTCGGGAAGGGGCCCGGCGCGATGGCGTTGAAGCGGATGCCGCGGTTGCCCCACTCCACCGCCAGCGACTGGGTCATGACGTTGAGGCCGGCCTTGGACATCGCGGACGGCACAGTGAAGGGACCGCCGTTCCAGACCCAGGTGGTCAGGATCGAGACAACCGAGGCATGTTTGCCCTCCGCCAGCCAGCGCTTGCCGCACTCCAGGGTCACGAAGAACGAGCCCCGGAAGACGATGTTGGAGATGGCGTCGAAGCCGCGGGCCGTAAGATCCTCGGTGCGGCTGATGAAGTTTCCGGCCGCGTTGTTGACCAGGCCGGTCAGCGCGCCGCCGTCCGCCCAGATAGTCTCGATCATCTCGGCGATGGCTTCCGGCACGCGGATGTCGCAGGCGATCCCGACGCACTTGCCGCCGTGAGCGTCGGTCAGGTCCTTGGCCGCCTCTTCGACCACCCCGCCGCGGCGGCCGCAGATGTAGACTTCGGCGCCCAGGATCAGGCAGGCCTCGGCCATGACCTTGCCAAGTCCGGTGCCGCCGCCGGTGATCAGGATGCGTTCGCCCTTCATCAGCCCGGCACGGTACATCAGGTCGTTCTGGGTGAGCTCGGCCATGGCGGTTTCCTCGTTGTCCTTTGTTGGGACAAGCGAAGGCCGCTGACGCAGCGTCGGTCAAGCGCCGTTCTGGCGCATCGGTTGCCGCCAATGCGCGCAAAGGATCCGGGAAATACAACTATAGATGTATGAGATCAGCTTTTCGCTGCCCCTGCCAACCAGACTAGTCGCCTCATTGGAGAATTGTGATGCAGGGTCAAATCGCCTCGACTAAGCGTAGCCACTGAATTGACTCGGCATGCTTTTTGCCTGCCAAATGACACTGAGTTCTGGGGATTTTTGAATATGTCTCGTTTTGGCACAACTATTGGTGGAATCCTTGCCGCAACGGGTGCGGCTCTCGCGCTCTCGGTCGCATCGCCTGCGTCGGCGACCAGCTATCTGAAGTTGCTCAGCAGCAGCATGAACACCACATTCCAGGCCAACATCACCGGCGACGGCAACGTCTATTCGAACGGCATCACGTTCCGCGTGCAGGACTCGACCCAGGCCGGCGTCGTGGCGCCGGGCGCGCCGATCTATGACATCTTCGGTTTCTGCGTCGACGTGTTCCACAACATCAGCCTTGGCAATCTGGGTTACGTCTATGCCTCGAACCAGGACCTGAACATCGTCAATCCGCTGCCGACCGATTTCGGCGGACACAACGTGAGCCCCACGCAGTTGACGAAGATCAACGACCTGATCAATACCGGCTACCATCTGCATCAGAACGATCTGCTCGGCGCCAACTTCGACACGCAGATGCGTTTGGCGGCGATCCAGGCGGCCATCTGGAAAATCGAGGTTCCGTCGAAGACGGTCGGTGTGATCTCGGCGAACTTGAACGGTGCGCAGTTTGGGACCTATCAGGGCTACTTCACTGATTACGTCGCCGGCAACTACACACGCCAAGGCGACGCCAACGACAGATTCTACGTGATCTCGGACGGCAGGCATCAATCCTTCGGCGTCGCCTGGCCGATCGACGGCGTGCCGGAGCCGACGACCTGGCTGATGATGATCATGGGCTTCGGCGGGGTGGGCGCGACCCTGCGCCGCCGCCGG
>JBBREC010000059.1:0-18983 GCA_038203295.1 Caulobacterales bacterium
CGGGGAAGTGATCTCCGAAGGCAACGTCGGCCTGATGCAGGCGGTGAAGAAGTTCGATCCCGACCGCGGTTTCCGCCTGGCCACCTACGCCATGTGGTGGATCCGCGCCTCGATCCAGGAATACATCCTGCGGTCCTGGAGCCTGGTGAAGATGGGCACCACAGCCGCCCAGAAGAAGCTGTTCTTCAACCTGCGCAAAGCCAAGAGCGAGATCTCGGCCCTGCAGGAGGGCGACCTGCATCCCGATCAGGTCTCCTCGATCGCCACCAAGCTGGGTGTGCTCGACTCCGAGGTCATCTCGATGAACCGCCGGCTCGCCGGCGGCGACGCGTCGCTGAATTCGCCCATGCGGGCGGATTCGGAAAGCGAGTGGCAGGACTGGCTGGTGGACGACACCACGCCCAGCCAGGAGACTGTGGTCGCCGACACCCAGGAGAAGACCCTGCGCATGGGTCTGCTGGAAGAAGCGATGACCGGCCTCACCGACCGCGAGCGTCACATCCTGACGGAGCGCCGGCTGAAGGACGACCCCACCACCCTGGAAGAACTCGCCTCGCAATACGGCGTCAGCCGCGAGCGGGTCCGCCAGATCGAGGTCCGCGCCTTCGAGAAACTGCAGAAGACCATGAAGGCCGCCGCTACCGAGCGTCACCTGATCGAAGCCTAGATTGTCCCCGCGGGACGCCTGTCAGACCTGATAGGCGTCCCGTTCCAGGGCTT
This sequence comes from Caulobacterales bacterium, assembly GCA_038203295.1. Taxonomy (GTDB): domain Bacteria; phylum Pseudomonadota; class Alphaproteobacteria; order Caulobacterales; family Caulobacteraceae; genus Phenylobacterium. The sequence goes on from JBBREC010000059.1 coordinate 721, forward strand.
TCAGCAGGCCCAGAACGCCCGGATCGCCGAAGGGCAGCATCTGGGTCATCAGCAGCCCCGCCTTCCCCGCGGCCGGATCGGCCCAGTAGTAGGTGTTGCCGAGTCCCGCCCAGGCCAGACTGCCCGCACCGCGCCCGTCGCCGGTGGGCTGCGGCGTGACCATGGTCGCCAGTCCGTAACCGGTGGCCATCCCCGGATAGGGGTCGAAGTCGTTGCTCATGTTGGGCAAGGCCGAGATGAAAGCCCCCGCGCGGTGAGGCCCCGTGTGGATCTCCGCCAGGCTCGCGACCGTCTCGGGGGTCAGCACCTGCCTCCCGTCCGAACGGCCGCCGTTCAGCAGCATCCGCAGGAACCGGCCGTAGTCTCCCGCCGTGCTGTAGAGCCCGCCGCCGCCCGACAGCACCTCGGGGTTCGGCGGCAGGCCGAAGGGGATCGGGATCAGCGCGCCGTCGGGTCCACGCACATGCATGCCCGCGCGCCGCGCCTCCCGGTCGGCTGACAGGGCGAAGCCGGTGTCGGACATGCCCAGCGGGCCCAACATGTGTTGATCCAGATAGGCGTCGAGCCTCTGGCCGCTGGCCGCCTCGATGGCGATCCCGGCCCAGTCGATGCCGATGCCGTAGACCCAGCCCTCGCCAGGATCGAACATCAGCGGCTGGCGGTGCGCCGCGCGGGTCCCGGCGTTGGGGTCGGGCGCGCCGGTCGCCTGGGCGAACGCGATCAGCTCCGGGCTGGTGAAAGCATAGGCGAACCCCGAGGTGTGGGTCAGCAGCCGACGCAGGGTCACCGCGCCGTTCGCGGGCCGCAGCCGCGGCGCACCCGCGGCGTCGACCCCGTCCAGCACTTCCAGCCCCTTCAGGTCGAACAGCAGGTCGGAAAGGTCGCCGTCCAGGCTGAGCTTGCCGCGCTCCACCAGCTGCAGGGCGGCCAGCGAAACAACAGCCTTGGTCATGGAGGCGATCCAGAACACCGTCGCGGCGTCCATAACGGCCGGCTCGCCCACGGTCCTGACGCCGGCGGCGTGCTCATAGGTCACCCCGTCCCGGTCCAGGGTCAGCGCCACCGCGCCGGCCACCTGTCCCTCCGCGACGGCCTCGGCCAGTGCGCTTTCGAATCTCTGGAACATCAGTCGGCCCTCCCGCCGCTCTGACCGGCCGTAGGACGCAGTCTGGCTGTTGCGATCGGAAGCGGCAATGCTGCGCGGGATAGCCTGGATCGAGGCCGACTATGGACGACGTCGGTGGCCGCGCGGCGGCGGGATCACGCCGCGAAGGCGGTCTTGTGGTCGTCTTCGCGCGGCATGTAGGCCAGCAGCGGCGTGGCGCGAAGCGCGAGCTGTTCCCTGTCGTAGGGCGCGCCGCGGGGCTCGATCTCGGCCAGGTAGCGGCCGAAGTCGATGGCCGCGGTCGTCAGCTTCAGGTCGGCAACGGCCATGCCGGCCTTCTGCAGGTCCGCGGCCTGCACCAGCATCGAGCGCATCGCCTGTTCCGGGTCGATGTCCACCGCAGCGATGGACGAGCGCAGGATCTTGAGCGCCTGAGCCATGCGCGCGGCGTCCGGGGTAACCTGGGCGTCGGAGCGACGTTTCAGCGGACCGGAGTAGTCGCCCGAGTTGAACCGGCGCCGGTCGGGACCGATGTAGCCCACCGCCTCGACCCAGTCGCGCTGGCGAAGCGTCACCGCCTCGAGCCGGCGCAGCAGGTCCTTCATGGTGAAGGGTTTGCGCAGGAATTCATGCACGCCGGCGTCGCGGGCGCCCAGGATGCCGGCGGCGGTCGCCTGGCTGGTGACCATGATGACGGGCGCGTAGCGGCACCGAAGGCGGCTGCGTCGCAGTTCCCGGGTGAAGGCCGCGCCGTTCACCTCGCCCGACGCCATCTCCACGAAAATGATGTGCGGATCATAGCTGCCGACGACGCGGATCGCCTTCTCGTTGGTCTCGGCGACCCAAACCTGGGAGTGGGCGATGTTGCGCATCAGTTCGCCGGTAAATCGGGCGCTGTGCGGATTCGGATCCAGGACCACCACGCGTTGCAGCATGGGAGTCATGGCCTTGATCGTCTTGGCGTCGGCGTCGAACAAGGGGGTGGGCTCCGGACCTGTCCCCTTTCAGTACGCCCATGGACGTAAACAACGGCTTGACGATAACAGCGCTCGCTGGGACTTGGCGCCGAAGCAACCGAACCGCCCTGACCGGGTTACATAGGTTAAGCGGGCCGACCTTGGCCGTCTGACGTTCGATGTCTCCCTGGGTACGGCTCTCGCCTCGCGGGCCTCCAGCGTCCGAAGGGTCCCACATGAACGCCCGAAAGCTCCCGGCCAACGGGATCACCCTGCTGATCGTCGAGGACGAGATCCTCCCGGCGATGGCGCTGAGGGAAGCGTTTGAGGACGCAGGCTATCGGGTGCTCGACCTGACCGGCCGCCATCAGGCGGCCCTGGTCGAAGCTCGGGCGGAGAAGCCCGACATGGCCTTGGTGAACATCCAGCTGGAGGGCAAAGACGACGGGATCGCGCTCGCCCACGACCTCAAGGCCATGGGCATTCCCTCGCTGTTTATCAGCGAGCAGGTCAGCCGGGCGAGATCCTCCCAGACCGACGCCATCGGTTCGCTGCCCAAACCCTACCGGACCGACGACATGGTCATCGCGGTCGCCTATCTGCTGGGCCGCCGAAACGGCGACAACACGCTTCCGCGCCCACCCGGGCTCGAGGTCTTCGAGACCGCGCCCGGAACCCTGCCCAACGCCGCCTAGTCCTGGAACGGATCGCGCATGAGGATGGTGTCGTCGCGCTGCGGACTGGTGGAGAGCAAGGCCACCGGGGCGCCGATCAGTTCTTCGATGCGCCGTACGTATTTCACAGCGCTGGCCGGCAGGTCGCGCCAGGAGCGTGCGCCCTGGGTGGTCTCGCTCCAGCCTTCCATTTCCTCATAGACCGGGACCAGCGCGCTTTGGGCCTTCAGCCCGGCCGGCAGGTAGCCGATTTCCTGGTCACCGAGCCGGTAGCCGGTGCAGATCTTCAGCGTCGGCAGGCCGTCCAGAACGTCGAGCTTGGTCAGCGCGATGCCGCTGATGCCATTCAACGCCACCGACTGCCGTACCAGGGCGGCGTCGAACCAGCCGCAACGGCGCGAGCGGCCAGTCACCGTTCCCACTTCCTTGCCCACTGTCCCCAGATGCTCGCCGACGGCGTCGTTGAGCTCGGTGGGGAACGGCCCTTCACCCACGCGGGTGGTATAGGCCTTGACGATCCCCAGCACATAGCCCGGCCCTTTCGGCCCCAGGCCCGAGCCCGCCGCCGCCTGCCCGGCCACGGTGTTCGACGAGGTGACATAGGGATAGGTGCCGTGGTCGACGTCCAGCAGCGCGCCCTGCGCGCCTTCGAACAGCACCCGCTTGCCGGACTTCACCAGGTCGCCCAGCACCAGCCACGCGGGCTTGGCAAAGGGCAGAATCCTGGGCGCCATCGCCTGCAGCTCGGCCAGTAGGGCCGCGCCGTCATACTCCGGCAGGCCAAGCCCGCGGCGCAGTGGGCCGTGGTGGGCGAGCAGCCGGTCGATCTTGGCCTCGAGCGCGTCACGGTCGGCGAGGTCGGCCACGCGGATCGCGCGCCGGCCGACCTTGTCCTCATAGGCCGGGCCGATGCCGCGCCCGGTGGTGCCGATCTTGTTGACGGCGGCCGCCTCGCGCGCCTGGTCGAGGTCGCGGTGCAGCGGCAGGATCAGGCAGGCATTGTCGGCGAGGATCAGCAGGTCGGGCCCGATCGCCACGCCCTGCGACCCCAGCTTGGCGATCTCTTCCAGCAGATGCCAGGGATCGACCACCACGCCGTTGCCGATGACCGAGAGCTTGCCTTGCACCACGCCCGAGGGCAGCAGCGACAACTTGTAGACCTCGTTGCCGACCACCAGTGTGTGACCGGCGTTGTGGCCGCCCTGGAAGCGCACCACCACGTCGGCGCGGTTGGACAGCCAGTCAACAAGCTTGCCCTTGCCTTCGTCGCCCCACTGGGCGCCGATCACGGTCACATTGGCCATCTGGATACGATCCTCCGACCTGCCCGGAGACATCCGTCCACGCCCTTCGACAGGTGCTCGGCGTGGGGATGGGATCGATTGTGGCGCCGGACCAGCGGCCCGAACGCGGCGGGTGTGTAGACCAGCCGCCCCCCTCGCGCAACAGCGCGCGTTTCGCTATCAGGCGATATGGACATTCCACGCTTCCATCTGGCCTTCCCCGTCCGCGACCTCGCCGAGGCCCGGGCCTTCTACGGCGACCTGCTGGGCTGCCCGGAAGGCCGATCCAGCCCCGAGTGGGTCGACTTCGATTTTCACGGCCACCAGATCGTCACCCACCTGTCGCCGGACGAGGTGGCCGCGAAGGCGACCAATCCCGTGGACGGCCACGATGTGCCGGTGCGCCACTTCGGTGTGATCCTCAAGCCCGCCGACTGGGACACGCTGGCCGAGCGCCTGAAGGCCGCCGGCACGAAATTCATCATCGAGCCCAACGTCCGCTTCCGGGGCGAGCCCGGCGAACAGTCGACGATGTTCTTCCTCGACCCCTCCGGCAACGCGCTGGAGTTCAAGGCCTTCGCCAACGACGCCATGGTGTTCGCCAGATGAGCGTCAGCTTCGCCGACATCGAGGCCGCCGCCGCGCGTCTCAGGGGCCACGCCGTCGAGACGCCGCTGGTCGAGAGCCCGGCGCTTAACGCGCGCCTGGGCGCCCGCGTCCTGATGAAGCTTGAGACCCTGCAGCGGGTTGGGGCCTTCAAGTTCCGCGGCGCCTACAACCGCCTGATCCAGCTGACGCCCGACGAGCGTAAACGCGGCGTCGTGGCCTTCTCGTCCGGCAACCACGCCCAGGGCGTGGCTCTGGCCGCGAAGCTCCTGGGCATGCCGGCCCTGATCGTCATGCCGGCCGACGCGCCCGCCATGAAAGTCGCCAACACCCGCGGTTACGGCGCCGAGATCAAGCTCTACGACCGCCTGACCGAGAGCCGCGAGGCCATCGCCGCCGAGATCGCGGCCCGCCGCTGCGCCGTCGTCGTTCCGGCCTTTGACGACCCGCACATAATCGCGGGGCAGGGCACCGTGGGCCTGGAGATGATGCGCCAGGTCGACGCGCTGGGGGCCACGCTCGACATCGCGCTCGCGCCCGTAAGCGGCGGCGGCCTGCTGGCCGGCGTCTCGGAAGTGGTGAGGACGCTCTCGCCCCAGACTGACGTGTGGGGCGTCGAGCCCGCCGCGTTCGACGACCTGGCGCAATCCCTGGCCGCCGGCGAGCGGGTGACGATCCGGCCCACGGGCCGCTCGCTGTGCGACGCGCTGGAAAGCCCCGCCCCCGGCGAGATCACCTTCCCGATGCTGAAGCGGAACCTGGCCGGCGCCGTGGGCGTCACCGACGCCGAGGTCACCGACGCCATGCGCTACGCGTTCGAGGTCCTGAAGCTGGTGGTCGAGCCCGGCGGTTCGGTCGGCTTGGCCGCCCTTCTTACCGACAGGATTCCATCGAAGGGCAAGACCGTCGGCCTCGTCATTTCTGGCGGCAACGTCGACCCGGACCTCTTCGCCCGCGTTCTGCGCGGCGAACTCTAGGATTTAAGGCGCGCTTCACCGCACCGGCCTAGGCTCGCGAGCATGAGCATGACGCCCATCGCGCCGATCGGTCTGGCTGCGGCCGCCCTGCGGGTGCGGGTGGTGGGCGGCGTCGAGACCGAGCTGATGGCCGAGGTGGACGCCCTGCAGGCCCACGAGGTCAGGGCGCCGGCCGCCCCGCCCGCGCCGGCGGCCGCACCCCCGCCCAGCCCGATCTGGCAGGCGGTCGACGCCGCCCGCGCCGACGCCGCCGGCCGCCAGGCGGGCGCCGCCGCGCTCTTCGCCGATCTCGCCGAAGCACTGCATGCGCCCGACCTTCCTGCGCCCCTCAAGGCCGCCATCGGCCAGCTGCTGGCCCTGCGCACGCCGCTCGTCGCCCCGATCACCGCAGCGACCGTCAGGCAGGCCGTCGCCCAGTCGGGCCTTTTCCTGGAAGCTCACCTGCTGCGGGGCGCGGCCGCCCCGCCGGACGTCAAGGCCGCGCTCCTCACCCTTCAGCGTGCACTCGCCGCGACGCCGCCCGCCGTCACCCTCCCCGCGACCCATGCGCCGACGACACCGCCGCCGGTGCGCGAAGCCGCCCTGATCGCCCAGCCGCCTTCCGCCGCGACCCTATCCGCCAGCGACGGCGCGCCGGTCGTCGTCCAGCACCTGGCCCGCGAGGCCGACCAGACCATGGCCCGCCAGGTGCTGCACCAGCTCGCGTCCCTGCCGGACGGCGCGGGGCCCGCCTGGATGCTCGAGCTCCCGGTCGTCACGCCGCAGGGCACGGCGCTGGCCCAATTCGAAATCGACCGCGACGGCGCCCAGCCGGGGTCGGGTCACCCTAACGAGACGTGGCGGGTGCGCTTCGCCGTCGACATCGAGCCGCTCGGCCCGGTGCATGTCCACCTTCGGATGGAGGGCGACCGCGCCGCGGTCACCGTCTGGGCCGAGCGCGAAGACGGTCTGGAACGGCTGCGCGCCCGCGGCGCCGAACTCGCCAGCGCCCTGCCGGCCGTTGTGGTCTTCCACCCGGGCGCGCCGCGCCGGCCGCTGCCGGAAAGCGGCCAGTTCGTGGACCGGTCGTCATGAGCGAGCCCCGCAAGCCGACCCTGGCCGTAGCCCTCACCTACCAGGCGCCGGACGCCCCGCGCGTGGTGGCGGTCGGCCGCGGCGAGATCGGCAAGCGGATCATCGACACCGCCCGCGAGCACGGCGTGCCGCTGGAGGCCAACGCCCCGCTTGCCGAGGCGCTCTCGACCATCGAGCTGGAAACCGAAATCCCCGAGCGGCTCTACGAGGCGATGGCGGTGATCATCGGCTTCATCCTGCGCGCCTCGCAGGCCGTTCCGGCGCCGCCGCTGCGCCCCTAGCCGGCCGTCTCGTCGGAAGGCTCCTGGCTGGAAAGGTCGCTGTAGATGCTGGCCCAGGGCGCAACCAGGACGGCGTAGCCCGCCGCCACGAGCAGCGCGCTCAAGATGCCGGCGATCACAATCCAGGGCGCCCACCGGGTCAGCAGCGTCGACGGATCGCCCAGGACCTTCGCGATCCCTGCTCCGCCGCCATTGATCGCCGGATAGAGCGCGACAAGAAAAATGCCGCCCACCACCAGCTCGACGGCAATCACGATACCGATGATCGCCAGGGCGACGCCTATCATCTTCACCCCATGGCCTTTGGTCATCCGCCAGGAGTCCATCAGCACGAACCGACGCTGGGCCCAGGCCATGGGCGCGACCATTGCGAACCGCATCGCCAGCCAGAAGAACAGCAGGAAGACGGCTAACCCTACGAGGAACGCCAGCAGGGCTGGCGCTGCCCCGTGTCCCAGCCCCTCGCCGATCATGATGAGCGGTACGCAGGTGACGAGAATGGCGACGATCGCCAGGACCAGCAGCACCGCCGACGACAGGAGCATCCACAGTTCCTGCATGCCCAGCCGCAAGTAAAAGTAGCGGCGGTTCTCTGGCTCCAGGACTGCGCGGTAGATGGCGCCATAGAGGACCGCGAACATCAGGAGTGTGCAAAGCCAGATCACCGGCTGATAGCCCGCCATGCTGGCGCTGAGTTCGGCCATCAGGCGCGGATCCGCCGCGCCTCTGGTCGCCTCCATGAGCTTCATCATCTTGGGCCAAATGGCGATCTGAGGCAGTATGCCCAGGATCAGATAGACCCCAGCCCAGGCGGCCAACGCCAGCGGCTCACGCCCGGCCAACCTGAAACCCGACGCGACCGCCGCGCCACCCCTGAAACCTGCCATCGACGCGCTCCCCAGCCCTGTCTGGACCGAGAATAGGCGCCGACACCCAAGCTTGACCAGTCGGCCTAGAGACGGTCCGGCGGCGCCACGCGGGACGTGGCCTCGCGCGGCGTGGTCAGCCTGGCGAGGCGCGGCTTCAGCCAGTTCTCGAAGTCGTCAACGAACTCATAGACCACCGGCACCAGCACCAGCGACAGCACCGTAGAGGTGATCAGGCCGCCGATCACGGCGACCGCCATGGGCTGGCGGAACTCCGCGCCCTTTTCGAGGGCGAACGCGGTCGGCAGCATGCCCGCCATCATGGCCAGCGTGGTCATGACAATCGGCCGGGCCCGCTCGCGGCAGGCCTCGATCAAGGCTTCCCGCTGGCTCATGCCTTCGCGCTCGCGCTCGATGGCGTATTCGACCAGGAGGATCGAGTTCTTGGCGGCCAGGCCCAGAAGCATCAAGAAGCCGATCAGCGACGGGATCGACAGCGACAGATTGAAAGCCAGCAGGCCAAGGAACGCGCCACCCACCGCCAGCGGCAAGGCCGACAGGATCACCGCCGGCTTGAAGAAGCTGCGGAACAGCAGGACCAGCACGCCGTAGATCATCGAGACGCCGGCGAAGATCGCCAGGCCGAAGCCCGCGAACAGCTCTTGCTGCGCCTGGGCGTTGCCGACCGCAGCCGGAGCGACCCCAGGCGGCAGGCTCTTCATGACCGGCAGGTTTTTCACCGCCTTGGTGGCGTCGCCCAACTCGACGCCGTTAAGCTCGGCCTGGATGGTGATCTGCCGCTTGCGGTTCAGCCGGTCGATGCGCGCCGGGCCCGCCTGGAAGTCGACGTCGGCGACGGACTCCAGCGTGGTCGTGCCGCCGCCGGCGGTCGGCACCCGCAACGAACGGATCCGCTCGATGTCGGCCCGCGCGTCGGACGGCAGGCGGATACGGATCGGAATCCGCCGCTCGCCCTCGTTCAGCTTGGGCACATTGGATTCGATGTCGCCCACCGTCGCCACGCGGACGATCTGCGAAATGGCGTCCACGGAGACGCCGAGGCGTGACGCCTCGTCGGTGCGCGGGCGGACCACGACCTCGGGGCCGACCGGCGGCTTGGAGGGGCGCGGGTCGACAACCTGCTTCAGGGTCCGCATCTGGCGTTCGAGATCCAGCGCGGCCCGTTCGAGGTTGGCCGGATTGTCGCCGCTAAGGATCTGCTGGAAGCCCGCCGAGCCCTGGAAGTCCAGGAACGTCACCCGGGTATCGGGGATATCGCGCAGGCCCTGGCGGAAGCGGGCCTTTATCTCGTTGCCGGAGGCATTGCGCTTGGGATCGAGCAGGATCGTCACGGTGCCATCGCGCAGGTCGCCACCGCCGCCGCCGAACGAGCCGGGGCCGAAACTGCGGGCGGTAGAACCGATCTGGATGAAGACGTCAGCGATATCCGGTTTGCCCGCGAACAGCGTGTTCAACCGTCTCGCGGTGTCTTCCATGTCGGCGACGGTCGCGCCGGGCGGGCCCTGCACTTTCACGTACATGAAGTCTGGATCACCCGCCGGCTGGAAGCCCTTGGGCAGCAGCGGCACCAGGAACAGCGAGGCGAAAAAGATCACGCCGCCGACAATCGAGGCGATGATCCTGTGGTCCAGCGCCCAGTTCAGCACGTTGGGATAGAGGCCCTCGAACGGCTTGCGCGGGGTGGCGTGATGGCTCGGCTTCAGCAGGTATGCGGCCATCAACGGCGTCAGCAACCGCGCCACCACCAGGGAGAAGAGCACAGCCACCGAGACGGTCAGGCCGAACTCCTTGAAGAACTGCCCCGGAATGCCCGGCATGAAGCTCACCGGGGTGAAAACCACGACGATGGCCATGGTAGTCGCCACCACTGCCAGGCCGATGGCGTCGGCGCCTTCCATGGCCGCCTGATAGGGCCTTGCCCCACGCGACACGCGTTTCTCGATGTTCTCGATCTCGACGATAGCGTCGTCCACGAGGATACCGATGACCAGGGTCAGGGCCAGCAGGGTCACCACATTCAGCGAGAAGCCGGCCAGCTTCATCACAAAGAAGGTCGGGATCAGCGAGACCGGCATGGCGAAGGCTGTGATCAGCGTCGCGCGCCAGTCTCGCAGGAAGATCAGCACCACCAGTGACGCCAGGATCATGCCTTCCAGCAGAACATGCTGGGTGGCCTCGAAGCTGGCGCGGGTTTCGTCGACGGTGGACAGAACCTTGGTGACGGTGATCCCCGGGTGGGCCTGCACCATCTCCGCGATCTTGGCATTCACCGCATCCTCGGCGGTCACGTCGCTGGCCTCCTTCGTCTTGGCGACCTGGAAGCCCACCACGGGCCGGCCGTTCAGACGCGCGAAGCCACGCACCTCGGCCGAACCATCGCCGACCTCGGCCACGTCGGTCAGCTTCACGAAGCGGCCGGAGCCCGTCGGGATGACCAAGTCGCGCAGCTGCGCCAGGGTGCCCACCGAGCCCAGCACGCGCAGCGTCTGCTCGCGGCCGCCGACGCTGACCCGGCCGCCCGGGGCGTCGAGCTGCACGCCACGGAGCGCATTGTTCACCTGGGCCGCCGTCAGGCCGTGGGCGGCCAGCCAGTCGGGGTCGACGATGACATTGATCTCACGGGCGACGCCGCCGACCCGGGTGACCTGGGAGACGCCCCTGGCGGTCTGGAGCGTGCGCGCAACCGTATCGTCGACGAACCAGGAGAGCTCCTCGTCCGACATCGCAGGCGCGGCGATGGCGTAGGTCAGGATCGGGGCGGCGCTGTCGATCTCGATCTGGCTGATCGTCGGCTCATCCACGTCGCGCGGCAGGGTGGCGCGGGCCTGATCGATCTTGGAGCGGACCTCGTCGGTCTTCTTTTGCAGGTCGAGGCCCATCTCGAATTCGATCGAGGTGGTGGAGACCCCTTGCGTCACCGTCGACATGACGTTGTTGACGCCGGAGACGCCGGCGATCGCGTCCTCCACCGGCCGGGTGATCTGGGTCTCCATCTCACCAGGCGCGGCGCCGTTCTCGGTAACGGTGACCGCCACGATCGGGAACTGGACGTTCGGGTACTGCTTGATCGCCAGGCCGCCGTAGGAGATCCAGCCTGCCAGAACCAGGGCGATGAACAACACCGCCACGGGGACGGGGTTGCGGATCGCCCAGGCGGAGATCGCGAAGCTCTGGGTGTGCGGCTGGCTCATCGGCGGGCGGACCCGGCCGCCGGTGCGGGAGCCAGTGTTCCGCGGGTCGGGCGGACCATGTCGCCATCGAGCAGGAAGGCCGCGGCGTTCTGCACCACCCAGGCGCCGGCTGGCGGCCCCTTGATCAACTGCACCAGACCATTGCCGCGCTGGCCAGTCTGGATCGGCACGCGTTTGACTCGGTTGTCGGCGCCGACGGTCACAACGCTGGCGCCGTCGGCGTCATAGCGGATCGACGTTTCGGGCACCGAGACTACGCTGCCGGAAACCTGTTCGAACACCGCGCGGGCGAAGCCGCCGGCGCGGATGTCGCGGCGCACAGGCAGTTGCACACGGACAACGCCGAGTTTGGTCTGGGCGTCGATCTGCGGACTGACCAGGCGCACCACGCCCTGCACCGTTTCCCCGTTCGGCAGGGTGACGGCGGCGTGCTGGCCGGGCCGGATCTTGGAAAGGGCGTCGTCGGAAAGCTGCGCGGCCAGTTCGATCTCGCCGTTACGAGCGAGGCGGAACCAGGGCGTTGCGCCCACCGCTGAAGTGTCGCCGGGACGCACGGTGCGCTCCAGCACCAGTCCGCCCACCGGCGCGGTGACGGCAAGCTTCGAGGCGCGGGTGCGGACGTCGCGCAGCGCCGCGGCCTGAGCATTCGCCGTGGCGCGCGCGGCCTTGGCCTGGAATCGCCGCTGGTCGATGGCCTCCTGGGACAGCACGCCCTCGGTGTCGAGGCCCTTGACGCGGGCGGCCTGGTCCTCGGCCTGCTGGGCCTGGGCGTCAGCCTGGGCGGCCAGGGCCTGCTGTTGCGCCAGTTGGGCCTGGATCAGCGCCGGGTCGAGTTCGACCAGGGTCTGGCCCTTGCGCACGACGTCGCCGATGTCGACCAGCACCCGGGCCACGCGATAGCCACTGACCTCAGGAAGCACGGCGGCTTCCTCACGGGGCAGCAGGTCGCCGGACGCGGCCAGCGCGCCGGAGATGGCGCGCGGCGCCACCTGGATGATGCTCACGGCGCGCGCCTGCTGGGCATCCGTGGTCTTGGGCGCCTTGGGCTTGTGGCAGCCGGCAAGGGCGAGCACGGCCAGGAGCGGGAGGATGGCGGGGTGCAGTCTCATCGGATCTCGCTTCACCGGGCCTGCCGGTCGGTGGGGAAGTCCTGGGCCTGCCAGCCGCCGCCCAGGGCCTTGTAGGCCTGGACAGAGCGCCGCAGCGCCTGGACCTGGGCCGAGGTCAGCTGGGTGCGGGTGGCGCGCCAGGATTGCTCGACGTTGAGCGTGGTCTGGAGGTCGGTGAGGCCGCGGTCGTAGCCGATCCGCGAGGCCCTGTAGGCGCGCGCGGCGCGCACCTCGCCGTCGGTCAGCAGCGCGACCCGGCGCTTGTCTGCGTCGAGGTTGACGAGCGCGCTCTCGGATTCCTGGAACGCGGTCTGCACGGCCTTTTCATAGGCGATGACCGCCTGGGCGGTGCGGGCTTTCTGGGTCTTCAGGTCAGAGATCAACCGCGGGATCGACAGCACCGGCTGGGTGATCGAACCGCCCCAGGACCAGTTCTGGGTCTCTGACTTGAAACCCGGCTGTATGATCCGCGAATAGCCAAGGCCCGGCGTGAACTTCAGGGTCGGCAGGAATGCCAGCGTGGCCGTGTCCTGCTGACCCAGAGCCGAGGCAAGCTTGGCGCGCGCCTGGCGCACGTCCGGCCGCCGCGCCAGGAGGTCGCCGGGGATCAGGTCCGGCATGGCCGGGGCCTGGCCGACATTGGGCGCGATGGCGATATTGGCGGTCGGCTCGACGATCCGGCCGGTAAGAATCAGCAGCGACCGGCGCTCGACCTGCAACTGCGCTTCGAACGCCGCGACCTGGGCGTCCGCCTGCGACAGGTCTCCGGCCACCCTGTCGGCATCGGCCGTCGCCGCAATGCCGATCTCTGCGCGGCGGGTGACCACATTGTAAAGGTCGCGCTGGATACGCGCCGTCTCGCGCGCATCGGCCAGCGAAATGGCGAGGCCACGCGCCTGAAAATAGGCGTCGGCCACCTGGGCGGCGAGCGCGGCGCGCGTGCCCTCGTAGCTGAAGCGCGCCGCGGCCACCTCGGCGTTGGCGGCGCGGGTGGCGGCGAAGGCCCGCCCGAAGAGGTCCACTTCCCAGCTCACGTTGAACTGGCCGGAGTAGGCCTCCGACGTCCCGCTGTTCGTGAAACCCGGGATGTTGGCCACGGTGCCGGAGAGCTGGGTGGTGCTGGTCTTGCGGCCGGAATAGGTGGCGTCGCCCTGCGGAGTGTACTGCAGCACGGCGCTGATCCGCTGGGCACGGACCTCGCGCAGGCGCGCCGCGGCGCTTCTGGCGTCGGGATTGGCGACCAGGGCCTGGTCGACCAGGACGGTCAGCTCGGCGTCATTGTAATTCAGCCACCAGCGGTCAAGCGCGACCGCGCCGGCCGGCGCGGCGCTGACCGTCGCCTCATAGGCCGCGGGCAGGCGCACGTCAGGCTTTGCCGTGGCGCAGGCTGCGAGCGCGAGCGCCGCGAGAGCGGCAAGGGGAAGGGAAGGACGCATGGGCCGTGTCGTTACGTGAACCTGATTGCCGGCTTATGACTGAATTGTAGTCGCCGCACACGGAGGCTTCGGATGCGGACGGAGCGCTTTGGGCTGCGGAGCTTCCTCTGAGCTAAACTCCGTACCTTGTAAAGTGTTATTCGCGGTGTAGGTTCGTGATCCATGGTCACGGAATTCTCAGGCGGAGGCGATCTTCGGCGCAGCATCGCGCTGCTATGGGGCGTGGCCGGTCCGGGCCGCCGTGGGCCCAAGCCGAGCCGCTCCGTCGACGAGGTTGTCCAGGCCGCCATCGGCATCGCAGACGCCGAGGGGCTCGCGGCGCTCTCCATGCGCAGGGTCGCCGAGTCGCTCGGCCTCTCCCCCATGTCGCTCTACACCTATGTCCCTTCCAAGGCAGAGCTTGTGGACCTGATGCTGGACCGTGTCTCCGTGGAGATCGAGGACCCCGGTTCCGCCCTCGCGGGTTGGCGCGCCAGGCTCGAGAACCTCGCCCGCCAGCGCTGGGCCATGGCGCAACACCATCCCTGGATAATGCAGGTCGCGACCCATCGCCCACCGCTCGGACCCAACATCCTGGCCAACGCCGAGGCTACCCTGCAGGCCATCGACGGGATCGGCCTGTCCGACCGGGAGATGCAGCTGGTCAGCGGTCTGATGGCCAACTATGTGCGCGGCGCGGTGCGCGCCGCGCTGGAAGCCCGCGAGGTGGCGCAGCAGACCGGCATCACCGACGAGCAGTGGTGGGCCGTAAACGCCGAACTGCTGCAGGGCCTGATCGATCCCGACCGCTATCCCACCACAGTGCGCATCGGCGAGAGCAACAAGATGAGTCCCGGCCTGGGCCTCGACCTGCAGCAGAGCTTCGAGTTCGGACTCCAGCGGGCGCTAGACGGGATCGAGGTGTTCATTGCCGGCAGGGCTCCGCGCCCGACCTAGCCGTTTCGCCCGGCCTCCCATAGTGTCGCGCAAACTTCGCCCCCTCACCCGAGTATCCGATGAAAAAGCTTCTGTTCTGCGCGGCGGCCTCCTGCGTGCTGGCCGGCCCCGCCTTCGCCGCTGATCCGTCGATCGACCCGGCCAGGCTGGCCGAACATATCCGGGTCCTGTCGTCCGACGCCTTCGAAGGCCGCGGCCCAGCCACCGAGGGTGAGACGAAAACCGTCGCCTACATCTCCCGCGAGTTCCGGGCCGCCGGCCTGCAGCCGGGTGGCGACAGGCTGAAGAAAGGCCGCGCCTGGACCCAGGACGTGCCGCTGGCGCGCTTCCGCACCACCGGGCCCGTGGCGGTCAATGTCACCGCCGGCGGCGCGACTCAGGCCTGGAGCCAGGGAAACCAGATCGCCATCCGTGCGGCCCAGACCGGCCAGACGCGCCTGACCATAAAGGCCGCCCCCGTGGTCTTTGTAGGCTACGGCGTCACCGCGCCCGAGCGCCAGTGGGACGATTTCAAGGGCTACGACCTGAAGGGCAAGGTGGCCCTGGTCCTGGTCAACGACCCCGATTTCGAGACGGGGAAAGGCGACTTCGGCGGCAAGGCCATGACCTACTACGGCCGTTGGACCTACAAGTACGAGGAAGCCGCGCGCCACGCCGGCGCCCTGGGTTTCCTGGTGATCCATGAGACAGCCGGCGCCTCCTACGGCTGGAACACCGTCAAGAACTCCAACACCGACGAGATCTTCGACATCATCCGCAAGGACCCCGCCAGCGTGCATGCGCCGCTTGAGGGCTGGGTGCAGCGCGACGCCGCCGTCGACCTCTTCCGGAAGGCCGGCCTCGACTTCGAAGCGGCGAAGAAGGTCGCCCAGACCCGGGACTTCAAGCCGATGGAGCTGAAGGGCGTGACCTTCTCCACCGACTACGCCATCGACGCCCAGAAAGTGGTCTCGCACAATGTGATCGGCGTTTTGCCCGGGACGAAGCGCCCGGACGAGCGCGTGATCTACACCGCCCACTGGGACCATCTGGGCGTGGGCCTGGCCGACGCCAGGGGCGACAGGATCTACAACGGCGCCGTCGACAACGCCTCGGGCGTGTCGGGTCTCATCGAGCTCGCCCGCACCTTCGCGCACGCCCCCCGCTCACAACGGACTGTCCAGTTCATGGCGGTGACCGCGGAGGAAAAGGGCCTGCTTGGCTCGGAATATTACGCCAACGCGCCGCTCTATCCGCTGGCCACGACGGTGGCGGACATCAACATGGACGGCGCTGCGGTGAGCGGCCCGGCAAAGGACATCTCCACCTCCGGCGACGCAGGTCTCACCCTGCAGGACGACCTGATCCGGGTGGCCAAGACCCATGGCCGGTCGTTCACCAGGGACTCGCGCCCGGAGGCCGGCAGCTTCTTCCGCTCCGACCACTTCTCCTTCGCCAAGCAGGGCCTGCCCGCGCTCTCCTTCGGGTCGGGCCGCGACCTGGTGAACGGCGGCGTCGAAGCCGGCAAGGCGGCCCAGGAAGCCTATGTCCGCGACCGCTATCACCAGCCGGCCGACGAGTTCGATCCGAACTGGGATCTCTCCGGCATGGCCCAGGACCTGGTGATCGCCTTCGACCTCGGCCGCGACCTCGCCAACTCCCGCGAGTGGCCGCAATGGAAGGCCGGCTCGGAGTTCAAAGCCGCCCGCGACAAGACCGCCGCGCAGCGCAAGTAGGGGAACGAGGCCGATGGCGGCAGGACGCATCCGCTGCGGCATCGGCGGCTGGACCTTCGAGCCCTGGCGCGGGGTCTTCTACCCCAAGGGACTGAAGCACGCCGCGGAGCTGGAGTTTGCGTCCCGGCGCCTGACCGCCATCGAGATCAACGGCACCTACTATTCAAGCTTCAAGCCGGATAGCTGGGCCAAGTGGCGCGCCGCCACGCCCGAGGGGTTCAAGTTCGCGGTAAAGGCCTCGCGGTTCTGCGTGAACCGCAAGGTGCTCACCGACGCCAAGCCTTCGATGGACATCTTTCTGGGTCAGGGCCTGACCGAGCTCGGCGACCGGCTGGGCCCGATCCTGTGGCAGTTCATGGCCACCAAGAAGTTCGACTACGACGACTTCGCGGGCTTCATCGACCTGCTGCCGGAAAAGATCGGCGACCTGTCCGCCCGACATGTGATCGAAGTCCGCAATTCGACGTTCGCCGACACAAGATTCATCGGCCTCTGCCGCGATCGCAACATCGCGATCTGCGTCTCGGAGAACGAGAACTACCCGATCATCCCGGACGTCACCTCGGACTTCGTCTACCTGCGCCTGATCTCGGCCTCGGACGATATCGAGACCGGCTACGCGCCGCCTGACCTCGACCTGTGGGCCGGCCGCTTCCGGACCTATGCGCAGGGCGAAGTCCCTGCCGACCTCACGTCCATTGACCGTAACGGCCTCACCGAGACCCCGCGCGACGTTTACGCCTTCGTCATCCACGAGGGAAAGGTGCGCGCGCCGGCCGCGGCGATGGAATTTATCAGGCGGGTCGATCCGGGCTTCGTCCCCGGCTGACGCCCAATCGCAAACGGCGCCCACAAGGGGCGCCGCCGCAGGTCGTCTTGTCGCCTGGGATCAGACGGCGGCGGGGGCCGCGCTCCGGCGGCGGCGCAGGGTCGCGCCCACCCCGCCGAAGCCCATGATCATCATCAGCCAGGTCGTCGGCTCCGGCACGCCGTCGATCGGCCAGCCGACGCCGAAGGATTGATGCCTGCCGTCCGAGATCACGTAGAACCTGTCATTGGCGTCGCCCAGGCGGGTGTAGTTGCCGGAGACGTAGTTGTTGAAATAGCCCTGGTACGTCGCGAACTGCGCGCCGTTCAGGTTGGCTGAGGTCACAGCGACGATCTTCGACGGGACTTCAATCTTCCAGATCGCCGCCTGGATCGCCGCGAGGCGCATTTCAGTGTCGAAGGCGAAATTGTTGGCCAGCAGCTCGTTCTGATGCAGCTGATATCCGGTATTGATCAGGTCGGTTATCGCCGTGAGCTGTCCGGGGCCCACGTTGTGGCCGCCAAAATCCGTCGGGAGAGGGTTGAGGATGTTGGGGTCCTGGTTCGAGGCGTAGACGTACCCCAGATTGCCAAGGCCGATGTTGTGGAACACGTCGACGCAGAAACCGAAGATGTCGTAGACCGGCCCGCTCACGTTGCCGAACTGATCCGAGTTCTTCACGTGGAAGGTGACGCCATTCGAATACACATTGCCATCGCCGGTGATGTTGGCCTGGAACGTCGTATTCATGCTGTCGCTGATCAGCTTCACATACGTCGTCGCCGACGCGGGAGCAGCGGCGGAAAGCGCCACGGCTGCGGCGGTCGCCGCAAGCATTCCACCAATAGTTGTGCCAAAACGAGACATCTTCGTAAGCCCCTCAAAACCTTTGTCATCGGGCATGCAAAAAGCCTGCCGAGTCAATTCAGTGCACATGCTTAAGCCAGACCAGCACAGGGTGCATTTGGATTCGCCACAAAGGGGAAAAACCAGCTCAGACAGGCGGCGCCGGGCCACTTCATTTATATCTATAGTTGCAAATCGCCCATTCTCCTCCCGCTGCGGCTGAAATCCGCCGCCACGCATGGCGCTTGACCGACGCTGCGTCAGAGGCCTTCGCTTGCCCAAACTTTGGACCTCGAGGAAACCGCCATGGCCGAGCTCACCCAGAACGACCTGATGTACCGTGCCGGGCTGATGAAGGGCGAACGCATCCTGATCACCG
>JBBREC010000060.1:0-18729 GCA_038203295.1 Caulobacterales bacterium
CTCGCGCCCCGAGCGCCCCCGCGCCGCCTTCACCATCGCGGCGAACTCCGGCTCCTCGGCCAGCCAGTCGTGCAGGTCCTGGCGCAGCGGCATCAGCGGGTCGCGGCAGATCGCCTCGATCGTCTCCCCCGCCGCCACCCGCCGGCACACCCGCCGCACGATCGGCGCCCGCACCTCCACCAGGGTCCGCCCCCGCGCCCGCACGGGCGCCTCGCGCGAAGCCACGCTCATGGGATTGTCCTCTTGATGGATTTCACACGGCGAGGACCACACCCCACCCCCGCTCATCCCCGCCTTCCCCGGGATGAGCGGAATTGGGGAAGAAGGATGGCCCTTGACCTCGCATGGCCCCAAGTCACTAAGGCTCAACAAGCCCGGGCGTTCGAGATCCCCCGAACGACAGCGAGCCCGAACCACACCCCACCCCCGCTCATCCCCGCGAAGGCGGGGACCCAGGCTTTTTTGTTGTTATTCCGGCTGCAGGTCTTCGGCCAGATCACGCCAGGCGGGATTGAACCGCTCGATCAGCCTGAGCTTCCAAAGGCGCAGCCACTTCTTCATCGCCCGCTCTCGGGCAAAAGCCGCCTCGCGCGTCTCGAAGACTTCGTAATGGACGAGATGCTTGACCCCGTACGTCGAGGTGAAGCCTGGCCGCACACCCTCCTGATGTTCCCAAACGCGCCGGGTCAGGCTGTCGGTGTGTCCGATGTAAAGCGTCCCGTTCCTCTGACTGGCGAGGATGTAGACGTAGAAGCTCACGAACGAAAAACGCCTGGGTCCCCGCCTTCGCGGGGATGAGCGGGGTGGGGGAGAAACCGGGGTTCGGGAACCTGCATTGCCTCAACCCCAGCAACCCGAGTCCACCCTTAGGGCGCACCGATCAACACTGACGCAATCGTCTCACAAACGCATGCTCGTGTCAAGAACAAACCGCGAACACCTTACCGCGCGCCTCAGTCCTCCTCCGACGCCAGCCCGGTCACGAACTCGGGCAGCCACGGGTTCCGGCCGGGCTTCAGCCGTTCGGCCCGGTAGATGTGGCCGAGGTCCGCATAGGCGCGGTCGAAGTTCTTGTTCACGATGACGTAGTCGTAGGCGCTCCAGTGGGCGATCTCGCCCCTCCCGCGCTCCAGGCGCAGGTTGATGATCTCTTCGCTATCCTGGGCCCGGGCGTGCAGCCGCCGCGACAGGTCAGACCAGGACGGCGGCAGCACGAAGACCCGAACGCTGTCGGCCGGCATCTGGGCGGCGACCTGACCGGCGCCCTGCCAGTCGATGTCGAACAGCACGTCCTTGCCGGCCTCCAGGGCGGCCATCACCGGCGCCTTGGGCGTGCCATAGCGCTGGTTGTGCACCCCGGCCCATTCCAGCAGCTCGCCGGCCGCGATCATCGCGTCGAACTCGTCCGGGGTCTTGAAGTAGTACTCCCGGGCCTCTTCCTCGCCGGGGCGGGGCGCCCGCGTCGTGGCCGAGATCGACAGCACCAGGTCCAGGTGGTCGGCCACCAGACGGCGCGACAGCGAGGTCTTGCCGGCGCCCGACGGGCTGGAGACCAGCAGCAGCATGCCGCGCCGCTGGGTTTCCCAGGGCTTGGCGTGGTCGTCGGGGGCGCCACTCCCGCGCGGTTACTCGACATTCTGAACCTGCTCGCGGAACTGCTCGATGGTGGCTTTGAGGTCCAGCCCGACCGAGGTCAAGGCGCCGGACGCCGACTTGGAGCAAAGGGTGTTGGCCTCGCGCATGAATTCCTGGGTCAGGAAGTCCAGCCGCCGGCCCACCGCGGCATCCGCCAGCAACAGATCGCGGGCGGCCTCGACATGGCCGCGCAGCCGGTCGAGTTCCTCCTGAACGTCGGCCTTCACCGCCATGACGGCGGCTTCCTGGACGATGCGCTCCCCGGTGACCGCGTCGCCGGCCAGTTCCGTCAGCCGCTTCTCGAAGCGGGCCTTGATGATCGCCGGCTGACCCTGGGCCAGCGCGGCGGACTTCGCCGTCAGCGTGCCGATCGCATCCACCAGGCCGCCCAGCACGCCGCAAAGCGCCCGGCCCTCCTCGTCCCGCGCCGCCAGCAGCCCGTCCAGCGCCACGGCGATCGAGGCGGCCATGGCGGCCTCCAGCTGGCCTTGCGCTTCCGGATCCTCGATGGCGTCGGCCGCCTCGATCACGCCCCTTAGCTGCAGCAGACCGTCGAGGCTGGGCGGCGCGGCCTGACCCGAGGCCACATAGGGCGCGCCCGCCGCCAGATAGCGTTCCAGCTGCTCCAGGTTCAGGCGCACCGCGCCCTGGCCCTCGTTGCGCTTGGCCTGCAGGCCGACGGTCAGCTGGCCGCGGGTGAAACGACTCTGCGCGCCTTCGCGGGCGGCGCGTTCCAGGCCCTCGAACCCCGGCGGGCCGCGGAAGCGGACCTCGAGGTTCCGCCCATTGACCGAGCGCGCCTCCACCGCCCAGCTCCACGCCCCCAGCGCGCCCTCCGCGCGGCCAAAGCCGGTCATCCCCGAAAGGCTCATTTCCCTGCCCCAGCCGCCGCCTGAGCGCGTTCGATGGCGCGCCACCGCGCCACATTCCGCTCATGCTCGGCATAGGTCGAGGCGAAGACGTGCCCGCCCTGCCCGTTGGCCACGAAAAAGAGCTCGTTGGTGCGGGGTGGGTCCAGCACGGCGGCCAAGGCCGCGCGGCCGGGATTTGCGATCGGGCCCGGCGGCAGACCGTCAACACGGTAGGTGTTGTAGGGCGTCGCCGTCACCAGCTCGGTCATGGTCAGGCCGCGTCCCAACGGTCGGCCCTTGGAGATCCCGTAGATGGTGGTTGGGTCGCTCTCCAGCCGCATGCCGGCCCGCAGTCGGTTGATGTACACCGCCGCGATCCGGGGCCGTTCAGCAGGCAGGGCGGTTTCTTTCTCGACGATGGAGGCCAGCGTCACCGCTTGCTCCGGCGTGTCGAACGGCAGGCCGGTCTGGCGCGTCGCCCAGAGCCGGGCCATCAGCGTCTGCTGCGCCAGCTCCATGCGCCGGATCACCTCGGCGCGCTGTTCGCCGCGCTCGACCCGGTAGGTGTCGGGCAGGATCGCGCCTTCGCTTGGCGCGTCGGCCTCACCGACCAGGACCAGCTGGGCGTTCACCGCGTCCAGCACCATGTCGCTGGTCCAGCCCTCGGGCACGCTGACCACGTGGCGCACCACCTTGCCCTGGCGAATGTCGGCCAGGATGCCGCCCATCGAGGCGTGGCTCCGGAACTCGTACTCGCCGGCCTTCAGCGCGCGCGCCGCGCCGGAAACCTTCACAGCGGTCAGGAATACCTGGGTCGAGCCGATGACGCCGGCGGTCTTCAACGCCCTGGCGATCTGGGTCACGCCCGCGCCGTGCGGCAGCATGACAGTCGTCGAGGCGCCCTCACGGGCCGCCGGGCCTGGCCCACGATAGGTCCAGAGCGCCCAGCCGCCGGCCAGCAGCACGAGCAGGGCCAGCGCCGCCAGCGCGCCGCCGATCAGCTGGATGAGGCCCGCGGGCTTGCGCATCGGGACGCGCCGCCTGCGGGGCCGGCGGCTCACGAGACCTTCTTGAACACCACCGACGCGTTGGTCCCGCCGAACCCGAAGGAGTTGGAGAGCACCACGTCGATCTTCATCGGCTTGGCCTTGTTGGGCACCAGGTCGATGGCGGTCTCGATCGACGGATTGTCGAGGTTGATGGTCGGCGGCGCGATCTGGTCGCGGATGGCCAGGCACGAGAACGCCGCCTCAATGGCGCCGGCCGCGCCCAGCAGGTGCCCGGTCGCCGACTTGGTCGAGCTCATCGTCGCCTTGCCGGCCGCGTTGCCCAGCAGCCGCGTCACCGCGCCCAGCTCGATCTCGTCGCCCAGCGGCGTCGAGGTCCCGTGGGCGTTGATGTAGTCGACGTCGGCCATGTCGATGCCCGAGTCCTTCAGCGCCGCCTTCATGGCGCGGAAGCCGCCGTCGCCGTCCTCGGCCGGGGCGGTGATGTGATAGGCGTCGCCCGCCAGGCCGTAGCCGGCCACCTCGGCGTAGATCTTCGCGCCGCGGGCCTTGGCGTGCTCGTACTCTTCCAGCACCAGGACGCCGGCGCCCTCGCCCATGACGAAGCCGTCGCGGTCCTTGTCGTAGGGGCGGCTGGCCTTCTCGGGCGTGTCGTTGAAGCCGGTCGACATGGCGCGCGCGGCGATGAAGCCGGCCATGCCGACGCGGCAGATGGCGGCTTCCGCGCCGCCCGCCAGCATCACGTCGGCGTCGCCGTACTTGATCAGGCGGGCTGCGTCGCCGATGGCGTGCGCGCCCGTGGCGCAGGCGGTGACGACGGAGTGGTTGGGGCCCTTGAAGCCATAGCGGATCGAAACCTGGCCGCTGCCGAGGTTGATCAGGGCCGAGGGGATGAAGAACGGACCCACGCGGCGAGGGCCCTTCTCGTGCAGCTCGATCGAGGTGCGCTCTATGGTGGCCAGGCCCCCGATGCCGGAGCCGATCATCACGCCGGTGCGCTCGCGGCCTTCCTCGTCGTCCTCGCCGGGCTGCCAGCCGGAATCCTTCACGGCCTCATCGGCCGCGGCCATGGCGTAGAGGATGAAATCGTCGACCCGGCGCTGGTCGCGGGGCGACATGGTCAGGTCGGGATCGAAGGAGCCCTCGATATCGGCGCCGCCGCCGCCACGGCCGTCGACGCGCGGAACCTCGCCCGCCACCTGGCAGGCATAGTCCGTGGGATCGAAGGTGGTGACGCGGCCGATGCCGCTCTCGCCCGCCAGGATTTTCTTCCAGACGAACTCGGCGCCCTGCCCCAACGGAGTGAGCAGGCCGATACCGGTGACGACGACTCGACGCTGGTCTTTGCTCAAAGGCGCGGTCCTCAAAGGAAGACCGCCGCAGTCAGGGGGATCCCCGACGCGGCGGTCCGAAAACCTTAAGCCGAATCAGGCGCTTAGGCGGCGCCCAAACGCTCTGCGATGAACTTCACGGCGTCGCCGACCGTCTGGATGTGCTCGGCGGCGTCGTCCGGGATTTCGATGTCGAATTCTTCTTCGAAGGCCATCACCAGCTCGACGTTGTCGAGGCTGTCAGCGCCCAGGTCGTCGATGAAGCTGGCCTTCTCGGTGACCTTCTCCGGATCGGCGTCCAGGTGTTCGATGACGATCTTGCGGACGCGTTCTAGGACGTCGGACATTAGGTAGGTCCCTCTCGAAATTCAGTCGTTGCATCGGCGAGCCGTGAGGTGAAGTCAACCACAACGGCGCCGCTCTTTCAAAGTCCCGGGCCGGTTAGCATGTTCCCACATGCCATGGCGAGCCTCAGATCATCGCCATGCCGCCGTTCACGTGCAACGTCTGGCCGGTCATGTAGGCCGCCTCGTCGCTGGCCAGGTAGACGCAGGCCGAGGCGACGTCGTGCCCGGCGCCGAGCCGGCCCGTCGGGATCGTCGACAGGATCTGGGCCTTCTGCGCTTCGGTCAGCGAGTCCGTCATCGGGCTCTCGATGAAGCCGGGCGCGACGCAATTCACCGTGATGCCGCGGGTCGCGACTTCCTGCGCAAGGGCCTTGGAAAAGCCGATCATTCCGGCCTTGGAGGCCGCGTAGTTCGCCTGCCCGGGATTGCCCATCACGCCCACGACCGACGTGATCCCGATGATCCGGCCGAAACGGCGCTTCATCATCCCGCGCATGGCCGCCCGGGTCAGGCGGAAATAGCTCTCCAGGTTGACCTTGAGCACGGTCTCCCAGTCCTCGTCCTTCATCCGCATGAGCAGGCCATCCTTGGTGATGCCGGCATTGGCCACCAGGATGTCGATGGGCGAGCCCGCCGCAGCCTCGGCGGCCTCGACCAGCCCGTCGACCGCCGCTGGATCGGAAAGATTCGCCGGCACGGCCGCCGTGCGGGCTCCCAGTTCGGCAGCTCGCTCCTGCAGCACGCTCTCGCGGGTGCCGGACAGCACGACGAAGGCCCCCTGGGCGTGCAGGGCGCGCGCGATCTCGGCGCCGATGCCGCCGGTGGCGCCGGTGACGAGCGCGGTCTTGCCGGTAAGGTCGAACATCAGGCGCTCCTTAAAGGCTCTTGGCGAAGGCATCGAGGTCGGCGGGGGAATTCAGCGGCGTCGCCTCGGCGTCAGGCGCGATGCGCTTGGCCATGCCGGACAGCACCTTGCCGGCGCCGGCTTCGGCGAAACGGGTCACGCCCCCCTCTCCGGCCAGCCACAGCATGCTCTCCCGCCAGCGCACCCGGCCCGTGACCTGCTCCACCAGCATCCGCCGGATCGCCTCGGGGTCAAGCGTCGGCCGGGCCGTGACGTTGGCCACCAGCGGTGCGCGGGGCGCGACGATCAGCGCCCTCGCCAGAGCCACCTCCATCTCGTCGGCCGCGGGCTGCATGAGCGGGCAGTGGAAAGGCGCCGAGACGTTCAGCGGGATCGCGCGGGCCCCAAGCTCCTTGGCCTTCTCGATGGCGGCGTCCACCGCCGCCTTGGCGCCGGAGATCACGACGTTGCCGGCGTTGTTGTCGTTGGCGACCACGCAGACGCCGAAGGCCGAACCGGCCGCGGCGGCCTCTTCCGCCAGCGCCACGTCGCTCTTGGGCCCGATCAGGGAGGCCATGGCCCCCTCGCCTACCGGTACGGCGCGCTGCATGGCCTGGCCGCGCAGCTTCAGCAGACGCGCCGTGTCCGCGACGCTGATCGCGCCCGCCGCCGCCAGGGCCGAATATTCGCCGAGGCTGTGGCCCGCCACGAAGGCGGCCTTGTCCACACCGATGCCGAAGTCCTTCTCCAGGGTCCGCATGACCGCCAGGCTCACCGCCATCAGCGCCGGCTGGGCGTTCTCTGTAAGGGTCAGGTCCTCGGCCTCGCCCTCGCGCATCAGCTTGAACAGGTGCTGGCCAAGGGCGTCGTCGACCTCCTGGAACACCTCGCGCGCCGACGAAAAGGCCTCGGCCAGGTCCGCGCCCATGCCCACGGCCTGGCTGCCCTGTCCGGGAAAAAGGAAGGCGAGGGTCATCGGCGAGGCTCCGGCTCTATCGATTCCGAGCGGCGAGGGTTACGGAATATGGCAAGCTCCGGCAAGGCGGCGGTGTTCAAGGGCAAGCGGATATGCGGGCAGTCATCAGGCGCAACAAACAGCTGGTCTGCGACGAGATCGCCGAACTGGAGCCGGCGGCGGGCCAGGTGCTGGTCAGGACGCTCGCCTGCGGCATCTGCGGGTCGGACCTGCACGCCTTGCATCACATGGAGCACATGATCGACCTCGGCCGGCGGTCCGGCGGCATGGACAACGGCTTCGATCCGGCCGCCGACACGGTTTTCGGTCACGAATTCTGCGCCGAAGTGCTCGGCTACGGCCCGGGGTCGGCCAAGGTCCTGAAGCCGGGGACGCGGATCGTCAGCGTGCCGGCCACCATGACCGCCACCGGCGTCGAGTTGCTGGGCTTTTCCAACCGTCTGCCCGGCGGATTCGCCGAGCGCATGCTTCTGAGCGAGGCCCTGGTGCTTGAGGTCCCCAACGGCCTCTCGACAGAGCACGCCGCGATGACCGAGCCCTTCGCGGTCGGGGCCCACGCGGTCGCCAAGGCGCGGATGGACAAGGATTCGGTCGCCCTCGTGATCGGCTGCGGTCCGGTGGGCCTGGCGGTGATCGGCGCGCTGAAGGCCGCCGGCCACGGCCCGGTGATCGCCGCTGATTTCTCCCCGCGCCGCCGCGCCGCGGCTGAGAAACTTGGCGCCGACGTCGTCGTCGATCCCGCCATTGAGTCGCCACACGACCGCTGGGAATCCCTCGGCGTCCCGAAGGCGCGGGCGGCGCAGCAGATGATGCGGATGATGGGCAAGACCTTCGGGCGCCCGGTCGTGTTCGAATGCGTCGGCGCCCCCGGCGTCCTGCAGGGCCTGATTGAGGCCGCACCGGCCGGCGCCCAGATCGTCGTCGCCGGAGTCTGCATGGAGACCGACCGCATCGAGCCCTCCATCGCCATCACCAAGGAGATCGAACTCACCTTCGTGTTCGGCTACTCGCCCGAGGAATTCGCCGCGACGCTGCGCCAACTGGCCGAGGGCGCCATCGACGTCTCCGGCCTGGTCACGGCGCGAGTCGGCCTTGATGGCGTCGCCCAGGCCTTCCGCGACCTCGGTGACCCCGAGGCTCACGTAAAGGTGCTCGTCGAACCGGGGCGCTGAGCGCACCTGCCGCAGAGGCAGATTGTCGCGCTTGCGGCCTGTCGGCGCGCCGCCATCGGGCCCGGTTGAGGCCCGTTCGGCGAACACGATGTGGCGCGCGAACGGCCGTAGAGACCGGCACGTTCGCCTGGAAGGCGAATTGAGATTCCATCAGCACCTGAAATCCTTGGATAAACACTCCTTCACTCGCCTTAGAGGCGATCTCGCATTTATTAACGGTACCGTTCTTGCTGAACACTTGGAGACTACGCCTACAAGTGTCTCAAAACTGGAATTCGCTGATCCCAAGGCCTGCACAATGCAACGAGTGCTCAGGCTTGACAGTCGCAGAACGCAGATTTAGACGGAAACCTTAATGAGTAATTGATACAGGAAGCAGCAACCGTCGGTCGCGTGGACTGAAATCGATGCAGCTTAGACGAGAACTTTTTCCTTTAACTGTGCTGAATATCCGCGGTCGCCCGATCGCCATTGCTTCACCGTTCTCTTGGGGGACACCATGACTATCCGCAACGCTCTGATCGCCGCCGGTTCCGCGATCGCCCTGACCTCGCTGGCCACCGGCGCGATGGCCGCCAGCGTGCAGCAGACCGCCGCCGCAAGCGTCACCGTGCTGTCGCCGGTCACCGTTACCAAGACCGCTGACATGGCTTTCGGCAACGTCGTGCGTCCGACAACTGGCATCAGCACTATCACGCTGAACACGACCAACACGGTCACCGAGACCGGGGCCGGCGACGGTAGCGTCGCCCCCGGGCTGACCACCAGTTCGGCCCGGTTCGACGTCGCGGCCCCTGCGGGCACGGTGTTCACCACCTCGCAGGGCCTGGCCTTCACACAGACCGGCCTGACGAACGTGCAACCGAGCTTGCCGCAGACCGCCGACGGGACACTCGGCACCATCCCCGCGGGCGGTGTGCAGAACATCCGCTACGGCGGCCAGTTCGACATGACGTCCTCGACGGGGATCCAAGCCTACACCGGGACGCTCACCATTACGGTCAGCTACAACTGAGCCGCCGCACGGCGCGGGGTCGCCCGTCCGAGCCAGGTGACCGGGCCGCCCAGCGATGGGCGGCCCGTCTTCGTTCTGGCCGCATTCGACGCCGTGGCCGGAACACAAGGTTAACCGCGAGGGCTCATGCTGACGAATCGCCGCATCTGACGCGACTGAATTGCTTGCGAGCCGGGGCGCCTGCGATGGATAACACCAAGGCCATCCGCCGATCGCCGGCCCCCGCGCCGGGAAACTTCTGCCTGCAGGCTGTGTCGTCCGTGACGTTTCGAGTGCTTCCCGCCGTCGTCCTTCTGAGCGCGCTCTGCGGCGCCGGCGCCGCGTTCGCGCAGACCGCCGCGCCCGCGCCGGCCGGGACGCCAGCCCCAGCGGCGGTCGCGCCCCAGGCGGTGACCGTCGATACCACCGGCCGCGCCAACCTGAACATCTCGCCCAAGCGGGTGGCGCTGGACCGCAACCATCGCTCCGGCTCGGTCTATATCTTCAACCAAGGCACCGCGCCCGCCACCTTCGACATCTCACTCGTGGATCGGGTGATGCTGCCCGACGGCCAGATCATGGCGGTCGCCGACGCCCAGGCGAAGCCCGAGACCAAGGCGATCGCCGATCGGGTGAAGTCCGCCCAGCCCTATCTCCAGGTCTCGCCGCGCCGGGTGACGCTGGGCCCGTTCCAGGGCCAGACCATCCGCCTGCGGGTCGCCAGCGCCCCGGACGACGTCGGCCTCGCCGAGGTCCGTAGCCACCTGACCATCGCGACGATCCCGTCGCGAGAGTCCGGCGTCACTGCCGAGGCCGCCTCTGCAGCCGCCACGGCCAACGAACTGCGCTTCTCGATCAGCGCCCTCTTTGGCCTCAGCATCCCCACCCTGGTGCGGCTGGGTCCGGCGGCTGTGAAGGCCGGGCTGGAGAACGCCGCGATCCGCTACCAGCTGAACGACACTGTCCCTGGCGAGACCGTCCCGCGGACGCCCGTGCTCGACCTCGACCTGGTGCGCCAGGGCGCCAATTCGCTCTTCGGCGTGGTGGAGGTGCGACTGCAGGGCCGTCCCAGGAGCGAGCCTCCGCTGGGCCTCGCCCGCGGGGTGGGCGTCTATACCGAAATCGATCGCCGATCGATGCACATCGCGCTCAGCCGAGCGCCGGCGCCGGGTGAGCACCTTGAGGTGACCTTCACCGACGACGATACCTCGCCGGGCAAACTCCTTGCGAAACTCGTCCTCTAGGCATGCGCCAACCTCTGCGATAGCCGCGTTCCTGCTCGCAGTCGGGGGTCCGGGGATCGCGGCGTCGCAGGCGACCGGCCAGCCCGTGAGCGTGGCCGCGGCGCTCGCGTCCGATATCGGCGCCACGCCCGCGCCCGATCCTGCCACCCTGCTGCTGTTGCTTGTCGACCTTGACGGGATCACTCTCACTGAAGGTCTTGCGGCCTATGGCGACCCCGCTGACCCGCTGATCCCGGTGGGCGAGTTTAGCCGCCTGCTGGAACTCGACATCGACGTCCTGCCGAGCCAGCGCCGGATCGTCGGCCGGCTCGGCGAGGCTCGGCGCTCGCTGATCGTGGACCTGGCGACCAGCACCGCCCGGGTCGGACCTACCGAAATCCCGCTGACGGCCCGGGACATCGCCGTCACCCCGACCGAAATCTATCTGCGCGCCTCAATGCTGCAGAAACTCCTGCCCATAAAGCTCGATATCAACACCCAGCAGCTGACCCTGAAGCTGGTTACCTATGAACTTCTACCGGTCCAGAGTCGGCTGCAGCGCCAGGCACGCGCCCAGGGCGGACCGAAGCCCAGCGCCGTCACCCCGGCGATGCGGGTGCGCGATCCCTACACCGTCTTCAGTCCGCCTTCTTTCGACGTCGCGCTGGGGCTGGGCGCGCAGAATGACTCGCCGCGGGCGCCGGCGCGGTACGACATCCGGATGGGCGGCGACCTCGCCTTCATGAACCTGCAGGCCTATGTGGGCTCCGACGAGGAGGGCCGCGCCACCACCGCCCGCTTCCTGCTGGAACGGCGATCGATGGACGCCACTTTGCTGGGGCCTCTGCACGCCACCAGCCTGGGCCTGGGCGACGTCTTCACCCCGGGGCTGTCGATCGGCCCGCGCAGCCTCGGCGGCCGCGGCATCGTGGTCTCGACGGCGCCGCTCGACCAGACCAGCGTCTTCAACCGCATCGACCTGCGCGGCGAGTTGCCGCTGGGCGACGACGTTGAGCTATACGTCAACGACGTCCTCAAGGGCTCCCAGTCGGCGGCCGACCAGGGACGCTACGAGTTCCTCAACGTGCCCCTCGTCCAGGGCGTCAACATCGTTCGTATCGTCACCTACGGTCCCCGCGGCCAGCGCAGCGAAGAGACCCGGGTGATCAACGTCAGCGGCGGCGTACTGCGCCCCGGCCAGACCACTTTCGAGTTCGGTGCGGTGGAACAGGACCAGCCCCTGTTCCGGCCGAGGGCCCTCGGGCCCTTTAACTCGGACCGCAGCCTTGGGAAGGCCCGGATCGTTGCCAGCGCGAACTACGGCCTGACCCAGTCGTTGACCCTTGCCGGCGGCGCGGCGCTTTACACCACGCGGCTGGGCGTGGAACGCAGCCTTTACACGGCCGGCCTGCGCACCAGCATCCGCGGCTTCTCCACCCAGGTCGACGTGGCGCGTGACAGCGATGGCGGTCAGGCGGTCTCCCTGGCCGTCGCCGGGCGTCTCTTCGGGGCCAACACCGTCCTGCGCCACGCCGAATACTCCGGCGGCCTGCTCGACGAGACGGCGCCCGAGGCCGAGCTCGACCGACCGCTCGACCGGCGTACGGAAATCACGGTCGACCAGAATTTCATGCTCGCCGGCAAGGTGGTGCCGATCTCTCTACGAGCAATCCGCGACGTCTACGCTGACGGCGGCGACGTACTGCTGGGTTCGGCGCGCGGCTCCTCGGCGGTCGGCCCCATCCTGTTCTCCAGCGGCCTGGAGTACGAGCGCCGGACCTTGATCGGCGGCGCACGCGACGAGCGGCTGCGGGGATATTTCACCGGCTCGACCTTTCGAAACTACCAGTGGCAGGTCCGCGCCAACGTCGACTACGACATCCTGCCGACTTGGCGGGCGCGCCTGCTCAGCGTCACCGCCGACCGCGCGCTCTCCGACACCTGGACCCTGCGCCTGGCCGCCGCCGAGCATCTGGACGCGCCCAAGGGCTTCGAGTTCATCGCCGGCAGCATAACCCGCACCAAGTTCGGCGACCTGGCGCTGACCAGCGAGTACAACACCGCCGACAACAGCTGGCGGCTCGGTATGCAGCTCAATTTCGGCCTCGGCTACAATCCGGTGACCCGCGGCTATGAGCTCACCCGCTCCGGGCCTGGCTCGGGCGGTTCGGTGCTGTTCCACGCCTTCCTCGACGAGAACGGCGACGGCCGTTTCGACGCAGGGGACAGGCCGGTCCCGAACGTCAGCCTGGAGGGCGGCGAGCGGCTGATCCGCACTGACGCCGACGGCCGCGCCTACATCACCGGCTTCGGCGCCGCCGGGGTCGCCCGCCTTCAGGTCGGCCTGTCCGACATCGAGAATCCGCTGGTGAAGGCACCGCCGACCACCGTCGAATTCTCGCCGCGCCCGGGCGGCGTCACCGAGATCGAATATCCGTTGCGCCCGACCAGCGAGGTGATGGTCAACATCAGGCTCCGTCGTCCGGACGCCCAGGCGGTCGGCCTGTCGGCGGCCCGCGTGCGGCTGGTGGACGCCAAGGGCGCGTCAACCGAGGGCGTCACCGAGTTCGACGGCTCGGTGAGTTTCCAGGATCTGCCGTCCGGCGCGTATCGCCTGGAACTCGACACCGAACAGGCCAGGCGACTGCGCATGCGCCTGGTCAACCCGGTGGTGATCACGATCAAGCCGGACGGCGGCTTTACCCCCGACGTCAACGCCGAGGTGGTCTTCGACCCGCGTCCAGACGTCCCATGATATGGCGCGTGAGGGGCATTCAGTTGACAGGCTCGGAAATCCGCTCCCGATAGGGCGTCGAAAGCGAGCGCGACCGATTTTGCCCAGGACTTCGACGATCAGATGGCTTCGGCCGCTCGCCCTGGCGGCGGCGCTGCTTGCCCAGGGCCTGGCCGCGGGCGCGCACGCCTCGACCTACACGGTCACCATCAGCCCAAATATAGACATCGGCGTCGTTACATCGGCCGCCACCGGCGACACCGTTTTCCGCATCGATCCCAACACCGGAAATGTCTCGACCCTTTCAGGCGGCGGCGTGCGCAACACCGCCGGCGGGTCCCGGGCCATGGTCACGGTCGCCTGTCAGGCGCAGGTCGCCAACGACTGTACCAAGATCGTCAACGTGAAGCTTGGCGTGGCGGGCGCTCCAACCAAGCGCGCGCGCAGCCTTGTGCGCATCGTGTTCGCCCTTGGCACCGCCGTCCTTTCCGGCAGCCCGGGCGCACCAGGTTCGCCCAATTTCAGCATCGCCGCGATCGGGCCGAACGCGTCCAAGACCTTCTGGGTCGGGGCCGACCTTGGGGTCGCCGGGGACGACAGCGGCCTGGCGACCGGCGATGCGGAAAGCGATTTCTTCGTCTTCGTCGCCGAGAGCCCGGCTACGCCCACCACCGGCGCCATCGGCCGCGCGCAGGTGCGGATCATCCGCTCGCTGGCGATGGCCAAGACTTCCGACCTGAACTTCGGCGCGATCATCAAGCCGGCCGTTGGCGGCGGCACGGTCAGTCTGGATGCGGTCACGGGCGTGCGCACCGTCAGCGGCGGAACCGGCGTCGACACGCCGTTGCCGACCCGGGCCGCGTTCAACGTCACCGGCGAGGGCGGCCAGGCCATCAGCATCAGTGTCCCGGCCAGCTTCCAGATGACCGGCCCCCAGGCGCTCACGGTGACGACCACCAGCTCGGCCGGCGCATCGCCACTGCTCAGCGCCAGCTTGGGCTCCCAGGGATCGTTCAGTTTCGGGGTCGGCGGCTCATTCCCGATCAGCAACACCATGGTGAGCGGCGCCTACGCCGGTATGTTCACGGTCACGGCGAACTACAACTAGATCGCGGGGTGTGGCGCGCGGCCGCCTCGCGCATCAAGACACTGCAGCCCCCGCGACAAGCTGCCGCGATCGGTGTAAAAAAGCCGCCGCATTCAAAACCGCCACAGTCCTCGGGAAAACAACATGAAGCGTCTCATCGCCACCGCCGCCATCAGCGCTATCGTCGCGGCCGCCGCCCTCGTCTCGCCGGCCCTGGCCGACCTCAAGCCCGGGACCAAGGCGCCCGATTTCACCGCACAGGCCTACCTGGCCGGAGCGCCCTTCACCTTCAAGCTCTCGGACGCCCTCAAGAAGGGCCCGGTGGTGGTCTATTTCTTCCCCTCGGCGCACACCAAGGGCTGTAACCTTGAGGCCCACCTGTTCTCGGAAGCGATTCCGGACTTCAAGGCCCAGAACGCCACGGTCATCGGCGTCACCGCCGGCAAGATCAACGAACTGGCGGACTTCTCGAAGGAAACCGAACACTGCGGCGGCAAGTTCGCCGTGGCCGCCGACCCCGGCGCCAAGATCGCCAACCAGTACGACGCCCCCCTGAAGATGGCCGGCATGAAGACCCCGATGGAGCTTTCGGCCCGCACATCCTACGTGATCGCGCAGAACGGCACGGTGGTCTTCGCCTACGACAACCTCGACGCCTCCGACCACGTGAACCAGACGCTGAACGCCGTGAAGGCGCTGAAGGGCAAGAAGTAGGACCCCACCGCTGCGACCGCGCCATCGGCCCTGAAGCGCTGATGGCGCGGCGCGCAAGCTGCGATCTCCACGCGCGACCGCGACGCGTCCCTCGCCAAGCTTGCCTTGGCGGGCCTTTTCCCGTACATGCGCGCCTCTTCACGGAAGGCGGTCCTTCGCGAAATCATTTCGCGGCCTGGGATCCATCGTTTCCGGCGGTGCTTCCGCCACCGGACGCGCCGCCTACCCAACGGAAGAAGGAAACTATGGCGCTATACGAACACGTCGTCATCTCGCGGCAGGACATCTCGCCGCAACAAGCCGAAGCCCTCAACGACACTATGAAATCTCTGATCGAAGCCGGCGGCGGGACCGTGGGCAAGATCGAGTACTGGGGCCTTCGCAACCTGACCTACCGGATCAAGAAGAACCGCAAGGGTCACTATTCGCTCCTGTCCATCGACGCACCGTCCGACGCGGTGAAGGAAATGGAACGCCAGCTGAGCATCAACGAAGACGTGCTGCGGTATCTGACCGTGCGCGTCGAGGAACTGGATCTGGAACTGTCGCCGATCCTCGCCCGCCGCGATCGCGATCGTGAGCGCGAGCCGCGCCGCGACGACTTCGGCCCGAAGGACTCTTTCTGATGACCGACGAAACCGCAACCGCGCCGGCCGCCGGCGCCGCAGCGGGTGGCCAGCGCCGCCCGTTCTTCCGCCGCCGCAAGGTCTGCCCGTTCTCCGGCGCCAACGCCCCGAAGATCGACTACAAGGACGTGAAGCTGCTGCAGCGCTACGTCTCCGAGCGCGGCAAGATCGTGCCCTCGCGCATCACCGCGGTGTCGGCCAAGAAGCAACGCGAACTGGCCAAGGCCATCAAGCGCGCCCGTTTCCTGGCCCTCCTCCCCTATGTCGTGAAGTAAGGGAGCCAGGCACATGAAAGTCATTCTGCTCGAACGAGTCGAAGGCCGTGGCGGTCTGGGCGACGAAGTCACCGTCAAGGACGGCTACGCGCGCAACTACCTGCTGCCGCGCAAGAAGGCGCTCCGCGCCACCACCGCCAACAAGAAGGTCTTCGACGTCCAGCGCGCCGAGATCGAGGCGCGCAACGCCAAGACCAAGGAACAGGCCGGCAAGGCGGGCGAGTCGCTTGACGGCACGTCCTACATCCTGATCCGTCAGGCGGGCGAAACCGGCCAGCTCTACGGTTCGGTCACGGGCCGCGACGTCGCCGACATCGTCAACGCCGCCGGCGGCAAGATCGACCGGTCGATGGTTTCCCTCGACAAGCCGATCAAGATGCTGGGCGTTCATCCGGTGAAGATCCGCCTGCACGCCGAAGTGGCGGTCAGCGTCGACATCAACATCGCCCGTAGCCAGGACGAGGCCGAGCGCCAAGCCCGCGGTGAGAACGTCATCTCCTCGCAGTTCGAGGAAGACCGTATCGCCGATGAAGAAGCCGCGGCCGACATGGCCGCCGGCGGCGCCGGCTCCCATGACGTGGACTTCGGCGCCGACCACTAGGTCGTCGCTACTCGCTTTCCTACCGCGGCGCGGGGCCTTCAAGCCCCGCGCCGCTTTCGTACCTGGAGCCGTTCGCGACGAAGATCGCTCAAAGTTATGGCGCGATGAGACAAAGTTTGCGCACTTTTGTGACAGATTTGCCATAACGAGTTGCCGCAAACCTCACTAGCTTCACCTCAGACCTGCTGCAGAGCGGCCAACAGCCGCCGAGCAATGCTTTGGGGGTATCCATGATTTCTCGTCACATTCTGCTCGCGACCGCTTCGGCCGCAACCTTGCTCACCGGCGGCCAAGCGCTCGCCCAGGCCCCGGCCTCTGCGACCGTGGTCGATGAGTTCATCGTCACCGGCACGCGCGCCGCCAACCGCACGGTCCTGGACACCGCCGTCCCTGTCGACGTGATCAGCGCCAATGAATTGAGCCAACTCGGCGTCACCGAGGTGAACCAGGCGCTCTCGGTCACCCTGCCCTCCTTCAACTTCCCGCGTCCCGGCCTGGCCGACGGCACCGATACGATTCGGCCCGCCACCCTGCGCGGCCTGTCGCCCGACCAGACCCTGGTTCTGGTGAACTCCAAGCGCCGCCATTCGGCGTCCCTGGTGAACCTGAACGGCACGATCGGTCGCGGCGCCTCGTCGGTCGACCTGAACACCATCCCCTCGGCCATGGTGTCGTCCATCGAAGTGCTGCGCGACGGCGCCTCGGCCCAATATGGCTCGGACGCCATCGCCGGGGTGCTGAACCTGCGCCTTCGCGAAGCCTCGAGCGGCGGCGGCCTCACCGCCACCTACGGTTCGCGCGTGACCACAGTGAAGACCCTCGTCGCACCCGTACCCGCCGGCGCCAACTTCAGCGTGGCCGACAAGGCCAAGTACGATCGTCGCGACGGCGAGACGCTCAACCTCTCCGGCTGGGTCGGCCTGCCGCTGGGCGAGGAGGGCTATCTGACCCTGGCTGGTGAATATCTCGACCAGAACAAGACGATCCGCACGGCGCCGGACTGGCGTCAGCAGTACGCCTTGGTGAACGGCGCCTTCGATCCGCGGGAAGCCAGCTTCGACCGCTACAACGCCTGGTTCGGCGAGCCCGACGTCAAGCAGTACACCCTGTTCGCCAACGCCGGTTACGACGTCAGCGACACCGTCTCCCTCTATGGCTGGGCCAGCTACCAGAATCGCGAAGCGCTTTCCGCGGGGTTCTTCCGTCGCTCGCTCGACGACCGCAACATCACCTCGATCTATCCCAACGGCTTCCTGCCGCTGATCAATCCGACGGTTGAAGATTTCTCCGTGGCCGGCGGCGCGACCTGGATGCTCGGCGAATGGAACATGGATACCTCGCTGGTCTACGGGTCCAATTCGATGGACTTCGTGATCCGCGACACGCTGAACCGGTCCATCGGCCCGAGCAGCAAGACAGTGTTCGACGCCGGCGGGTTTGAGTACAACCAACTGGTCTTCAACATCTCAGGCGTTCGCACCTTCGACGCGGGCCTGGCTTCTCCGCTCAACGTCGCGGCCGGCATCGAAGTCCGTCGCGAAGGCTACGAAATCCATGCGGGCGAGCCTGACTCCTATCGCAACGGCGGCGCTTTGCTGAACGGCGCCCCGACGCCCTCCGGAGCGCAGGTCTTCCCGGGCTTCCGGCCTTCCAACGTGGTCGACGAAGACCGCAGTTCGGTCGGCGCCTATCTGGATATCGAGGCCAACCTCACCGACGCCTTCCTGGTGTCTGGCGCCCTGCGCGCTGAGCACTACTCCGACTTCGGCGAGACGGTGACCGGCAAGCTCGCCGCCCGCTACGACTTCAGCGAGACCTTCGCTCTGCGCGGCTCGATCCAGAACGGCTTCCGTGCGCCGTCTCTGCAGCAGCAGTTCTTCTCGACTACCTCCACTAACTTCATCAATGGCGTGCCCTTCGACATCACCACCTTCCCGGCGACGGACCCGGTGGCGGTGGCTCTCGGCGCCAAGCCGCTCGATTCGGAAACCTCGATCAACTACGCGATCGGCGCGGTGTTCCGGCTCGGCCGGGTTAACCTGACCATCGACGCCTATCGCATCGATATCGACGACCGCATCGTCCTCTCCGAGAACCTGACCCAGGCCAATGTGCGGGCCTATCTGGTTTCCCAGGGCTTCGTCGCCGTCGGCGGCGGACGCTTCTTCATCAACGGCGTCGACACCGAGACCCAGGGCGTCGACATCATCGCCAACTTCAAGACCGAAACAGAGGCGTTGGGGACCTTCGCCTTCACCTTCGGGGCCAACTTCAACTCGACCGATGTGACCCGCGTTCCGGCCACCGCCCAG